>NZ_JBITXP010000012.1:0-225074 GCF_044544765.1 Streptomyces sp. NPDC053513
ACGCCCGGTTACATTCCGAACCCGGAAGCTAAGCCTTTCAGCGCCGATGGTACTGCAGGGGGGACCCTGTGGGAGAGTAGGACGCCGCCGAACAACCCGCCCTTTTAGCTCAGTCGGTAGAGCGTCTCCATGGTAAGGAGAAGGTCAACGGTTCGATTCCGTTAAAGGGCTCCAAGTGAAAAGGCCCCCGCCTTGTGGCGGGGGCCTTTTTGCGTTGTCGTACGGACGGGGTGCCGGCGACCCCCGAGGGGGATCGCCGGGACCTTCAGTGGTCGTGCGGTTCGTGCAGGCGCATCGCGAGGATGGCCATGTCGTCGGAGGCGGGGGCCTGGGCGAAGCGCTCGACGGCCCGGAGGACACGGGAGGCGACCGCGCCGGCCGTCAGGCCCGTACAGGTCTTCAGGACCTCGGCCAGGCCGTCGTCGCCCAGCATCCGGGAGCCCTCGCGGCGTTCCGTGACGCCGTCCGTGACGCAGAGGAGGACGTCGCCCGGGTCGAGCGTGACCGTCTGCTCGTACAGCTCCAGGTCCTCCATGACGCCCAGGAGCGGCTGCGGCTCGGCCGCGGGCTCGACCGTGCCGTCCGGGCGGAGGCGCAGCGGGAGGGGATGGCCGGCGCAGACGACCTTGAGGATCGCCGAGCCGTCCTCCTGCGGGCGCATCTCGCCGTAGAGGAGCGTCAGGAAGCGGCTGCGGGCGCCCTCGTCGAGGATCGCCGCGTTCAGCCGCTCCAGGACGGCGGGGCCGCCGAAGCCCTCGCGGGCCAGGAGGCGCAGGGCGTGGCGGGCCAGGCCGGTGACGGCGGCCGCCTCCGGTCCCGTACCGCAGACGTCGCCGATGGCGAATCCGTACGCGCCGTCCCGGATGGGGAAGAGGTCGTAGAAGTCGCCTCCGACCTCGTTGCCCTCGCCGGCCGCGCGGTAGATGACGTCGACCTCGACGCCCGGGATCGTGGGGAGGCCGGGCGGGAGCAGGCTGCGCTGGAGGGACTGGCTGATCGCCACGCGCTCCGAGTACAGGCGGGCGTTGTCCAGGGCCAGGGCGGCCCGGCGCGAGAGGTCCTCGGCGAGCTCCAGGATCTCCTGGCGGAAGTGGTCCTCCGAGGGCCTGCCGAGGGTCAGCATGCCGATGACCCGGTTGCGGGCGACCAGCGGCAGGACGACGGTCTCGCCGGCGACCGCGCTCGCCGTGGCGAGGGTGTTGTCGATGCCGGAGGAGAGCGGGCTCGCGGGATGGTCGAGGGCGCGGACCGAGGCGGTCAGCGCGGCGCGATGCGCGGCCTCGCCGGGGGCGGACCAGACGCGGGCGCCGGGGGTCGGCACCGGGTCCGGCGGGGCGATGGAGGAGAGCAGGGCCTTGAGGCCGTCGATGCGGTCCTCGTCCTCGTGGAGCACGTACGAGAGGTACGGGTCGGAGGCCTGGTCGGCGATCGTGTAGACCGCGCACCAGGTGGCGAGGGTGGGGACCGTCATCTGGGCCATGAGGGCCAGGGTCTGGTCGCGGTCGAGGGTGCCGGCCAGGAGGTCGGAGGCCTCGACGAGGAAGCTGAGGGAGCCGCGGCGCAGCCGCTCCAGTTCGCCGAGCCGGGCGGACTCGACGGCCAGGGCGATGCGGTCGGCGGCGAACTGGAGGCGGAGCGCCTCCTCGTTGGAGTAGCGGTTCGCGCTCTCGGCGGCCACGCCGAGGGAGCCGGTGAGCCGGCCCTCGACCTTGAGCGGGACGGTGACGACCGAGCGCATGCCGGTGCCTTCGAGGAGCGGGACGGCGCCGGGGACGGCGGCCAGGTCCTCGTGGACGGCGGGCATGCGGGCGGAGCCGTAGCGGCTGGCGCCGGTCTCCACGGGGACGCGGGCGAAGCGCTGGCGGGCGGCCGGGAGGCCGGTGGTCGCCCGTACCTCCAGTTCCGTCTCGTCGTCGGTGGCGAGCAGGAGGAAGGCCGCGTCGCCGTCGAGCATGTCGCGGGCGCGTTCGACCGTGCGCTGGAGGAGGCCGTCGAGGTCGTCGGGGGCCGGGGAGCCGATGAAGACCTCGAAGGGGTCGGTGGTGCGGCTCTCGGCGCCCGGGTCGACGGCGGGGCGCTGGGGGGTCTGGAGGACGGCGCGCTCGTGCTCCCGCACCAGGAGGCAGACGGTGGAGGGCTCGCCCAGGGCGTCGCGGACCCGGAGGTGCGAGGCGTAGACGGGGATCACGCGGCCGTCGGCGCAGCGGATGCCGTAGCTGCCCTCCCAGCGGGAGAGGCGGAGGGCCTCGGCGAGGCCGGTGCCGATGCCGGGGGTGTGGGGCCAGGCGGCGAGGTCGCCGAGGGGCTTGCCGGTGACCTGCTCGGCCTCGTAGCCGAAGAGCTCCTCGGCGTCCTCGTTCCAGGCGGTGATGGTGCCGCCGCGGTCGATCTGGGCGACGGCGACGCGGACGCGGCTCTCGGCGACCGGGAGGAGGGCGTCGGGGAGGACGGGGCCCGCGGAGCGGGTGCCGACGGGGCGCTGGGGGAGGTCGAGGTGGAACCAGACGTGCTTGCGGGTGGGGGAGTAGTCGACGCCCCAGCGGTGGGCGAGGGCGGCGCAGAGGAGCAGGCCGCGGCCGTTCTCGCGGTCCGGGCTGCCGAGGGAGCGGCCGCCCTGGACGGGGATCTCGCGCTCGGGGTAGCGGTCGGCGACCTCGACCCGGACGCTGTCGTCGGAGCGGAGGCAGAGGACCTCGGCGGAGGTGCCGGCGTGGATGACGGCGTTGGTGACGAGCTCGCTGGTGAGGACGACGGCGTCGTCGATGAGTTCGGGGTGGCCCCAGCCCTGGAGGGTGTCCCGGACGAAGGCGCGGGCGGCCGCGACGGACCGCCCGACGGGCTCGAAGGTGGCAGTCGCCCGCGCGGTGATCACAGCACTCCTCGTACGCGTCTCGACGCCCGGCTCTGCCATGCTCGGTCTGTCCCTCCCGCTGCCCGGTGGTCGTGCGCACGCCACACCGCCCCCGCCGGGCGGACCGGGGCGGTTGGACAGCCGGATGCCAGGTTACTTACCTTCGCTGTCCGGGCGGATGCCGGTCACCGTTGATTCCGTCCCTAGAGGGTAGGGACGCTGTACGAAGCTGCCGAACTGTTATCGCCAGGTTCGGACACGGTGAAACACTGGGCAGGCTGACGGCGAGAGCCGGAGCGGAACGGTCGACCCCTTTCGGGAGGGACACGGTGGAGTCTGGCACGGCGGCGCGGCGCGGCGGAGGCAGTGGCACGCGCGCGAGGGGCGGACGTTCCCGTGGGGGGACGGTCCAGGTGGACGCGGCGGCGCTGGAGCGGCTGCTGGCCGCGCTGGTGTCGATGCGGGACGGGAACTTCCGCAGGCGTCTGACGGTGTCCGGCGACGGGGTCATGGCGGAGATCGCCGCCGTGTTCAACGAGGTCGCCGACCGGCAGCTGCACGTGACGGGGGAGCTGTCGCGGGTCCGGCGGGTGGTCGGCCGCGAGGGCAAGCTGTCCGAGCGCCTCGAGGCGGGGGCCAGCGAGGGGGCGTGGGCGGCGGCGATCGAGGCCGCGAACGCGCTCGTCGACGATCTGGCCCGGCCGGTGTCCGAGGTGGGGCGGGTCCTGTCGGCGGTGGCCGAGGGCGATCTGGACCAGCGGATGGACCTGCGTTCGGAGGGCGCGGACGGGACCGTGCGGCCGTTGCGCGGGGAGTTCCTGAAGGTCGCCCGCACCGCCAACAACCTGGTCGACCAGTTGTCGGTCTTCGCCTCCGAGGTGACCCGGGTCGCCGTCGAGGTGGGTACGGACGGCAAGCTGGGCGGGCAGGCGCAGGTGCGCGGGGTGTCCGGTTCGTGGAAGGACCTCACGGACTCGGTCAACACCATGGCGAACCGGCTGACGGCGCAGGTGCGGGACATCGCGCTCGTGACGACGGCGGTCGCGGACGGCGATCTGTCGCAGAAGGTCACGGCGAACGTGGCCGGCGAGATGCTGGAGCTGAAGAACACCGTCAACCGGATGGTGGACCAGCTGTCGTCGTTCTCCTCCGAGGTGACCCGTGTCGCGCGCGAGGTGGGTACGGAGGGTGAGCTCGGCGGTCAGGCCGAGGTGGCCGGGGTCGCCGGCGTGTGGAAGGACCTCACCGACTCCGTCAACACGATGGCGGGGAACCTCACCAATCAGGTGAGAGGGATCGCGGAGGTGACGACGGCGGTCGCCAACGGTGACCTGTCGCAGAAGGTGCGGGTCTCCGCGCGCGGTGAGATCGCCCAGCTCGCCGACACCATCAACCAGATGACGGAGACGCTGCGGACGTTCGCCGACGAGGTGACCCGGGTGTCGGGCGAGGTCGGCGCGCAGGGTCTGCTCGGCGGTCAGGCGCAGGTGCCGGGTGCGGCGGGGACGTGGAAGGACCTCACGGACTCCGTCAACACGGTCTTCCGGAACATCACCACGCAGGTGCGGGACATCGCGCAGGTGACGACGGCGGTCGCCAACGGCGACCTGTCGCAGAAGGTCACGGTGGACGTGGCCGGCGAGATGCTGGAGCTGAAGAACACCGTCAACACGATGGTGGACCAGCTGTCCGCCTTCGGTTCCGAGGTGACCCGGGTGGCCCGGGAGGTCGGCGTCGAGGGTCTGCTCGGCGGTCAGGCCGAGGTGCCGGGCGCGGCGGGGACGTGGAAGGACCTCACCGACTCGGTGAACACGGCCTTCCGCAACCTGACCGGTCAGGTGCGGGACATCGCGCAGGTGACGACGGCGGTCGCCAACGGCGACCTGTCGCAGAAGGTCACGGTGGACGTGGCCGGCGAGATGCTGGAGCTGAAGAACACCGTCAACACGATGGTGTCGCAGCTGTCGTCCTTCGCGGACCAGGTGACCCGGATGGCCCGGGACGTGGGCACCGAGGGTCGGCTGGGCGGTCAGGCGCGGGTGGACGGGGTGTCCGGGCGCTGGCGGGAGCTCACGGACTCCGTGAACTTCATGGCCGGCAACCTGACCTCACAGGTGCGGCAGATCGCGCAGGTGACGACGGCCGTGGCCCGTGGCGACCTGTCGCAGAAGATCGACGTGGACGCGCGGGGCGAGATCCTGGAGCTGAAGAACACCATCAACACGATGGTGGACCAGCTGTCCGCCTTCGCGGACCAGGTGACCCGGGTGGCCCGCGAGGTGGGCACGGACGGGCGGCTGGGCGGTCAGGCGCAGGTGCCGGGCGTGGCCGGTGTGTGGCGTGATCTGACGGACTCGGTGAACGGCATGGCCGGCAACCTCACCACCCAGGTCCGCAACATCGCGCAGGTCGCCACCGCGGTGGCGCGCGGTGACCTGTCGCAGAAGATCGACGTGGACGCGCGGGGCGAGATCCTGGAGCTGAAGAACACCCTCAACACGATGGTGGACCAGCTCTCCAGCTTCGCCGACCAGGTGACGAGGGTGGCCCGTGAGGTGGGCACCGAGGGCATCCTGGGCGGTCAGGCCGAGGTGCAGGGGGTCTCCGGCACCTGGAAGGACCTCACCCAGTCGGTGAACATGATGGCGAACAACCTGACCTTCCAGGTCCGGAACATCGCCGAGGTCACGACGGCGGTCGCCATGGGCGACCTGTCGAAGAAGATCACGGTCGACGCCAAGGGCGAGATCCTGGAGCTGGTGACGACCGTCAACACGATGGTGGACCAGCTGTCGAACTTCGCCGACGAGGTGACGAGGGTGGCCCGCGAGGTGGGCACCGAGGGCATCCTCGGTGGTCAGGCCCGGGTGCGCGGGGTGACCGGCATCTGGAAGGACCTCAGCGACAACGTGAACCTGATGGCCAACAACCTGACCAGCCAGGTGCGCAACATCTCACGGGTCTCCGCGGCCGTCGCCAACGGCGATCTGACGAAGAAGGTCACCGTCGAGGCGCGCGGCGAGGTCGCCGAGCTCGCCGACACCGTCAACACGATGGTGACGACGCTGTCGTCGTTCGCCGACGAGGTGACCCGGGTGGCCCGCGAGGTGGGCACCGACGGCATCCTGGGCGGTCAGGCGCGGGTGCCCGGGGTGTCGGGCACGTGGCGTGATCTGACGGACTCGGTGAACGGCATGGCCGACAACCTGACCGGCCAGGTGCGGCAGATCGCCGCCGTCACCACCGCCATCGCCAAGGGCGACCTCACCAAGAAGATCGACATCGACGCGCGCGGTGAGATCCAGGAGCTGAAGAGCACCATCAACACGATGGTCGACCAGCTGTCGAACTTCGCCGAGGAGGTCACCCGGGTCGCCCGCGAGGTGGGTACGGACGGGCAGCTGGGCGGTCAGGCCCGGGTCCGTGACGTGGACGGCACCTGGCGTGACCTGACGGAGTCCGTGAACGAGATGGCCGGGAACCTGACCCGTCAGGTGCGGGCGATCGCGGCCGTCGCCACGGCGGTGACCCGGGGCGACCTCAACCTCAAGATCGACGGTGTCGACGCGGCGGGCGAGATCCAGGCCCTCCAGGAGAACATCAACACCATGATCGCCAACCTGCGCGACACCACCCTCGCCAACGAGGAGCAGGACTGGCTCAAGGGCAACCTGGCCCGCATCTCCGGTCTCATGCAGGGCAGGCGGGACCTGGACGACGTGGCCTCGCTCATCATGAGCGAGCTGACGCCGGTGGTCTCGGCCCAGCACGGCGCCTTCTTCGTGGCCATGCCGACGGGCTCCGCGAACAGCGACGCCGAGCTCGTGGGCGAGGGCGACGGCTCGTACGAGCTGCGGATGCGCGGGAGTTACGGATACTCCGCCGGGTCCATGCCGACCTCGTTCCGGCCCGGGGAGACCCTCATCGGGACGGCGGCGGAGGAGAAGCGGACCATCCAGGTCAACGTGCCGCCGGGTTATCTGAAGATCTCGTCGGGGCTCGGCGAGGCCGCGCCCGCGCACGTGATCGTGCTGCCGGTCCTCTTCGAGGGGAAGGTCCTCGGCGTGATCGAGCTGGCGTCGTTCCAGCCGTTCACGCAGATCCAGCGGGACTTCCTGAACCAGCTCGCCGAGCTGATCGCGACCACGGTCAACACCATCAGCGTCAACACCAAGACCGAGGTGCTGCTCAAGCAGTCGCAGGAGCTCACCGAGCAGCTCAAGGAGCGGTCGGCGGAGCTGGAGCACCGGCAGAAGGAGCTCCAGGGCTCCAACCTGGAACTGGAGGAGAAGGCCGAGCTGCTGGCCCGGCAGAACCGCGACATCGAGGTGAAGAACACCGAGATCGAGGAGGCCCGGCAGGTCCTGGAGGAGCGGGCGGAGCAGCTCGCCGTCTCCATGCGGTACAAGTCGGAGTTCCTCGCGAACATGTCGCACGAGCTGCGCACGCCGCTCAACTCGCTGCTGATCCTGGCCAAGTTGCTCGCCGACAACGCCGAGACGAACCTGACGCCGAAGCAGGTCGAGTTCGCCGAGACGATCCACGGCGCGGGTTCCGACCTGCTCCAGCTGATCAACGACATCCTCGACCTGTCGAAGGTCGAGGCGGGCAAGATGGACGTCTCACCGACGCGCATCGCGCTCGTCCAGCTCGTCGACTACGTGGAGGCGACGTTCCGGCCGCTCACGGCGGAGAAGGGGCTCGACTTCTCGGTGCGGGTCTCGCCCGAGCTGCCGGCCACGCTCCACACCGACGAGCAGCGGCTGCTCCAGGTCCTGCGCAACCTGCTGTCCAACGCGGTGAAGTTCACCGACACGGGCGCGGTGGAGCTGGTGATCCGGCCGGCCGGCGCGGACGTGCCGCAGTCGATCCGTGAGCAGCTCCTGGAGGCGGGTTCGCTGCGCGATCCGGAGGCCGATCTGATCGCCTTCTCGGTCACCGACACCGGGATCGGGATCGCGGCGAGCAAGATGCGGGTCATCTTCGAGGCGTTCAAGCAGGCCGACGGCACGACCAGCCGGAAGTACGGCGGTACGGGTCTGGGGCTCTCGATCAGCCGGGAGATCGCGCGGCTGCTCGGCGGCGAGATCTTCGCGGCGAGCGAGCCCGGCCGCGGTTCGACGTTCACGCTCTACCTGCCGCTGAGCCCGACGGAGCTGCCGGCGGGCGGTTACGGGCAGGGCGGGCAGGACGCCGACGATCCGCAGCAGGGGGCCGAGGAGGGGACGGCCGGTGCCGCGCACCCCTACCCGCACTTCCCGCCGGCGCCCGTACGGACGGAGGCGCGGTCCGGGGCCGGGGCGCTGTTCCGGCACCGGCGGAAGGCCGCGGCGGAGGCGTCCGGGGTGCGGGGCGCGGTTCCCGGGCAGTCCGGGCAGCCGAGCGCGGCGGACCGGGAGGAACCGGAGGCCGAGCCGCGCCGTACGTTCGACTTCTCCGGCGAGAAGGTGCTGATCGTCGACGACGACATCCGCAACGTCTTCGCGCTCACCAGCGTCCTGGAGCAGCACGGGCTCGCGGTGCTGTACGCCGAGAACGGGCGGGAGGGCATCGAGGTCCTGGAGCAGCACGACGACGTCGCGGTCGTGCTGATGGACATCATGATGCCGGAGATGGACGGGTACGCGACGACGACCGCGATCCGGCGGATGCCGCAGTTCGCGGGGCTGCCGATCATCGCGCTGACGGCGAAGGCGATGAAGGGCGACCGGGAGAAGGCGATCGAGTCCGGTGCCTCGGACTACGTGACGAAGCCGGTCGACCCCGATCACCTGCTGTCGGTCATGGAGCAGTGGATGCGGGGGGCGTGACTCCGCCCCGGGGGTCCGCGCCGGGCGCGGCGCGGACCCCCGGGCTCCGCCGGGGCTCGCCGGGGGTCCGTCGACCGGCTGTCGCCGGGGGTGTGTGAGAGGGCCGGATACGGGGAACCTTCTGGTCTCCCACCGCGTTTCCGGTACGTGCGCCGATACGTGCACAGTGACATCGCGGTGACAGGGTGTGGCGACGGGCGGGGTGCGGCTACGATGACCGGCACAAGGACGGACGGCGCTAGGGAGTCGTCTTCTGGGGCGGCGCCCGGTGCCTCCCCCGGTTCGGGGGACCGGGGAGAGCCGTTGCCGGGACGAGGAGGACGGGGCATGGTGCAGAAGGCCAAGATCCTCCTGGTCGATGACCGGCCGGAGAATCTGCTGGCGCTGGAGGCCATTCTCTCCGCGCTCGATCAGACGCTGGTGCGGGCATCGTCCGGGGAGGAAGCGCTCAAGGCGCTGTTGACGGACGACTTCGCGGTCATCCTGCTCGACGTCCAGATGCCGGGAATGGACGGTTTCGAGACCGCCGCCCACATCAAGCGGCGCGAGCGGACCCGGGACATCCCGATCATCTTCCTCACCGCCATCAACCACGGCCCCCACCACACCTTCCGGGGGTACGCGGCCGGGGCGGTCGACTACATCTCCAAGCCCTTCGACCCGTGGGTGCTGCGGGCCAAGGTCTCCGTCTTCGTCGAGCTCTACATGAAGAACTGCAAGCTGCGCGAGCAGGCCGCCCTGCTGCGGCTGCAGTTGGAGGGCGGCGGCGAGGGCGGTCACGGCAAGGAGTCCGCCGGGCTGCTCGCCGAGCTCTCCGCCCGGCTCGCGGCCGTCGAGGAGCAGGCCGAGGCCCTGTCGAAGCAGCTCGACGACGACTCCGCCGACGCGGCGGCCGTCGCCACCGCCGCGCATCTGGAGCGCAAGCTCACCGGGCTGCGCCGGGCCCTGGACGCGCTGGAGCCGGGCACGGGCGCCGCGCCGACCCTGCCCGCCCAGAGCTGACGCTCCGTCACCCGGGTTCGCGTCCGGCGGGGAACGCCGTGATGCGGCGTCAGCACCGCGCTGCGGCACGGACGACACGAACGGGTGAGGCGGACGGGCGCTCCCCATGCCCCTCCTCACACGGGTAACCTCGGCATCATGGCTTCACGTACGTCCGGCAAGGGTTCCCAGGGCACGGCGGGCACCGCGAAACCGCGCGCCGGCCGGACGACGGGTGCCGCGAAGAAAGCGGCGCCCGTGAAGTCCCCCGCCAAACCGCCCGCGAAGAAGGCGGCCGCCAAGAGGGCACCGGCCAAGAAGGCCGCGCCCGCCAAGCGCCCGCCCGCGCGGAAGACCGCCGCGAAGAAGGCCGCCCCGCGCCCCGCCCCGTCCCCGACCGGGGGCGTCTACCGGCTCGCGCGCGGCGCCTGGCTCGGCCTCGCCCACGGCATCGGGGCGATGTTCCGGAGCATAGGGCGCGGCGCCAAGGGCCTCGATCCCGCACACCGCAAGGACGGGCTCGCGCTGCTCCTCCTCGCCCTCGCGCTGATCGTCGCCGCCGGCACCTGGTCCAACCTCCGCGGCCCGGTCGGCGACCTCGTCGAGATGCTCGTGACCGGATCCTTCGGCCGGCTCGACCTGCTCGTGCCGCTGCTCCTCGGCGCGATCGCCATCCGGCTCATCCTGTATCCGGAGAAGCCCGAGGCCAACGGCCGGATCAGCATCGGCCTCTCCGCGCTCGTCATCGGCGTCCTCGGACAGGTGCACATCGCCTGCGGCTCGCCGGGGCGCGGCGACGGCAGCGCGGCCATGCAGGACGCCGGCGGACTGATCGGCTGGGCCGCGTCCCAGCCCCTCGTCTTCATGATGGGCGAGGTCCTCGCCGTACCGATGCTGGTGCTGCTCACCGTCTTCGGACTGCTCGTGGTCACCGCCACCCCGGTCAACGCGATCCCGCAGCGGCTGCGCGCGCTCGGCGCCAGGCTGGGCATCATCGAACTCCCGTACGACCCGGCGGAGGTCGAGGAGTACGGGGGACGCCCGGACCACGAGGCGTACGACGAGGAGTGGCGGGACGCGGGACCGCGACCCGCACGGCCCGCCCGGCGCCGCTCGGCCGGACCCGCGGAGCCGTACGACATCGACCGGGCCGAGGCGGAGACGCTCGAACGGCGCGGCCGCTCGACCCGCCGGAGCGCCGGCCTGGATCCGGTGGACGTGGCCGCGGCGGCCGCCGCCGCGCTCGACGGCGCCGTGCTGAACGGCATGCCGCCCTCGCCGCTCGTCGCCGACCTGACCAAGGACGTCACCGCCGAGCGGAACGCCGCCCTGGCCGCCTCCGCGGCCCCGGAAGCCCCGGCCGCGGAAGCCCAGGCCAAGGGCGCCGCAGGAAAGGCCGCGCCCGTACCGCCGGCCCGCGGGGAGGACCGCACCGGCGGAGGCGTACCCGATCTGACGAAGCCGGCGCCCGAGCCGACCGACCTGCCGCCCCGGGCCGAGCAGCTCCAGCTCGCCGGCGACATCACGTACTCCCTGCCCTCGCTCGACCTGCTGGAGCGCGGGGGGCCGGGCAAGACCCGCAGTGCCGCCAACGACGCGGTCGTCGACGCGCTGTCCAACGTCTTCGCCGAGTTCAAGGTCGACGCGGCCGTCACCGGCTTCACGCGCGGTCCGACGGTCACCCGGTACGAGGTCGAGCTCGGCCCGGCCGTGAAGGTCGAGAAGATCACGGCGCTGACCAAGAACATCGCCTACGCGGTGGCCTCGCCCGACGTGCGGATCATCTCGCCGATCCCCGGCAAGTCCGCGGTCGGCATCGAGATCCCCAACAGCGACCGCGAGATGGTCAACCTCGGCGACGTACTGCGGCTCGCGGACGCGGCCGGCGACGAGCACCCGATGCTGGTCGCGCTCGGCAAGGACGTCGAGGGCGGCTACGTGATGGCCAACCTGGCGAAGATGCCGCACATCCTGGTCGCCGGTGCCACCGGCTCCGGAAAGTCCTCGTGCATCAACTGCCTGATCACCTCGGTCATGATAAGAGCGACCCCCGAGGACGTCCGGATGGTGCTGGTCGACCCCAAGCGGGTCGAGCTCACCGCCTACGAGGGCATCCCGCACCTGATCACCCCGATCATCACCAACCCCAAGAAGGCCGCCGAGGCACTCCAATGGGTGGTGCGCGAGATGGACCTGCGCTACGACGACCTGGCCGCCTTCGGCTACCGGCACATCGACGACTTCAACCAGGCCGTCCGGGACGGCAGGATCAAGCTGCCCGAGGGCAGCGAGCGCGAACTCAGCCCGTACCCGTACCTGCTGGTGATCGTCGACGAGCTGGCCGACCTGATGATGGTCGCGCCGCGTGACGTCGAGGACTCGATCGTCCGCATCACCCAGCTGGCGCGTGCCGCCGGCATCCACCTGGTGCTGGCCACCCAGCGGCCGTCGGTGGACGTCGTCACCGGTCTGATCAAGGCGAACGTGCCCTCGCGGCTCGCGTTCGCCACCTCCTCGCTCGCCGACAGCCGGGTCATCCTGGACCAGCCCGGTGCCGAGAAGCTGATCGGCAAGGGCGACGGCCTGTTCCTGCCGATGGGTGCCAACAAGCCGGTCCGCATGCAGGGCGCGTTCGTCACCGAGGCCGAGGTCGCGCAGGTGGTGCAGCACTGCAAGGACCAGATGACGCCCGTCTTCCGGGACGACGTCACCGTCGGCACCAAGCAGAAGAAGGAGATCGACGAGGAGATCGGCGACGACCTCGACCTGCTGTGCCAGGCCGCCGAACTCGTCGTCTCCACCCAGTTCGGCTCCACCTCGATGCTCCAGCGCAAGCTGCGCGTGGGCTTCGCCAAGGCCGGCCGGCTGATGGACCTGATGGAGTCGCGCAACATCGTCGGACCCAGCGAGGGCTCGAAGGCACGCGACGTGCTCGTCAAGCCGGACGAGCTGGACGGGGTCCTCGCCGTGATCCGCGGGGAGTAGGGGGATCCGCGGGGCGGGGGAGCAGGGGCCGTTCCGCGGAACGGGGAGCAGCCCGTCCGGCGGGTCGGCGGGCGGCCCGTCCCGCGGACCGGGGCCGCGGTGTCCGGTCCGCCGGACGGGGCCCGGCGGGTGTGGCTCCTCCGGGAGCCGGGTACCCGATCGAGATCAGCCCGAGACTCACTCGTAAGGGAACGGAGGGCAACCGTTTCCCCTGGCCGTACGTCAAGTTGAGGAAGGGACAGCAGGATGTCCCAGCCTCATGGCGTACAAACAGCACCCGCCCGGTTGCCCCACCCTTTCGTACCACCCATAGACTGAACGTCCAGCAGGTGGCTACACGCTCGAAAGGCGCTCTCGTGTCCATCGGCAACTCCCCCGAAGACGACCGGACCTTCCCGGCAGACGACCGGGACTCGATCGGTCGCGCTCTCCAGCAGGCCCGAATCGCCGCCGGTCTCACCGTCGAAGAGGTCAGTGCCTCCACCCGTGTCCGGATCCCGATCGTGCACGCGATCGAGGAGGACGACTTCTCGCGCTGTGGCGGCGACGTCTACGCCCGCGGCCACATCCGTACCCTCGCGCGCGCCGTCGCCCTCGATCCGGCTCCGCTGATCGAGCAGTACGACGCCGAGCACGGCGGCCGTCCCGCGCCCACCCCCGCCGCCCCGCTCTTCGAGGCGGAACGCATCCGCCCCGAACCGCGCCGGCCCAACTGGACCGCCGCGATGGTCGCGGCCATCGTCGCCGTCGTCGGCTTCGTCGGCTTCACGATGTTCAACGGCAACGAGACGCCGAACGGCACCACCGTGGCCGACGGCGGCCCGGCCCCCGCCCCGGAGAAGGCCACCTCCGCGGCCAAGCCGAAGCCGGCCAAGCCCGCCGCGCCCAAGCCCACCGAGAGCGCGATCGCCGCGGTCCCGCGGGACAAGGTCACGGTCAAGCTCTCCGCGATCGACGACAAGAGCTGGATCTCGGCCAAGGGGCACGACGGCAAGCTCCTCTTCGACGGTCTCCTCCTCAAGGGCGAGTCCAAGACCTTCCAGGACGACGAGCGCGTGGACCTGGTCCTCGGCAACGCCGGCGCGATCGAGCTCTACGTGAACGGCAAGAAGCTCGCCGACAAGTTCGAATCCGGCCAGGTCGAGCGACTCAGCTACACCAAGGGCGACCCCGAGGCCGGCTGAGCCCCGTGATGTGACCTCTGTCGCGCAGGTGAACCCTGCGCGACGGGGGAACGGCCGGGACGAAGTAGTCTTGAGTCCATGCCCGAACGCCGTACCGTCGCCCTTGTCACTCTTGGCTGCGCCCGTAACGAGGTGGACTCGGAGGAGCTCGCAGGCCGCTTGGCAGCGGACGGCTGGGAGCTCGTCGAGAACGCCGAGGAAGCGGACGTCGCCGTCGTCAACACCTGTGGGTTCGTCGAGGCCGCCAAGAAGGACTCCGTCGACGCCCTCCTCGAAGCCAATGATCTGAAGGACCACGGCAGGACCCAGGCCGTCGTCGCCGTCGGCTGCATGGCCGAGCGGTACGGCAAGGAGCTCGCCGAGGCCCTCCCGGAGGCCGACGGCGTCCTCGGCTTCGACGACTACGCCGACATCTCCAACCGCCTCCAGACCATCCTCAGCGGCGGCAGCGTCGAGGCCCACGCCCCGCGTGACCGGCGCAAGCTGCTGCCGCTGTCCCCCGTGGAGCGCCAGGAGGCCGCCGCGACCGTGGCCCTTCCGGGCCACGGCTCCGTGGACGCCCCCGAGAACGTCCCCAGCGACCTGCCCGAGGGCCTGGCGCCCGCCTCCGGCCCCCGCGCCCCCCTCCGGCGCCGTCTGGACACCAGCCCCGTCGCCTCCGTGAAGCTGGCCTCCGGCTGCGACCGCCGCTGCTCCTTCTGCGCCATCCCCTCCTTCCGGGGCTCCTTCGTCTCGCGCCGCCCCTCGGACGTGCTGAACGAGACGCGCTGGCTCGCCGAGCAGGGCGTCAAGGAGGTCATGCTGGTCTCCGAGAACAACACCTCCTACGGCAAGGACCTCGGCGACATCCGGCTCCTGGAGAGCCTGCTGCCCGAGCTGGCCTCGGTGGACGGCATCGAGCGCGTCCGCGTGAGCTACCTCCAGCCCGCCGAGATGCGTCCGGGCCTGATCGACGTCCTCACGTCGACCGAGAAGGTCGCGCCCTACTTCGACCTGTCCTTCCAGCACAGCGCCCCGGACGTACTGCGGGCCATGCGCCGCTTCGGCGACACCGACCGCTTCCTGGAGCTCCTGGAGACCATCCGCTCCAAGGCCCCCACCGCCGGTGCCCGGTCCAACTTCATCGTCGGCTTCCCCGGCGAGACCGAGGCGGACTTCGCCGAGCTGGAACGCTTCGTCACCCACGCCCGCCTCGACGCCATCGGCGTCTTCGGCTACTCCGACGAGGACGGCACCGAGGCCGCCACGTACGAGCACAAGCTCGACCAGGAGGTCGTCGACGAGCGGCTCGCCCACCTCTCCCGGCTCGCCGAGGAGCTCACCGCGCAGCGCGCGGAGGAGCGCCTCGGAGAGACCCTGGAGGTACTCGTCGAGTCCTTCGACGAGGAGGACGGCTGGATCGGCCGCGCCGCCCACCAGGCGCCCGAGACCGACGGCCAGGTGGTCCTCACCACGTCCCACGGTACGAGCCCCGACCTGGCCCCCGGCCGTATGGTCAGTGCGAAGGTCGTCGGCACGGAGGGCGTCGACCTGGTGGCCGAGTGTCTTTTCGAGGAGGCGGGCAGATGACCGGAGTCCCGGCATCCGCGACGGGCGGGACCGGTAGGCCGGCGCCCCGCGGCAAGCTGGGCGCTGCGGCCGTCAACCAGGCCAGCCTGTGGAACATCGCGAACATCCTCACCATGATCCGGCTCGTCCTCGTGCCGGGCTTCGTGATCCTGCTGTTCCAGGACGGCGGGCACGACCCCGCGTGGCGGGCCTGGGCGTGGGCGGCGTTCGCGGTCGCCATGATCACGGACGTCTTCGACGGGCACCTCGCCCGCACGTACAACCTGGTCACCGACTTCGGGAAGATCGCCGACCCCATCGCCGACAAGGCGATCATGGCCGCCGGGCTCGTCTCGCTCTCCGCGCTCGGCGACCTTCCCTGGTGGGTGACCTCGGTCATCCTGGCCCGCGAGCTCGGCATCACCCTGATGCGGTTCTGGGTCATCCGGCACGGGGTCATCCCCGCCAGCCGCGGCGGCAAGATGAAGACCCTCGCCCAGGGAACCGCCGTCGGCATGTACGTCCTCATGCTCACCGGGCCGCTGGCCACCCTCCGCTTCTGGGTGATGGCGCTGGCCGTCGTGCTGACGGTCGTCACCGGTCTGGACTACGTGCGACAGGCGGTCGTCCTGCGGCGCAAGGGGCTCGCGGAGGAGCGGGCGGCCGCGCGGTCGGAGACGGCGACGCGATGAGGGAGGCCGTCCGGGTGCTGGCGCTGCTCGCGGAGCGTGAGCAGACGGTCGCCGCCGCGGAGTCGCTCACGGGCGGCCTCGTGGCCGCCGCGCTCACCGGGCCGCCCGGTTCCTCGGTGTCCTTCCTGGGGTCGGTCACCGCCTACGCCACGGTCCTCAAGCACGAGCTCCTGGGCGTCGACGAGGCCCTGCTCGCGGAGCGCGGGGCGGTGGATCCCGAGGTCGCGCTGCAGATGGCGGCCGGTGCGCGGGACCGGCTCGGCGCCGACTGGGGCGTCTCGACGACCGGGGTCGCGGGACCCACGGAGCAGGACGGACAGCCCGTCGGAACGGTCTACGTGGCGGTCGCGGGACCGGCCGCGACGAGCGCCCGCGCCGGGAAAGTGGTCTCGTTGAGGTTGAACGGCGACCGCGAGGAAATCCGTAGAGAGAGCGTACGGAGCGTGCTGGAACTGCTCCGTGAGGAACTCTCGGGAAATGCGCGGGCACAGGATACGGAACACAACGGGGGGGATTGATGTTTGCAGCCCTGAGTGAACACGACATCGCTCCCCGCACGGCCGCAGCGCGAGGCGGTACGGTGGGGCGTGAAGGATGCGGCTACGCGGTCCGAGGAGGGAGCCACCGATGATTCTGCTCCGTCGCCTGCTGGGTGACGTGCTGCGTCGGCAGCGCCAGCGCCAGGGCCGTACTCTGCGCGAAGTCTCCTCGTCCGCCCGAGTCTCGCTCGGCTATCTCTCCGAGGTGGAGCGGGGGCAGAAGGAGGCTTCCTCCGAGCTGCTCTCCGCGATCTGCGACGCGCTGGACGTACGGATGTCCGAGCTCATGCGCGAAGTGAGCGACGAGCTGTCGCTGGCCGAACTGGCCGAGTCGGCAGCGGCGAGCGAACCGGTACCGACGCCGGTGCGCCGTCCGATGCTCAATTCGGTGTCGGTGACGTCGGTGGCCGGTGTGCCCACCGAGCGGGTGACCATCAAGGCGCCCGCGGAAGCGGTGGACGTCGTCGCTGCCTGAACCGAAGTGGGGTGAAGCCCCGGCCGGTGCCCTGTTCGCAGGGCGCTGACCGGGGCTTTTCTCAATTCCGAGGGCGGGGTCGGTTTTTCCGAGATGCCGGGTTCCGGGGTGGCGTGCCATGGTGGGAGGGACGTCCGACTGGGCCGTGTGCGCCGGGTCTGCCACCGGTGCGCCCTCCCGCAGGGTGATCCTGCCGGTCTAGCGTCGACCGCAGGAGGCGGCCATGGTACGGCGACGGGTTCCCCTGGTGACGCTCGCTCTGCTCGCGTGCGGCCTTGCGGCCGGGGGGCTCTGGTGGTGGGCGGTACTGCGTCTGCTGCTCGTGCCGGGCGAGTCCGGGCCGGTCGAGGGAACGGTGGCCGCGGGCGGCTGGGGGCTGAGCCTGCTGCCGGTGCACGTGGCGGCGTCGTCGGGACGGCGCGGGACGGGCGGGTCCGGGGGGCGTACGGGGGACACGGCCACTGTCACGGGGCGGGGGGTCGCCGGCGCGGGGGCTGCCGGTCCGGCGGTCACCAGGGCATCGCGACGCCGCCGTTGGGGCGGAGGATCTGGCCGGTCGTGAACGCGGAGGCGTCGGAGGCGAGGTGCAGCACCGCGTGTGCGATGTCCTCGGCCTCGCCGACCCGCCCCAGCGGTGAGTGACGGACCATCGCGGCCTCGGCCTGCAGTTGGGCGGCCGGCTCGTGGCGGTCCGTCATCGGGGTGCGGATCCAGCCCGGGGCGACCGCGTTGACCCGGATGCCGTGCGGGCCCGCCTCCGTCGCCAGGGTCTTCGTCAGCTGGACGACGGCCGCCTTGGTGACGCTGTAGCAGAGCAGACCCGGGCTCGCGGTGTCCATCGCGCCCGAGGCCATCGTCACGATCGAGCCGGGCACTCCGGAGGCGATCATCGAACGGGCCGCCTCCTGGCAGGCGTAGAGCACGCCCTTGAAGTTGACGGCGAGGACGCGGTCGAGGTCCTCGTCCCGGGTGTCCAGGACCGTGCTCGTGTGCATGATCCCGGCGATGGCGGCCATGACGTGGAGCGGGCCGGCGGCGCGGACGGCCGCCGCCAGGGCGGGCCGGTCTGTGACGTCCAGGGGGTGGAGGCGGGCGGCGCCGTCCTGCCGGGCGATCAGGGCGGCGGTCCCCTCGAGGCCTTCCTCGTCGCGGTCGGCGCAGTGCACGGTGGCACCGGCCCGCGCGAGGAGGACCGCGGTGGCGCGGCCGATGCCGCTCGCGGCGCCCGTGACGAACGCGATGCGGCCGGTCAGGTCGTATGCCGGGAGAGTCGTCGTCATGTCCGGACCGTACGACTGGATCTGACGGCCCGTCAATTGTCGTGGTCGCTCTGGCGGGGCTTTCCGTCCCGGCCTCAGTCCTGGTTTCTGTTCCGCCCTCGGCCTCGTCCTCCGTCTCGGCCTCAGTCTTGGCTTCTGTCCCGTCCTCCGTCTCGGATCCTGTCTCGGCTTCCGTCTCGGCTTCCGTCGGGTCCCCGTTGGCAGCCGGGGCACCAGTACGTGACCCGGTCGCCGAGCTCCGCCTTCCGGATCGGGGTGCCGCAGCGGAGGCAGGGCCGGCCCTCGCGGCCGTAGACGTGGAGCGGGGTGCCCGGGTGGCGCGTGGTCGTGGTGCGCCGGTCCGGACGTTCCTTGTTCGCGTCGAGCAGGCGGTGGGCCGTGGCGACCAGACGGGCCGGGACCTCCGGGGCGAGCTCGCCCACCGGGAGCCAGGGAGTGACGGCGGCGAGGAAGGCCAGCTCCGACTTGTAGATGTTGCCGATGCCGGCCAGGTTGCGCTGGTCGAGCAGGGCCTCGCCGAGGGAACGCTCCGGATCGGAGCCGAGCCGCCGGACGGCCTCCTCCGGATCCCAGTCCGGGCCGAGCAGGTCCGGGCCCAGATGGCCGACGACGCGGGACTCCTCGGCGGTACGGATCAGCTCCAGGACGGGGAGGCGGTAGCCGTACGCGGTGGACTCGGCGTTCCCGAGGATCGCCCGGATCTGGTGCTCCGGGCCGCCGCGCGGGCGCTCCCCGGCGGCGTACACCCGCCAGGCGCCGTCCATCCGCAGATGCGAGTGGAGGGTGAGCCCGCCCTCGATCCGGGCCAGCAGGTGCTTGCCGCGCGGGGTGACGTCGAGGACCGCGCGGCCGGTGAGGTCGGCGGTCGCGAACCGGGGCACGCGGAGGTCCGCGCGGGTGAGGACCTGGCCGGCGAGCGCGGAGTGCAGGCGGTGGGCGACCTGCCAGACGGTGTCTCCTTCGGGCACGGGTCCATTGTGGGGCCTCGTCCTTTCCCGCACCGGGGCACGGGGCTGCGGCTGCTGGGGCGGTGCCCCCGCCGCCCCCGTTGTGGGCGCGCACCCGCCGGTGCGGTGCCCCCGCCCACCCCCGTTGTGGGCGCCCGCCGCCGGGGCGGTGCCCACCCCCGCGCCCCCCCGTTGTGGGCAGTCGTTCCGCTGGGGCGGAACGGGTGGGCACAACGGAACGGCGCCCTGCCGGCGCCAGAGGCTCATGCGCCCGGACCCGCACCCCTAGGTGCACCCAGCTCGTGGTGCGGGTTCAGGCGCGGAACGCGGAGGCGCCGCTCAGGGCGCCGTCCCGTGTGCCCACCCGTCCCGCCCCAGCGGGACGATTGCCCACACGGCGGGTGGGGTCCGCCCCGCCGGGCGCGGGCCCGCACGGGCAGGGGGCACCGCCCAGCACGGGCGCGGGCCCACACGGCAGGAGCGCCGCCCCGGCGGGCGCGGCCCATACGGGTGGGGGCGCCGTCCAGGCGGGTGAGGGCCCCACACGGGGGTGCGGGAGGGGCGCTGCCCCGGCAAGCGCGGGCCCATACGGGGCGGGTGGGGCCGTGCTCAGCAGGGGCGCGGGCCGGGGCGTCGGGCGCGGGCCCCGTTCAGTCAGGTGCGGGAGTGCACGGGGGCGCCGGCTCGCGGTCGGCGGGGGCACGGTCCGGCGGGGGCCTGTCTCCGGGCGGGGGCGTCGGCCCGGGGTGGTCCGTAGGGCGGGGGAGGCGTGGGGCCTACGTCGGTAGGCCCGCGCGGCGCGCCGTGTCCGTCGCGCGGGCGCGGTCCGCCGCCGCCGCCGCGACGTCCCCCGCGGCCTCGTGGACGGCGGCGCGGCGGTGGAGCAGGTCCACGACGTCCTCGGCGACCCCCAGGGACTCGAAGAGGTCGAGGGCCTCCGCGAGCAGCGGCAGCGGGTCGGCGGAGTGCGCCGCGAGGCCCTCCAGCGCGGTCGCCGTGCCCCAGCGTTCCCCGAGCGCCCGGAAGCCGGCGAGGGCCTGGGAGAAGAGGGCCTCCGAGGAGGTCAGGTGCGCGTGGCCCACCTGGCCCAGGGCCCGGGACCAGGGGTCGTCGCCCATGCGGAGGCCCTCCAGGGGGCCTATGGACGTCGACCAGAGGAAGGCCGTGTACGGCTGCCCGAGGGGAGCCGTGCGCGCGACGAGGAACTCCCGCGCCCGGTCCACGTGTTCGCCCTCTCGCAGGCCCGCCGCGAGGACGCACAGCGCGTACTCCTCGCCGAGTTCCTCCGTCGGTTCCACCCGGTCGAGGAGTTCCGCGACCGGCGCCGCCACCCGGCCCCGGAGCCCGCGCAGCCACCAGTACGGGCTGAGCGCGGCCACCAGCCGCAGCCCGTCCTCGGGCGTGCCGCGCCGCAGCGCCGCCCGCAGGTTCGCGTCCTCCGCGTCCAGCCGGGCCAGCCATTCCAGCTGGGCGGGCCCGCGCAGTTCGGGGTCGGCCGCCTCGGCGAGCTCCCGGTAGTACGCGTGATGGGCGGCGATCGCCGGGTCCCCATCCGGGAGCCGCTCGGCGGCGTAGACGCGGATCGTCTCCAGCATCCGGTACCGGCCGTCGTCCCGTACCTCCACCAGCGACTTCTCCACGAGCGAGGCCAGCGGGCCCGCGCCCGCGCCGCACACCCGGGCCACCGCCTCCGCCGTCGCGCCGCCCCGGAACACGGAGAGGCGCGCGGCCAGTTCCCGCTCGTCCGGTTCGAGCAGCGACCAGCTCCACTCGACCACGGCCCGCAGCGTCCGGTGCCGCTCCGGCGCGGTACGGTCCCCGCGCGACAGCAGTTCGAACCGCTCGCCGAGGCCGTCCGCCAGTTCCTCCACGGACAGGGTCCGCAGGCGGGCGGCCGCGAGCTCGACGGCGAGCGGCAGCCCGTCGAGGCCCGCGCAGAGCTCCGCCACGCGCGCGTGGCCCGTGAATCCGGGCCGGACCGCCGCCGCCCGCCGCACGAACAGCTCCTCCGCCGCGTCCGGCGCGAGCGCGCCGAGCGGCAACAGGGACTCCCCGGTGATGCCGAGCGCCTCGCGGCTCGTCGTCAGCATCCGCAGCCCCGGGCAGGCGGCGAGCAGCCGTCGTGCGAGGAGCGCGGTCTCCGCGACGACGTGCTCGCAGTTGTCCACGATCAGCAGCACCGGCCGCCCGGCCAGGGCCGTTTCGAGCCGCGCCGCGCCCCGTACGCCGAGCGCCGCCGCGAAGGCCTCCGCGACCTCGGTGGACGAGCCGCCCGTACCCCCGACCGCCCCCAGGTCCACGAACCTCACCTCCCCCGGCAGCCCCGCGCCCACCTCGAGGGCCAGCCGGGTCTTGCCCGCGCCGCCCGGCCCCACCAGGGTCACCAGGCGCGTGGCCGCCACCAGGGAGGCCAGCCGTTCCCGTTCCCGTTCGCGGCCCACGAAGTCCGTCAGCGGCGCGGGCAGCGGCGGGCCCGCCCGGTCCGGGACGGCCGGCCCGCCCCGCAGCACCTCCAGGTGTACGGCGGACAGCTCCGGCGACGGGTCGGCCCCCAGCTCCTCGGCGAGGGCCGCCCGCACCTCCTCGTACACGGCGAGCGCCTCCGCCTGCCGTCCCGCCGCGGCGAGCGCCCGCATCTGCAGCCCGCGCAGCCGCTCCCGCAGCGGCTGTTCCCGTACCGGCTCCTCCAACTCCCTTACGAGTGCGGTCGGGTCCCCGCCGACGGCCAGCTCGGCGGCCGCCCACTCCTCCACCGCGTCGAGCCGCAGCGCGTCGAGCCGGGCCGCCTGGCCCGCCGCGAACGGCGCGTCCCGCACGTCGGCGAGCGCCGGCCCCCGCCAGAGCCCGAGCGCCTCCCGCAGCAGGCCGGCCGCGCGGCCGGGGTCGCCCGCCGCACCGGCCCGCGCGCCGTCCCGGGCGAGCGCCTCGAAGCGCAGGACGTCCACGTCCGTGGCGGGGTCGCCGACGGTCAGCCGGTACCCGGCGGGCGAGAACGCGACCGTGACGCCCGGAGGGAGGGCCCGGCGCAGCCGCGAGACCTGGGCCTGGAGCGCGCCCGGGGCGCCGGCCGGCGGTTCGTCCCCGTACAGGCCGTCGACGAGCCGTTCCACCGGGACGGTCCTGCCCGCGTCGAGGAGGAGCCGGGCGAGCAGGGCGCGGACCTTGGGGCCGCCGGGGGCGGGCACCGGGGCGCCGTCGGCGCCGGTGACCGCGAGCGGTCCGAGGAGGCGGAAGAGCATGTGCGGATTGTGTCCCGGCGGACGGCGGCTCCTCCAGCCTCCGACGGCTCCGGCGGGCGGTCGTCGCTCTTCCGGTCCCCGGCCTCCCGGAGCTCCGGCGGACGGTCGTCGCTCTTCCGGTCCTCCGACCTCCCGGGCCCCTCAGGTCGTCCTCGCGCGCGTGCGGGGGTCGCGGGCGGTCAGGGTGACCCCGACGGCGACCGTGGCCGTCGCGACGAGTCCGGCCGCGAGGACCGCCCAGTGGCCCGCGAACGAGCACATCAGGATCGCGAACGACGCGACCGGCAGGACCAGTTGCTGGGCGATGCCGACCTTGAAGTAGCGGGCGTGCAGCAGCCACACCGACAGCAGGAACACGGCCGAGGGGATCGTCACGGCGGCGGAGGCGGCGAGCGTGGAGATGTGGGCCTTGCCCACGGCCTGCTCGACGGCGATCTCCAGGCCGGCGCCGACGGCGGCGGCCGACGCGAAGATCACGTAGTGGCCGTAGCCCCACAGGAAGCCCTGGCGGCTGGAGGTCAGCCGGTCGTGGGCGGGCACGACGAAGTAGATCCACCAGGCGGCGAAGACCAGCAGCAGACCGCCCGCGGCGATCGGCAGCACCTCGCCGAGTGCGTCGTTCTCGACGATGCCCGTCTTCACGGCGACGGTCGCGGCGGCGACGGTCTCGCCGAGCACGATGATGGTGAACAGGCCGTACCGCTCGGCGATGTGGTGCGGGTGCCAGTTGCTGGGGCGGTCCTTCTCCGCGTACACCGGCACTGCCATCTCGGCGAGCGCCATGACCAGGAAGACCCACGGCCGGGCCGACTCGGGTGCGAGGAGCAGCGCGAGCCAGCCGATCTGGACGGCGAGGACCCCGCCCGCGTACCGGCGGCACATCGTCCGTTCGGCCGGGTCGGTGGCGTGGTGGGCGGCGCGCAGCCACTGCGTGGCCATGGCGAGCCGCATCACGACGTAGCCGAGGTAGACGACGAGGAAGTCGTGTTCCTCGAAGGCGCGCGAGACGCCGGCGGCGAGGACGAGCACACCGGCGATCTGGACGAGGGTGACGATCCGGTAGAGGACGTCGTCGTTGTCGTAGGCGGAGGCGAACCAGGAGAAGTTCATCCAGGCCCACCAGATCGCGAAGAAGATCATCGCGTAGTTGAGGATGCCCTCGCCGGCGTGGCCCTCGGCGACCGCGTGCACGAGTTCCGCGCCGGCCTGGGCAACGGCCACGACGAAGCAGAGGTCGAAGAAGAGCTCCAGGGGCGTGGCGACCCGGTGCGACTCCTCGCGGGAGCGAGCGGTGAGGGGCATGAGCGGTTGTGTCATGCGCCCCAGCACAGCAGAACGGGCGCCGGGCCTCCGCACGTGCCACGCTTTGCGCGGTGCCCACAGCCCGCGACCGACGGGCCCTGGGCCCGCCCGGCCGTCCGGCGACCGGCTTCTCGGCGGTTCGTATGCCGTCCGGCCGGCCCATCACCCTCGGGGCAGTCAAAACAGGACCAAGCAGGTCATACGGCTTTACCGTGGCGGCGTGACCGAGCCACCGCAGACAGCCGAGCCGACCTCCACGTCCGGCTCGGCCCTCGCCCCCGACCCGGGCCCCGCGCCCGGCGCCACGGCGGTCGACGGCCCCGCGCCCCGGACCCCGGCCGCCGTGCGTCGCCGCGCCGCCCTCGCCGGCGCCGCCGTCTCCGCCCTGCTGATCCTCGCGATCGTCTTCGGCAGCCGCCTGCTCCGCGACTTCGACTCGGCCCTCCTGCCCTACGCCGTGGCCACCGTCTTCCTCGCCTTCGGCGTCGCCCACCGCTACACGGTCTGGATCTCCGCGCCCGGCGCCCGCCGCCTCTTCCGGCAGGGCTGGCGCTCCTTCTTCTCCGCCGCGAACTTCCGCAGGGCACCCACCGCCCTGCCGAGGATGATCGCCACCTACCTGGGCTTCCAGAAGTTCCTCGGCGCCCGCTCGCACGCCCGCTGGGCCGCCCACCAGCTCGTCTTCTGGGGCTGTCTGCTGGCAGCGGCGATCACCTTCCCGCTCACCTGGGGCTGGTTCACCTTCACCTCCGCCACCGGCTCGGGCCCCGGCTACGAGATGCGGATCTGGGGCTTCAAGATCATCGGATTCGACTCCCTCAGTGTGCCCGGCTGGCTCATGTTCCACGGCCTCGACATCGCCGCCGTCCTCGTCATCGCCGGCGCCGCCTACTTCCTCTGGCGCCGCATGAGGGACCGGGGCGCCGTCACCGGCCAGCGCTTCGCCTACGACCTGGTGCCGCTGATCGCCCTCGTCGTCGTCTCGGTGACCGGCCTGCTGCTGACCTTCTCGTCGATCTTCCTGCACGGCGGCGGCTACGAGTTCCTCGCCGTCCTCCACATGGTGTCCGTCGTCTTCACCCTGATCTACATCCCCTTCGGGAAGTTCTTCCACATCGTCCAGCGGCCCGCCGCGGTCGGCATGCAGCTCTTCAAGTACACCTCCCGCCGCCGGGACGAGACCGAGGTCCTCGCCTGCCGCCGCTGCCAGGAACCCATCGACACCGCCCCGTACGTGGCGAACCTGCGGGGCACCATGCGCGACCTCGACCTCGGCTTCGACGAGTGGGCCGAGTACTGCCCCCGCTGCAAGCGGGTCCTGCGCGGCACCGCCTACCTCGACCACGTGAAGAAGGGCTTCAAGTGACCGCGACCGACCCCGCGACCACCCCCGGCCGGCCGCTGCCGCTCGACCCGTCCCTCGCCCCGCCCGGCACCCGCCGGTTCCGCGACGCCGGAGGCATCCCCGCCGACCGCTGGCACGCCGACCAGAACGGCGAGACCCTCGTCCCCACCCACTGCTGCTTCTGCGGCGTCCAGTGCGGCATGTACCTCCGCGTCGACCACCACGGCAAGGTCTTCGGCGTCGAACCCCGCAACCACGACATCAACCGGATGCGGCTCTGCCCCAAGGGCATCAACGCCTACCAGCAGGTCAACCACCCCGACCGGCTCACCGCGCCCCTCCTGCGCCGCAACCGCGACGAGGAGTTCCGCGAGGTCGGCTGGGAGGAGGCCCTCGACCACACCGCCGCCGAGATCCGCCGCATCCAGAGCGCGTACGGCAACGACTCCTTCGGACTCCTCGGCGGCGCCAGCCTCTTCTCCGAGAAGACCTATCTCGTCGGCAAGTTCGCCCGCGTCGCCCTCAAGACCCGGCACGTCGACTACAACGGCCGCCTCTGCATGGTCTCCGCCGCCGGAGCCAACAAGCTCGCCTTCGGCATCGACCGCGCCGGCAACCCCTTCTCCGACATCCTCCTCACCGACTGCCTCCTCATCGCCGGCTCCAACGTCGGCGAATGCTTCCCCGTCATGACCCAGTACCTGTGGGGAGCCCGCGACCGGGGCGCCACCCTCATCGTCGTCGACCCCCGCGAGACGGCGATCGCCCGCACCGCCGACGTCCACGTCGCCCTCAAGCCCGGCACCGACTCGGCCTTCTTCAACGCCGTCCTGCACGTCGTCGTCGCCGAGGGCCTCACCGACGAGGCCTGCCTCGCGGACCGCACCACCGGCTGGGACGAGGTCAGGAAGGCCGTCGCCGACTGTCCGCCCGCCCGCGCGGCCGAGATCTGCGGCGTCCCCGAGGAGCAGATCGTCCAGGTCGCCCGCATGTTCGCCGGCGCGGGCAAGGCCATGGCCTGGCACGCCCGCGGCGTCGAGCACCACTCCCAGGGCGTCGAGAACTGCCTCAGCATCATCAACCTGTGCGTCGCCACCGGGAACATCGGCAGGCCCGGCGCCGGCTACGGCACCATCACCGGCCAGGGCAACGGCCAGGGCGGCCGCGAACACGGCCAGAAGTCCGACCTCCTCCCCGGCGGCCGCTCCATCACCGACCCCGAGCACCGCCGCCAGATCTGCGAGATCTGGGGCATCGACGAGGCCGAACTCCCGCCCGCCGGCACCTCCATGATGGAGATGGTCTGGCAGATGCAGCGGAAGGAGATCCGCGGCCTCGTCGGCATCTGCAACAACCCCTTCGTCTCCCTCCCGAACCACGCCACCGTCAAGGACGGCTACGACGCCCTCGAATTCCACGCCCAGTTCGACTTCTTCCTCTCCGAGACCGCCGCCAACGCCCACGTGGTCTTCCCTGTCACCGTGTGGGCCGAGGACGAGGGCGTCATGGCCAACGCCGAGGCCCGGGTCGTCAAGCACAACAAGGCCCAGGAGCCACCGGCCGGCGTCCGCACCGACACCTGGGTCATCTGCGAACTGGCCAAGCGGCTCGGCGCCGGGGACAAGTTCGCCTTCCCCGACTCCCGCTCCGTCTTCGAGGAGCTCCGCATCGCCTCCGCCGGAACCGTCAACGACTACTACGGCATCACGTACGAGCGCCTGGAGGAGACCGGAGGCATCGCCTGGCCCTGCCCGACCACCGAGCACCCCGGCACCCCGCGGCTCTTCGAGGACGGCCGCACCTACCACCCCGACGGCAAGGTCCACATGCAGGTCGTCGAATGGCACCCGCCCATGGACCCGTACAGCGACGAGTACCCCCTCTCGCTCACCACCGGCCGCACCGTCGCCCACTTCCTCTCCGGCAACCAGACCCGCCGCCTCGGCGCCCTCGTCGAACAGACCCCCCGCCCCTGGGTCGAGGTCCACCCCTCGCACGGCTTCCGCAACGGCGACCCCGTCCGCGTCGTCACCCGCCGCGGCAGCGAGGTCTTCCCCGCCCTCGTCACCGACGCCATCCGCCCCGACACCGTCTTCGTGCCGTACCACTGGCCCGTCCCCACGGCGGCGAACGCCCTCACCATCGACGCCCTCGACCCGCGCTCCAAGATTCCCGAGTACAAGGTGTGCGCCGCCCGCATCGAGGCCGCCGAACGCGTCGACGAGGTCCCCGCCCCGCCCACCGCCCCCGGACGGCAGGCCTACCCGGAGACCCAGGTCTCCCGCGCCGACCCGCTGCCCCCCACCTCCCCCCAGGGCCGCGGCACCGCGGAGAGGAGCTGACCCGCACATGATGGGCCGCACGATCTTCATCGACCCGGGCCGCTGCATCGGCTGCCAGGCCTGCGTCTCCGCCTGCCGCGAATGCGACTCGCACCGGGGCAGGTCGATGATCCACCTCGACTACCCCGACGAGGGCCACTCCGTCGCCTCCCTCCCCACCGTCTGCATGCACTGCGAGGACCCGGTCGCCCCCTGCGCCGAGGTCTGCCCCGCCGACGCGATCCTCGTCACCGCCGACGGCGTCGTGCAGCAGGCCGACACCACCCGCTGCATCGGCTGCGCCAACTGCGTCAACGCCTGCCCCTTCGGCGTCCCCAAGATCGACCTCCAGGCGAAGCTCCAGATGAAGTGCAACCTCTGCTACGACCGCACCGCCTACGGCCTCGCCCCCATGTGCGCCACCGTCTGCCCCACCGGCGCCCTCTTCTACGGGACCCTCGACGAGCTCCGCGCCGAACGCCCCGGCGTCCAGGTCGCCGACTCCTTCACCTTCGGCACCACCACCGTCTCCACCGGAGTGGCGATGGTCGTCCCCGCCGACAAGGTCCAGTGGCCGGTGCCCGGCGGCCTCCCCGTCGTCGAGATCAACGGAAGGGATGTGAGCGAAGCGAACCGGAACAAGGGTGGCGGCGGGCGACGGGAGGGCGTCCGTTGAGCGTCACCGACCCCGAGCCGCCCGCGCCGGGCGTCCGCGCCGACGCGGCCCAGGAAGCACTCCACGACCGGATCGCCGCCGACTCCCTCACCACCCGCCGCGACTACCTGCGGATCGTCGCCACCGTCTCCGGCGGCCTCGCCGTCGGCGGCATCGGCGTCGCCTCCGGCATCCTGCACCGGCACGGCGACAGCGAGGGCGTCCCCCCGCTCAGGAAGGTCGCCGACCGGATCGAACCGGGCGAGTCCCTCGCCTTCCGCTACCCCGGCGACGAGGACCGGGCGATCGCCGTCCGCATGGAGGACGGCACCCTCGCCGGCTACTCCGCCGTCTGCACCCACCTCGCCTGCGCCGTGCTCTGGCGCAAGGACCGGGGGAGCGAGGGCGAGCTGTACTGCCCCTGCCACGAGGGGGTCTTCGACGCCCGTACGGGAGAGGTCACCGCAGGCCCGCCCCCTCGGGGGCTGCCGAAGGTGATCCTCGTCGAGCAGCCCGACGGCTCCGTGTGGGCCGTCGGCACCGCCCGCTCCGGCGAGACCCTCCAGGAGGGCTACTGCCGCGAGCGCGGCGCGGGCGGCCCGCTCTGCGCCCGGCTGGAGGGCGGCGGCGCCCCGGAGGCGCCCGGCCGGTCCGAGAGGAGTGAGCGGACATGAGCGAGAGCGCGTTCCCCCGGGACCCCGAGGCCCCGGATCCGGGGGCGACGAGGGCCCCGCAGGCCCCGGACCCGGCGGCGTCGAGGGCCCCGGGCCCGGCGGCGCACCCGCGGCCGCCCGCGTACACCCCCGGAAGCGCGCAGCCCCGTCTGAACCGGCCCGTGCACGAGCGCTATCCCCAGATCCGGCCCACCAGCGGCTACGGCGACCCCCGGATCCGGCACACCGGGCCGGGCCCCGGGGC
Organism: Streptomyces sp. NPDC053513; assembly: GCF_044544765.1. Lineage (NCBI taxonomy): Bacteria > Bacillati > Actinomycetota > Actinomycetes > Kitasatosporales > Streptomycetaceae > Streptomyces > Streptomyces sp. NPDC053513. The sequence goes on from NZ_JBITXP010000012.1 coordinate 29,073, forward strand.
GGGGACCGAACAGGAGCCGGAACGCTCCTCGAAGCTCTCGGCCCGCCTCGCGCTGGCGCTCACGGTCGTCATCGGCCAGCTGTGGGGCCTGACGATCGTGGTGGACGAGTGGATGGCGGGCGACACCGGCACCGCCTGGTGGGGCGCGGGCTTCCTCGTCCTGTCGTTCCTGGTGGTGCTGGGGCTGTGGCTGATCGATCCGAAGGACCGCTGATCAGGGGGGGTGCGGGGCGGGTGAGCGGGCGTACCCTGAAGAGATGAGCACCGCCCCCGCCCACGGACCGCGAGACGCGAAGCGGACCGGCACCCATTCCGAGAGCACTCCGAAGCCGGCACTCGTCTTCGACGATCCGCTGGACCGGCAATCCGCGGACGACACGGACCGCGGGTGGGGCGAGCGGCCTCCGGCCGGCGGCGACAGCGCCGCCGACCTCGCGCGCTTCCTCGACGAGAAGCCGCCGCACCACCTCTGAAACCGGCCCGCGCCGGTCAGGAGGTGGAGTGCGCCCCCGCGGCCCCGCCGCCGGAGACCGCGGAGCCCGGGTGGGTGTTGTTCACGGGGCCGCGCTGGGCGACCAGGTGGTCGCGGATCTCCTTGAGCACCTCCAGCTCGCTGACCTCCATGACCTCCTCGACGCCCTCCCTCGCCTTGTCGTGCGCGGCGCGCTTGGCGAGGATCTTCGCCATCGGCAGGACCATGAGGAAGTAGACGACGGCCGCGGTGATCAGGAAGCTCAGCACCGCGCTGAGGACCAGGCCCCACTGGATCTGGATGCCCTGCATCTCGCCGTTGACCACCTTGCAGGGGTCCTTGAGGCAGGACGCGTAGCCTTCCAGGTCCTTCGTGCCGAAGGCGCCGACGAGCGGGTTGATGATTCCCTTGACCACCGAGTTCACGATGTTCGTGAAGGCGGCACCGATGACGACCGCCACCGCCAGGTCGATCACGTTGCCGCGCATCAGGAAGGCCTTGAAGCCTCCCAGCAGAGTTTCCTTCTTCTCGGCCACGGGGATGCCTTTCGTCGCGTGTGATGTCGCGTGTACCGCTGTGTGCGGAGCCATTAGGCCGTGAGCGGCGCAGGGCCGTCCAATCCGTACACACGGGACGGTGACTTGACAGCGAGTCAGTGCGAATCAACACACCGTCACCGCCAGTTGGGACGTGACACCGGCACCCGCCAGCTCCGCCGCCGCCGACCGCGGCACGGACAGGACGACGAGCGCCCCTCCGTCCACCCGGGTCCCGTCCGCCCGGCTCGCGTCCGGCCGTGGCACCGCGGCCACCCGGGCGCCCCTGGCGACCACCCGGGCCTCGCTCTCCCCGCCCGGCGTCGGAGGGGGCGCGGCGATCACGTCGACCCGGTCGCCGGGCCGCAGCAGCCGCACGGTCGCGGCGTCGGCGATCCGTACCGGCGCGGACACCAGGGGCACGGCGGCGGGCGGCCGCGCACGGGCGGTCGCCGCCGCCCGCAGCGGCTCCTCACGGGAGGACCCCGTCCCCGTCGCCGCGGCGGCCAGCGCGGCCGCGGTCAGGGCCAGGAGCAGCGCCGGCGCGCGCCGTCCGCGCCGGAGCGCCCGGCGCAGTCGGTGCCGGGCGCCCCGGACCCGTAGCGGCTCGAAGGCCGGGACCGTGCAGGGGGCGGGGACGGAGGAGGAGAGGGTGGTCGTCATGCGGGGTACCGCCTGTCCTGGTCGGAACGGGATGTGCCCCCCACTCTCCCGACTCCGCCACCGTCCCGCTCCGGCCTGGGGATCACCCCGTGCCTGTGGACAACCTCCTCACCCTCAGGGGTGATTCACCTCAGCCCCCGGCGGTGGTTCACGGCCCGTCTCAGGGGGTGTTCACGGCAGCTCGATCCCCAGGTCCCAGCCGTCGTGCGCCCGTGTGCACAGGCAGTCCCGGTCCATGGTCGCCGGCAGTGCCCCGACGGCGTCGAAGAGCACCTCCCGCAGCCGCCCCACGTTCTCGCCGAAGACCCGCAGCACCTCGGTGTGGGAGACGCCGTCGCCGGTCTCGGCGCCCGCGTCCAGGTCGGTGACGAGCGCGAGCGAGGTGTAGCAGAGGCCCAGCTCGCGGGCGAGGACGGCCTCGGGGTGGCCGGTCATGCCGACGACGGACCAGCCGGCGGCGGCGTGCCACCGCGACTCGGCGCGGGTGGAGAAGCGGGGGCCCTCGACGACGACCATCGTGCCGCCGTCGACGGGTTCCCAGCCCCGTCCCCGGGCGGCCTTGACCGCGACCCGCCGTCCGTCCGGGCAGTAGGGGTCGGCGAAGGTCACGTGGACGACGTTCGGCACGGCCCCGTCGGCCCGCCGTTCCCCGTCGAAGTAGGTCTGGACCCGGGTCCTCGTGCGGTCGACCAGCTGGTCGGGCACGACGAGCGTGCCCGGCCCGTACTCCTCGCGCAGCCCGCCCACGGCACAGGGCCCGAGGACCTGGCGCACGCCCACGGAGCGCAGCGCCCAGAGGTTGGCGCGGTAGTTGATCCGGTGCGGCGGGACGGTGTGGCCGCGGCCGTGCCGGGGGAGGAAGGCGACCCGCCGGCCGGCGATCTCGCCGAGGAAGAGGGAGTCGCTGGGGCTGCCGTACGGGGTGTCGACGGACACCTCGGTGACGTCTTCCAGGAACGAGTAGAACCCGGAGCCGCCGATCACGCCGATGTCCGCGTACACGTCATGGTTGGCCATGCCCGTCACCCTACGCAGGACGCGCGGAAACGCCGAGGGCCCGCCGTAAGGCGTCTGTACGGGCCGCGCGGAAACACGGAGGGCCCGCTCGCACCGTGGAGACACCGAGACCCCGCCGCACCACCGAGAACCCCCGAGAACACCGAGGGCCCGCCGCGCGGCGTCCGCGCGGGGCGTACGAAAACACCGAGGGCCCCGTCGCGCACGGCGACGGGGCCCTCGGGGAAGAGCGGGTCAGGCGGCCGAGCTTCCGGTGCTCGACGAAGACGTCGAGGAGGAGGAAGCGGTCGACGCGGCCGGCTTCGCGTCCGAGGAGGACGACGAAGACGAGGACGACGCGGTCGAGGACTTCGACGAGGCCGGCGAGCTGCTGGACGACGAGCCGCGGCTGTCGTTCCGGTAGAAGCCGGAGCCCTTGAAGACGATGCCGACGGCCGAGAACACCTTCTTCAGGCGTCCCTGGCAGCTGGGGCACACGGTCAGGGCGTCATCGGTGAACTTCTGCACCGCCTCGAGGCCTTCGCCGCACTCGGTGCACTGGTACTGGTAGGTCGGCACTTGACTTCCTCCTGGCACTCACACTCATCGAGTGCTAACGACGATCCATACTGACGTATTCCGTGGGATCAGTCCACCGTCACCGGCACGCGGTGACCGACACCACGTGCCGCGACCCGGCTCGCCTCGCGCGGCTTCAGCCGCGAGCGCAGGGCGAGCAGTGTGGTCAGGGCGAGGGCCGTGCCCGCCATCGGCACCAGGAATCCGGTGCTCGCGCCGTGTGCGTCGGCGAGGCGGCCGGCGACCGTGACGGCCGCGGCCTGGCCGAGCGCGACGGCGCCGGTGAGCCAGGTGAAGGCCTCGGTACGGGCCGAGGCCGGGATCAGGGTCTCGACGATGGTGTAGCCGGTGATCAGGGCGGGCGCGATGCACAGGCCGACGACCAGGCCCAGGGCGCCGAGGAGCAGCACCGAGTGCGCGGTCCACAGCAGGGAGGCGGCGACGGTGAGGCCCGCGTAGCCCGTGATCAGGCGGCGGCGGGGGCCGGTCTTCCAGGCGACGGCGCCCATGGCGATGCCCGCGAGCATGTTGCCGGCGGCGAAGACGCCGTACAGCAGGCCGTTGGCGCCGGGGTTGCCGATCTCCTCGGTGAAGGCGGTGAGAGAGACCTGCATGCCGCCGAAGACGGAGCCGATGCCGAGGAAGGCGACGATCAGGACGCGGACGCCGGGGACGGACAGGGCGGAGCGGTGGGGCTCGCCGCCGTGCCGGCCGCCGACGGCGGTCAGGCCGTACGCGGGCTGGGTGGCGCGCTGCGCGGCGAAGAACAGGCCGCCGACGAGGGTGAGGGCGGCCTCGGCGATCAGGCCGGCGGCCGGGTGGACGCCGGTGCACAGGGCGGTGGCGAGGACGGGGCCGACGACGAAGGTGAACTCGTCCGTGACGGACTCGAAGGCGGCGGCCGTCGGCATCAGCGGGGTGCCGTCCAGCTTGGCGGCCCAGCGGGCCCGGACCATCGGTCCGACCTGGGGGACGGAGGCGCCGGCGGGGATCGCGGCCAGGAACAGCGCCCACAGCGGGGCGCCGGCCAGCGCGAGCACGACCAGCAGGGAGACGGCGGCGGCGTGGACGAGGACGCCGGGGACCAGGACGGCGCGCTGGCCGAAGCGGTCGGCGAGCTTGCCGCTCTGGGGGGCGAAGAGCGCCATGGAGACGCCGGTGACGGCGGCGACCGCGCCGGCGCTGCCGAAGGAGCCGGTGGTGTGCTGCACGAGCAGGACGATGCCGATGGTCAGCATCGCGAAGGGCTGCCGTGCGGCGAAGCCGGGGAGCAGGAAGGACAGCGCGCCGGGTGTGCGCAGCAGCTGCCCGTAGCCGGGTCGCTTGTCCGTGATGACCGTGGACGCCACGGTCCTTGCCTTTCTGCCGCCTGGTAGCGCGCCCCCTGCACGGTGGTGCGGGTGTCGCCGAGAGCTGTCCTCATGCGCGTTACTGCGGTAGATACCGGGCCGGCCCCACTGCGGAGGGGCGCCACGGCCGCCATACGGTCGCGCCAGCTCTGCGTCAGGCAGAGTTGGTTCGATCAGGTGTGCCTTCATGGTACAGGGAAGAGCGTCTTCCCGCCTGGGAAAACGCTCCCGCACCCCAATTAATGCCTGGGATTAACCCTAGGTTTCCTTACGGCGGTCGCTCCCCGGCAGGTGGAACCGTCCCGTGGCGGCCGGCGTCGAGGCCGCCGTCGCGCCGCCGGTGCCGAGCCAGCCGGCGAGCTTGCCGCCCTGGCCGACGGCCCGCAGCCGTCGCTCGGTCGCGTCGCGCACCGGGTCGGTGGCGACGACGAGCAGTTCGTCGCCGTGCCGCAGGACGGTCGCGGGCCCCGGCACGAAGCTGGCGTCCTCCCGTACGACGAGGGTGACCGCGGCCCCGGCGGGGAGGCGCAGCTCGGCGACCTCGACGCCGTGCATCCGGGAGCCCTCGGGGATGGCGACGGAGAGCAGGTGTCCGCGCAGCCGCTCCAGCGGGGCGGACTCGACGCCGAGGTCGGCGGCCTCGGCGGGGTCGCCCAGCTTGAGGGCCTTCGCCAGCCAGGGCAGCGTCGGGCCCTGGACGAGGGTGTAGACGACGACGAGGACGAAGACGATGTTGAAGATCCGTTCGCTGCCCTCGACCTTCGTCACCATCGGGATGGTGGCGAGGATGATGGGGACGGCTCCGCGCAGGCCGGCCCAGGACATCAGGGCCTGCTCCTGCCAGGGGATCCGGAAGGGCAGCAGGCTGACCAGGACCTCCATGGGCCGCGCGACCACCGTCAGGACGAGGCCGATGACGACGGCGGGCCAGAAGTCGTGGACGAGCTCGTGCGGGGTGACGAGCAGGCCGAGCAGGACGAACATGCCGATCTGCGCGATCCAGCCGAGTCCCTCGGCGAAGCCGCGGTTCGCGGGAGCGTGGGGCAGCTTGGCGTTGCCGAGGACCATCGAGGCCAGGTAGACGGCGAGGAAGCCGGAGCCGTGGGCCATGGCGCCGGCGGCGTACGCGACGACGGCGATGGCCATGACGGCGATCGGGTACAGGCCGGAGGCGGGCAGGGCGACGTGCCGCAGTCCGTAGGAGCCGAGGAAGCCGACGGCGAGGCCGACGGCGACGCCGATGGCGAGTTCGAGGGCTATCTCGCCGACCAGGAGGTACCAGTGGTCGACGGGTCCGGCGGTGGAGAAGGCGACGACGAGGATGACGACGGGGGCGTCGTTGAAGCCGGACTCGGCCTCCAGGACACCGGTGACCCGTGAGGGGAGGGGCACCTTGCGCAGCACGGAGAAGACCGCGGCGGCGTCGGTGGAGGAGACGACGGCGCCGATGATCAGGGCCTGCCGCCAGTCGAGGCCGACGAGGTAGTGGGCGCCGGCGGCGGTGACGCCGACGCTGACGGCGACGCCGACGGTGGAGAGGACGACCGCGGCGGGCAGCGCCGGCTTGATCTCCTTCCACTTCGTGCCGAGACCACCCTCGGCGAGGATCACGACGAGGGCGGCGTAGCCGATGACCTGCGTCAGTTCCGCGTTGTCGAAGGCGACGTTGCCGATGCCGTCCTGGCCGATGGCGACGCCGATGCCCAGGTAGAGCAGCAGGCTGGGGAGCCCGCTCCGGGAGGAGATCCGCACGGCCGCGACGGCCACGAGCAGGACGAGGGAGCAGACGAGCAGGAGTTCGTTGAGCTGGTGGACAGTCAGTGGCCGTTCCTTCCCTCACGTGCGGCTGGATCGTTCCTCCAGCGGCCGGTACTTCGTTACCTTACCTAATCTTTAACGCTTTCTTGACGCGCCCTTTGCGTCTCCTCGCTCACCAGTACGGTTCTCTTCCTGACACCGCGTCCGGGCCGTCCGGACGCTGCGCCTAAGGTTGCTCCCGTACTCCAGGACCACCCTGCCCCTCGAAGGACAGCGATGCCCTCCAACACGACCGCGCCCCCCGGCAAGAAGACCGCCAAGAAGAAAGGGCGGCGTGCCCGCCTGCTCCTCCTCGTCCTGGTCCTCGCACTGGTCGCGGGCATCGGCTTCGGCGGGTACTGGGGGGTCAGCACCGTCCGGGCCTCGTTCCCGCAGACGACCGGCGAGATCCGCCTCGACAACCTCTCCGCCGACGTCGAGGTGAAGCGGGACGCGAACGGCGTCCCGCAGGTCTACGCCGACAGCGAGACGGACCTCTTCCGCGCCCAGGGCTACGTCCAGGCGCAGGACCGGTTCTACGAGATGGACGTCCGCCGGCACGTGACCGCGGGCCGCCTCTCCGAGATGTTCGGCGAGAGCCAGGTCGACACCGACGCCTTCCTGCGCACCCTCGGCTGGCGCCGGGTCGCGCAGGAGGAGTACGACAAGGTCCTGTCGCCGGAGACGAAGAAGTACCTCCAGGCGTACGCCGACGGCGTCAACGCCTACCTGAAGGACCGCGCCCCGAAGGACGTCTCCGTCGAGTACGCGGCGCTCGCCCTCACCGGCGACTACACGATCGAGCCGTGGAGCCCGGTCGACTCGGTGGCCTGGCTCAAGGCCATGGCCTGGGACCTGCGCGGCAACATGCAGGACGAGATCGACCGCTCGCTGATGACGAGCCGGCTGAGCACGAAGCAGATCAAGCAGCTGTACCCGGAGTACCCGTACGCGCTCCACCAGCCGATCGTCGACAAGGGCACGGTCGGCGACGACGGGAAGTTCGACCCGAAGGGCGAGGCGACCGAGGGCGACGGGACGACCACCGGGGACACCCCGGGCACCGGCCCCGGTGGCACCGGCTCCACGGGCTCCTCCAGCTCCACGGGCTCCTCCAGCTCCACGGGCTCCACCGGCTCCACGGGCTCCACCGGCGGCGTCTCCTCCCAGCTCGGCGCGCTCTCCGAGGTCCTCGACACCGTCCCCGCCCTGCTCGGCCCCAACGGCAACGGCATCGGCTCGAACTCCTGGGTCGTCTCCGGCCGGCTCACCACCTCCGGCAAGCCGCTGCTCGCCAACGACCCGCACCTCGCGCCCCAGCTGCCGTCCCTCTGGTACCAGATGGGCCTGCACTGCCGCTCGGTCTCGGCGACCTGCCGCTACGACGTCGCCGGCTACACCTTCTCCGGCATGCCCGGCGTGATCATCGGCCACAACGACAAGATCGCCTGGGGCCTCACCAACCTCGGCGCCGACGTGACCGACCTCTACCTGGAGAAGATCGGCCCCGACGGCTACCTCGTCGACGGCAAGGTCAAGCCGTTCGTCAGCCGCGAGGAGACCATCAAGGTCGCCGGCGGCGCCGACCGCAAGATCACCGTCCGCTCCACCGGCCACGGCCCGCTCGTCTCCGACCGCTCCTCCGAGCTGGAGACCGTCGGCCAGAAGGCCCCCGTCGGCAACGCCGCCCCCGACCGCGGCACCGGCTACGGCGTCTCCCTCCAGTGGACCGCCCTCCAGCCGGGCAGGTCGATGGACGCGATCTTCGCGATCGACCGCGCCAAGGACTTCACCGCCTTCCGGGCCGCCGCGAAGAACTTCGAGGTCCCGTCCCAGAACCTGATCTACGCCGACACCGACGGCAACATCGGCTACCAGTCGCCCGGCAAGATCCCGCAGCGGACCAAGGGCGACGGCACCCTGCCCGCCCCCGGCTGGGACTCCTCGTACCGGTGGAAGGGCTACGTCCCCTTCGAGAAGCTGCCGTACGAGGAGAACCCGGCGCGCGGCTACATCGTCACCGCCAACCAGGCCGTCGTCGACGACAAGACCTACCCCGACCTGCTCACCAAGGACTGGGGCTACGGCTCGCGCAGCCAGCGGATCAACGACCTCATCGAGTCGAAGACCAAGGACGGCGGCAAGATCTCGCCGGACGACATGCGGACCATGCAGACGGACAACCGCAGCGAGATCGCGACGCTGCTCAACCCGCTGCTGCTGAAGATCGACGTCTCCGACCCGTACGTCCGCGAGGCGCAGAAGCTCCTGGAGGGCTGGGACTACACCCAGGAGCCCGACTCGGCCGCCGCCGCCTACTTCAACGCGGTCTGGCGCAACGTCCTCAAGCTCGCCTTCGGCAACAAGCTGCCCAAGGAGCTGCGCGCCGAGGGCGACTGCATCAACGTCCGCCCGGCCGAGGCCACCGGTCCCGTCGACGAGCAGAACAAGCTCGTCCGCGAGTGCGGCGAGCGCGACCCCGACTCGGCGCAGCCCGACGGCGGCGACCGCTGGTACGAGGTGGTCCGACCGCTCCTCAAGCAGGAGAAGAACGAGTGGTGGACCACCCCCGGCAACCGTCTGGACCCGCCCACCGAGACCCGTGACCAGCTGCTCGCCCGCGCCATGAAGGACGCCCGCTGGGAGCTGACCGCCAAGCTCGGCAAGGACGTCTCCACCTGGAGCTGGGGCCGGCTGCACCAGCTGACCCTGAAGAACCAGACCCTCGGCACCGCCGGCCCCGGCGTCGTGCAGAAGCTCCTCAACCGCGGCCCGTGGAACCTGGGCGGCGGCGAGGCGGCCGTCGACGCCACCGGCTGGAACGCGGCCGGCGGCTACGAGGTCATCTGGGTGCCGTCGATGCGGATGGTCGTCAACGTCGGCGACTGGGACAGGTCCCGGTGGGTCAACCTGACCGGCGCCTCCGGCCACGCCTTCCACTCGAACTACACGGACCAGACGGACGCCTGGGCGAAGGGCGAGCTGTACGACTGGGCCTACGGCAAGGCCGCGGTCGACGCGGCGGCGAAGGACACGCTGGTCCTCAAGCCGTAGGGCCTGGGAAACGGGTGACCCCCTCCGGGGTCACCACCGCGTGCACGGGGTGGTCGTGCGGTTCCTCCGGGACCCGGGCGACCACCTCGTCCGCGTAGAGGAGCACCACCAGGGCCGGATCCACGCCCGCGCGCGCGAGCCGGGCGAGGACCCGGTCGTACGAGCCGCCGCCCCGCCCGAGCCGCATCCCGCGCCCGTCGACGGCGAGACCGGGCAGCAGCACGGCGTCGGCGGCGCACACCGCCTCGGGGCCGAGCCGGGGCCCGGTCGGTTCGAGGAGGCCGCGGCCGGCCTTCGTCAGCGCCCCGGGTCCCTCGTACGCCGCCCAGTCCAGGTCGTTGTCGGGCAGCAGGACGGGGAGCAGGACCCGCACCCCGCGCGCGTGGAGGGTGTCGAGCAGCGCGCGGGTGCCCGGTTCGCGGCCCACCGACACATAGGCGGCGACGGTGGCGGCCTCGGCGAGCTCGGCCAGTTCCATGCCGTGCCGGGCGAGGGATTCGGCCGAATCCACGAGGAATGCGGGGGTCAGTGCGGCGCGGGCGGTTAGAAGTCGGCTGCGCAGCACGGTCTTTTCGGACAACTCGGAAGTCATGACGGCCTCGTGTGCAGGTACGAAATTCTTGTAAGTGTCTTTATGTGAAGGAAGTTAACCGAAGGCACATCTTCTTCTCATTACGAACGACTAAGGTTCACCGCATGAATCAGTCGCTCCCCAGGCTCGGCCGGATCAGCAAGGCTGTCATCCCCGCCGCCGGTCTCGGTACCCGCTTCCTCCCGGCGACCAAGGCGACGCCGAAGGAGATGCTGCCGGTCGTCGACAAGCCGGCGATCCAGTACGTCGTCGAGGAGGCCGTCGCGGCCGGGCTCTCGGACGTTCTGATGATCACCGGCCGGAACAAGCGTCCCCTGGAGGACCACTTCGACCGGAACTACGAGCTGGAGGAAGCCCTGACCCGGAAGGGCGACGACGAACGCCTTTCCAAGGTCCAGGAGTCCAGCGACCTGGCCACCATGCACTACGTCCGCCAGGGCGCTCCGCGCGGCCTGGGCCACGCCGTGCTCTGCGCCGCCCCGCACGTCGGCGACCAGCCCTTCGCGGTGCTCCTCGGCGACGACCTGATCGACCCGCGCGACCCGCTGCTCGCGCGCATGGTGGAGGTCCAGGAGCGGGAGGGCGGGAGCGTCATCGCGCTGATGGAGGTCGAGCCCTCGCAGATCCACCTCTACGGCTGCGCGGCGGTCGAGGCGACCGCCGACCCGGACGTCGTGAAGGTGACGGACCTGGTCGAGAAGCCGGACCCGGGCGAGGCGCCCAGCAATTACGCGATCATCGGCCGTTACGTCCTGGATCCGGCCGTTTTCGAGACGCTGCGGGAGACCGAGCCGGGCCGCGGCGGCGAGATCCAGCTGACCGACGCCCTGCAGAAGCTCGCCTCGGACGAGAAGATCGGCGGCCCGGTGCACGGCGTGGTGTTCAAGGGGCGCCGCTATGACACCGGCGACCGCGGGGACTATCTGCGTGCCATTGTCAGACTCGCGTGCGAACGTGAAGATCTGGGACCGGACTTCCGGGCCTGGCTCCGGAGATACGTCAGCGAGGAGATGTAGCACCTTGAGCAGCAGCGCGGCACCGTCGCCGTCCCACGACGAGCACGACGACCACGGCCACGACGGCCATGGCGGGCACGACGCCCACGATCACGGGCACGGCCCCGCGGACCCCTGCGCGGGCCCGGCCCGCGGCCTGTGGTCGGTGGACGAGCACCTCGCCGACATCCTCGCGACGGTCGCCCCGCTCGAACCGATCGAGCTGCAACTCCTCGACGCCCAGGGCTGCGTCCTCGTCGAGGACGTGACGGTGCCGGTCGCGCTGCCCCCCTTCGACAACAGCTCCATGGACGGGTACGCGGTCCGGGTCGCCGACGTCTCCGGCGCCACCGAGGAGTTCCCCGCCGTCCTCACCGTCATCGGCGACGTCGCCGCGGGCGCCGGCGGCCTGCCGGAGGTCGGCCCCGGCCAGGCCGCCCGGATCATGACCGGCGCCCCGCTGCCGCCCGGTGCCGAGGCCGTCGTCCCCGTCGAGTGGACCGACGGCGGCACGGGCGGCGGCGCGGCCACCGGCATGACCGCCGCGAGCACCGCCCCCGAGGGGGCCGGCGGCGAGGTCAGGGTCCACCGGGCCGCCGAGGCCGGCGCCCACGTCCGCAGGGCGGGCAGCGACGTACGGGCCGGGGAGCTGGCCCTGGAGGCGGGCACGGTCCTCGGGCCGCCGCAGATCGGCCTGCTCGCCGCGATCGGCCGGGGCACCGTGAAGGTCCGCCCCCGCCCCCGGGTCGTCGTCCTCTCCACCGGAAGCGAGCTCGTCCAGCCCGGCGAGCCGCTGGGCGAGGGCCAGATCCACGACTCCAACAGCTTCGCGCTCGCCGCCGCCGCGCGGGACGCCGGCGCCCTGGCCTACCGGGTGGGGGCCGTCGCCGACGACGCGGAGTCGCTGCGCTCCACCATCGAGGACCAGCTCATCCGGGCCGACCTGATCGTGACCACCGGCGGGGTGAGCGTCGGCGCGTACGACGTGGTGAAGGAGGCGCTGACCGCCGACGGGCAGGTCGACTTCCGCAAGCTGGCCATGCAGCCGGGCAAGCCGCAGGGCTTCGGCGCGATCGGCGCCGAACAGATTCCGCTGCTCGCCCTCCCGGGGAACCCGGTCTCGTCATACGTCTCCTTCGAGCTGTTCGTGCGCCCCGCGATCCGCGCGCTGATGGGCGTCGAGGACCTGCACCGGCCGCGGGTGCGGGCGGTGCTCGACGCGGACAAGGCCCTGTCGTCCCCGGCCGGCCGCCGTCAGTTCCTGCGCGGCAGGTACGACCGGGAGACGGGCGCCGTCACACCCGTGGGCGGTGCCGGATCCCACCTGATCGCGGCCCTCGCGCACGCGGACTGCCTGCTCGTGGTCCCGGAGGAGACGGAGAGCGTGGAGCCGGGCGACGAGCTGGAAGTGGTCCTCCTCGGCTGAGGGGGCGACGCTGAGGGTACGGTGTCGTCCTTCACACAGCGACCGGGAGTGTCACGGCCATGAGCACGCAGCAAGGTCTCACCCACATCGACGAGGCGGGCGCGGCCCGCATGGTCGACGTATCGGCGAAGGACGTCACGTCCCGCACCGCCCGCGCCAGCGGCCGGGTCCTCGTCTCGCCGCGCGTGATCGAGCTGCTGCGCGGCGAGGGCGTCCCGAAGGGCGACGCGCTCGCCACCGCCCGCATCGCCGGGATCATGGGCGCCAAGAAGACCCCGGACCTCATCCCGCTCTGCCACCCGCTGGCCGTCTCGGGCGTCACGCTGGACCTGGCGGTCACGGACGAGGCGGTCGAGATCCTGGCGACGGTGAAGACCACGGACCGCACGGGCGTCGAGATGGAGGCCCTCACGGCGGTCTCGGTGGCGGCCCTGACCGTGGTCGACATGATCAAGGCGGTCGACAAGGGCGCGGTCATCTCCGACGTGCGGGTGGAGGAGAAGACGGGCGGCAAGTCGGGCCACTGGACGAGGGCCGAGGCGTGACGCGCGCGGGCCGGGTGGCCGGGACACACGAGCACGAGCACGAGGCGCCGTCCGGCGCGCCCGAGGAGGTCCCGGCGGCGGCCTACCGCGCGCTGGTCGTCACCGCCTCCAACCGGGCCTCGGCCGGGGTGTACGAGGACAGGGGCGGTCCGCTGATCGCCGAGGGCCTGACCCGGATGCGGTTCGCCGTGGACGGCCCGCGGGTCGTCCCGGACGGGGCGCCCGTGGAGGAGGCCCTGCGCGACGGGGTGGCCGCCGGGTACGACGTGATCGTCACCACCGGCGGCACGGGCATCTCGCCCACCGACGAGACCCCGGAGGCGACCCGCCGGGTCCTGGAGCGGGAGATCCCCGGCATCCCGGAGGCGATCCGCGCGTACGGCCGCGAGAAGGTCCCGACGGCGGCGCTCTCGCGCGGCCTGGCCGGGGTCGCGGGCGGCACGCTGATCGTGAACCTGCCGGGGTCCCCCGGCGGGGTGCGCGACGGGCTCGCGGTCCTGGAGCCGCTCCTGCGCCATGCCGTGGACCAGATCCGCGGCGGCGACCACCCGAGAGCGTCGTGATCCCGTCCTGGCCGGTGGTCCTCGTCGACGGCGAGGTGCTGCTCCGACCGATAAAGATGCGCGACCAGGCGGTTTGGCGCGAGGTGAACCGGCGCAACCGCGAGTGGCTGCGGCCCTGGGAGGCGACGGTCCCGCCGGCGCCGCCGGGCGCTCCGGTCGCGCAGCGGCCCACGTTCCGTCAGATGGTCCGCCATCTGCGGTCGGAGGCGAACGCCGGCCGGATGCTGCCGTTCGTGATCGAGTACCGGGGGCGGCTCGTCGGGCAGTTGACGGTGGCCGGGATCACCTGGGGCTCGATGTGCTCGGGGCACGTGGGGTACTGGGTGGACAACGAGGTGGCCGGGCGCGGGGTGATGCCGACGGCGGTCGCGCTCGCCGTCGACCATTGCTTCCGGGTGGTCGGGTTGCACCGCATGGAGGTGTGCATCCGCCCGGAGAACGGGCCTTCGCGCCGGGTGGTGGAGAAGCTCGGCTTCCGGGAAGAAGGCCTCCGCCCCCGCTATCTCCACATCGACGGGGCGTGGCGGGACCATCTGGTGTTCGCGCTGACGGCGGAGGAGGTGCCGGAGGGACTTCTGAGGCGCTGGCACCGCGCAAGAATGCAATAAGTGTTCGAATTTAATCGCCAGTTGGCACCAATCGATCTGAACAATCACAAAAAAGTTCAGTGATATCAGCCAGATCGTGCGACACACCGGGCCAATTGGCCGATGCGTGTTACAGAACCCCTCTACCGTGTGAGGCGTGAGCAGCAGCGGCCTCATCTACGCAGTCATCGTCGGGGCCTGGGCCGCCTACTTGGTGCCGATGTGGCTCCGCAGGCAGGACGAGCTGAACGAAGCCCGTCCGACGGAACGCTTCAGCACCGCCATCCGGCTGCTTTCCGGACGGGCGGGCATGGAGCGCCGGTACGCCAAGGAGCTCAAGGAGCGGGACCGTACGGCGGAGGGACCGACGCCCGACGTGGACCCGGACGCGGAGACCGAGCATCTGAGCTCGGTCGACGTCCGGGCCTTCTCCGCGCCCGCGGCCAGGACGGAAGCGCGCCTGGAACTCCCGGAACCCGGCCCGGAACCGGCGCCCGCCCCCGCGCAGGCCCGGCCCGCCCCCGGCGCCGCCGAGCGCGCCCGCCGGGGCAAGGTCCTCGCCCGGCGCCGCCGGACCACGACGCTCCTCTTCGCCGCCTTCACCCTCGGCGCGGTCGTCGCGGCCGTCGGCGGCGTCGCCTTCCTGTGGGCCCCGGCGGTCCCGGCGCTGCTCCTCAGCGCGTACATCGTGCACCTGCGGATCCAGGAGCGCCGGCGCTTCGTGTACGTGATGGACCGGCGCCGCGCCGAAGCCGCCGCCGCCCGCCTGCGCGAGAGCCGCCGCCCGGTCCCGACCCCGGAGCCGGAGGCCGACCCGGCCCCGGTGGCCCCCGCGGTCTCCCCGCAGGAGGCGGACCGGCGCGCCCTGGTCGAACAGACCGACCACGCGGAGTGGGTGGACCAGCAGCGCGAGCGCGGGCCGGCCCGCGGCGACAGCTGGGACCCGGTCCCGGTGCCGCTCCCCACGTACGTCACGGCCCCGGTCGCCCCGCGCGCCACGAGCGGCATCGACATCACGGACCCGGAGACCTGGAGCGCGGCCCGCTCCTCCACGGCGGCCGACCCGGCCCCCACCCCGCCCCCGGCGCCCCGCCAGCGCACCGCCCAGCCCCGCCGCGGCCGCGACCACGGCCGCACCCCGCTCTTCGACCAGTACGCCGACGACGACCGCCCCCGAGCGGCCAACGAATGACCCCGGCCGGGGGCCGCGACGGCCCCCCGGCTGACCTGGGGAGGAAGTGATTTTTGTTCTTCCCGATCGGGATGCTAATGTTTCACACGTCGCAAGGGCCTGTGGCGCAGTCTGGTAGCGCACCTCGTTCGCATCGAGGGGGTCTGGGGTTCAAATCCCCACAGGTCCACAGACGACTGTTCTTGAGTCAGCTCAGGAATGGTGACGAGATCCCGTCCGATCGCAAGATCGGGCGGGATCTTCGTCGTTTCGGGGGTCGCTCGATGCTTGTTCGGGGTGGTGGATGGCGGCGTATCGGGCCTGGCGGGTCGTTGTGCGGACACCTGGTCGCTCTGCACATGACCGTACCGATCGACCGCGCAGCCTGCGTCGCGGTCGATCGGTACGGTCATGTGCAGAGCGAGTCAGGGCCCTCCGTACAGCAGCTCCCCGTCGATGTCCGCGAGCCGGGCGCAGCCGGCGAGGGCCATGGACGTGGCGAGTTGGGCGCGGTACGAGTCCAGGAGGGTGGTGACGCCCGCGGCGCCGCCGAGGGCCAGGGACCAGACGACGGGACGGCCCAGCAGAACGGCCCGGGCGCCCAGGGCGAGGGCTACCAGCACGTCGGTGCCGGTGCGGATGCCGCCGTCGACGAGGACCGGGACCTCGGTGCCCACCGCCGCCGCGACAGCGGGGAGGGCGTCCGCGGAGGAGACCGCGCGGTCCAGCTGCCTGCCGCCGTGGTTGGAGACGATCAACCCGGCCGCGCCCGCGGCCACGCACGCCCTGGCGTCGTCGGCCCGCAACACCCCCTTGACCAGGACGGGCAGCCCGGACATCCGGTGCAGTCGGCCGATGGCGTCCAGACCCAGCGAAGGGTCCTGTTCCCAGCCGGGCAGCCGGGTGCCGATGCCCACCGAGCGGCACAGCTCGTCGTCCTCGGGCAGGGGCAGCGGCAGTCCCGAAGTCGCCCGGGGCGGCACGTACGGGGCGTCGACCGTCAGCACCAGGGCCCGCGCGCCGGCGGCGACAGCCCGATCGACCTGGCGGCGGGTGATCTCCGCGTCCCGCAGCCAGTACACCTGGTACCACCAGGGCCCGGCCACCGCGGCGACGTCCTCCGGGTGGCGGGTCGCGCGGGAGGAGAGCACGAGCAGCGAGCCGGCCGCGGCGACGCCCGCCGCCGTGGCCGTCTCGCCCTCGTCGTGCGCCATGCGGTGGAAGGCCGTCGGGCCGGCGAGCACCGGCGACGCGAGCCTGGTCCCCAGCAGGTCGACGTCCGTTTCGACGGACGAGACGTCGCGAAGCACCCGTGGCAGCAGTCGTCGGCCGCGCCAGGCGGCCGCCGCCTCGCCCACGCTTATCTCCTCGTCCGACCCGGCGGCGTAGAACTCGTACGCGGCCCTCGGCAGGACCTTGCGCGCCAGCTCGGCCAGCTCCCCCGACGCGCGGATGCCGGCGCTCGCCGAGCCGGAGACTTCCTGTGCCGCCGTCATGTCAGATCCAGTTCCCCGCGCCGCCGGCCGCACCGTCACCGGACACCGTGACCTCGAACTCCAGCGCCGCCACGGCCTGCCGGGCGCGCTCCACGGCCTCGGCCGCGTCCGCACCCCGGGCGCGTACGAAGGCCGCCCGGGACTCCGAGCTGTCCAGGTCCCCCAGCACGTCGCCGGCGTCGAGCAGGGCCTCGGCGGCCACCACGCCCGGTCGGGCGGCGGCTTCGTCCAGGCCGCCGATCCGCGCGAGGGTGCCGCGGGCCTGCGGGACGGCGAACCAGATCGCCTCCGGGCTGCGGTCCACCGACGGGTCGGCCAGCGTCTTGCGGATGTCCGCAAGGACCGGCTGTCCCAGCGTCTGGCGCACCACGCAGTCCACCAGGTCGACTCCGGTGACGTCGTGAACCAGGTACGGGATCTCGTCGCCGGCGAGTCGGACGTGGGTCTCGATGACCCGGGGTCCGGCCGCCGTCAGCACGACCTCGGTGTGGGTGACGCCGTACGTGATGTCGAGGGCATCGAGCAGCCGCCGCACGTACCCGTGCACCGCGTCGGTCTGCTCGGGGGACAGTTCGGCGGGCACGACGTGGCCGAGCTCGACGAAGCCCACCGGGTCGGAGAACTTCCGCGTCACGGCGAGGATCTCGTGCTCGCCGTCCTCGGAGAAGGCCTCGACGCTGAACTGCGGGCCCTCGTGGAAGCGCTCCACCAGCACGCCCGCGTCCGGGATGACCTCGAAGTCGGCCGCGGCGCGGGCGAAGGCCGCCTCCGCCTCCTCGGCGCTGCGGACCACGGAGACGCCGAAGCTGCCCGCTCCCTGCACCGGCTTGACCACGCACGGAGTGCCGTGCTGCGCCAGGAAGGCCCGCAGTTCGGCCACGTCGGCGACCCGCCCGCCCGGGGTCTCGTCCACGCCGAGTTCGGCCAGCCGACGGCGCATCGCGTCCTTGTCGTGGACATACGCGATGGTCTGCGGCGAGTGACAGGGCAGGCCCAGGGCCGCGGCGACCGCCGCGGCCCGGTCCTGGTCCCGCTCGCCGAAGGTGCCCACGCGGGTGAAGGGCTGCCTCTCGTGGACGGCGGCGGCCAGCGCGATCCACTCCGCGTCGGGGGCGTCGCTGCGCAGGGCCAGCACCCGGTCGTGCTGCCCGGGCTTGCGGATCTTGGGGACGAAGTCCATCCGGCACAGGATGGTCGTGACGACGTCCGGGCCGCCCGCGTCGCGGATCAGGCCGGGGATTTCCCTGCCGCCGCCGACGATCAGCACGTGTTCTGTCATGGGGTCACCTCGCTGGGAGAACTGGAAGCGGAAGAGAGCGCCGGGGCGGGCGTCGCGCGGGGTGCGCCAGTGGCCCGTACCACCACGGCGGCCAGCGCGAACACCGCGGCGAGCAAGGCCCAGCCCGCCGTGCCCAGCGGCAGCAGCACGCCAGTCATCAGGACCGGGCCGACGATCTGCTGGCCGGTCATCCCCAGGCTGAAGGCGGCCAGGTAGCGGGACCGGGCCGGCACGGGCGACAGCTCGTACGACAGGTTCCACACGGCGACCGAGTGCAGGTTCTCGCCCACCGTCAGCAGCACCACGGCGAGGACCGCGCAGGCCGCGGCGGGCCACACCGGGACGTGCTCGGCGCCGGCGAACGCCGCGCACGAGACCAGCAGCGGGACGAGGGCGACGGGTACGAGTCTCAGGGCGCCCGCGGTGGTCTCGGCGAACCGGGCCACGTACACCTGGAGCAGCACGGTCAGCACGGTGTTGACCGCGAGCAGCACCGAGACCGCCGAGGACGGTGCGTCGGTGGCTGTGGTCAGCCACAGCGGCAGGAGTACGAAGAGCACCGAGTCGTGCAGTGACAGCACGCCGTTGGAGACGGTGAAGAGCATGAACCGCAGGTCCCGGAAGGGACTGCGGACCGCTGTGGGCTGAGGCTCGGCGGCATCCGCCTGCGGTGCGGGGGCCGGCGGAGGCACGGCCGCGGCCCGGCGGCGCAGTTGCTCCACCACGGCGGCGATCACCCAGAAGGTCGCGGCGTTCGCCAGGAACAGCGCGACGAACGCCGCCCGTTCCTGGATCGCGAGGACCGCGCCCGCGAGCAGGAAGCCCGCGGTCAGGCCGATGTTGCGCACCGAGCGGATGGAGGCCATCGTCCGGGTCTGGTTCTGCCCGCCCTCGACGATGCCCACGACCACCTGCTGGAGGGGCGAGCAGCCACGGTCCAGAGCGGTGAGCACGCAGGTGAGCACGGCGTACGGCCAGAAGTCGTCGATCAGTGCGAATCCGGCGTAGCCGAGGCCGCGCAGCGTCAGCAGGGCGACGTACACCCGCACCGGACCCACTCGGTCGGCCAGCCGGCCGAGCGGCACGGGGCTGAGCAGCCCGGCCACCGCGGCGACGGACAGCACCAGGCCGACCCGGGCGGCGGGCAGGCCGACGACCGTGACGAAGTACAGGGTGGAGGCGGCCAGGAACATGCCCGAGCCGACCGAGTCGACCGCGGCGCCGGCCGCGAGCCGGCGTCCCGCGGGTGTCCTGGGCAGGACGGCGAGCAGCATGCCGGCGATCCGGCCGGCCGCGCGCTGTTCCTCCTCCTTCGTGCCGCTCGGCTGCTCGCTCATACGCCGCTCCGTTCCGCGGGCGCGGATCCGGCGATCCAGTCGACCAGTTCGGCGGTACGCCGTACGTGGACGGCTGTGGCGGCCTCCGGGGCCGGCTGGCGCAGGTGGTTCCAGGTGTACCGGCGGGCCGCGTTGACGCAGGTCTCGGCCTGTTCGTCCTGGTACGCCGGGGCGGCCGACAGCAGAGCCACGGCCAGCGCAAGCCGGCCGATGCGGTCCACCAGCACCCAGCCGCCGGCGGCGGTGTGCGCCGGGTCGGCCCCGACCCACTCGTCTCGCGTGGTGCCCAGGCCCGACAGCGCTGACTCGGCGATCTCCCAGGCGGCGGCCGCCCGGCCGACCGGGCACGGGCCCAGCGCGGTACGCAGCCGATCGCGCACCCCGTCGTACACCTCGGCCGCGGCCAGCGCGGTGACCAGGGCCGCCACCTGGCCGTGCGCCGCCACGGCGGCACGTGCGGTGCCGTCCGGCACGTCGGCGTCCGTCGCGGGCCGGCCCGTTCCGGTCATGGCCAGGACGCGTGCGGTGTCCGTCTCCACGGCCCACAGCGCGCACCCGCGCAGTACGTCGGCCGCCGGGTCCTGCCCGCCGGCCGGGGCCGCCTGATGCGCGGCCCAGGCCCGGGCGGCCGCCAGGTCGATCAGCCGGTCGCACAGCTCCTCGTCCAGCGCGGCCCGCCAGGCAGAGGCACCGGCCGGACCGGCCTCGCCCGCCTCCGGTGCGTCCAGCACCGTCCGCAGCCGCCGCGTGGCGTTCTCCAGCGCGGCGGCCGCGGCGGTCGCAGCCGCTTCCCCGGCCGCCTCCACCGCGCTCACGCCCGCTCCAGCCAGCGCGCGTACCCGTCGTGCCGGCCGCCGACCACGTCACGGAAGAGGTCGCGCAGCTGCTTGGTCACCGGGCCGACGCCGCCCGCACCCAGAGGGCGCTCGTCCACCGAGGCGACCGGCACGATCTCGGCGGCGGTCCCGGTCAGGAACGCCTCGTCCGCGATGTAGACCTCGCTGCGCGGGATGCTCCGCTCCGTCACCTGCAGGCCCAGGTCGCGGGCCATGGTGATGACGCTGTCACGGGTGATGCCCGGCAGGACCCCGTCGCTGACCGGCGGCGTGACCAGGGCGCCGTCGCGCACCAGGAACAGGTTGGCGGCCGAGGCCTCCGCGACGTGTCCGGTCGCGGTCAGCATCAGCGCGTCGTCGTATCCGGCACGCAGCGCGCCCACCTTGGCGAGCGCGCTGTTGACGTAGGCGCCGGTGGCCTTGGCGAGCGGCGGCACCGTCTGGTGGGAGTTGCGCTGCCAGTTGCTGACGATCAGCCGGCAGCCCTCCGCCTCGGCCTTGTCGCCGAGGTACGAGCCCCAGGGCCACACCGCGATCGACATCTTCACCGCGTCCAGCTGCGGCGCGACGCCCATCTCGCCGTAACCCAGGTAGGCGATGGGGCGGATGTAGCAGGATTCGTGGCCGTTGATCCGGACCAGTTCGAGCACCGCGGAGATCAGCTCTTCGTCGGTCCAGGGCAGTTCCATCAGGTACACGCGCGCCGAGTCGCGCAGCCGCGCGATGTGCTCGCGCAGCCGGAACACGGCCGGGCCCGAGTCCGTGGCGTAGGCGCGGATGCCCTCGTAGACGCCCCATCCGTAGTGCAGGCTCGGCGTGAGCACATGCACCTTCGCGTCGTCCCAGGGGACCAGCTCGCCGTCCATCCAGATGAAGGGGGTCGGGGTCAGTGGCATGTCTGCTCAGTCTCCTTGTGAGGTGGTGCTGTCCTGCCCGAGGCCGAGCAGCCGGTCGCGCTCGCTCGCCCCTTGCAGGCGTACGGTCTCGTCGAGCTCTGCGCGGCCCTCGCCGGTGAAGCGGAACCAGCCGTGCCGCGCTTCGAGGTCGCAGCCGCGCAGCTTCTTCGCGTCGTAAGCGGCGAGGCCGTACCAGATCTCGCGCACGTCGTGGGCCAGTGCCCAGCGGATCGTCTCGTGGTAGGTGAGGGCGAAGTAGACGCCCCTGGCCCGGTCGTCGTCGAAGCCCGCCGTCCGCCCGTACAGGGCCCGGCCGGCCCGCAGGTACAGGACGAAGCCGAGGGTCTCGCCGTCGCGTTCGGCGCTCAGCACGAGGCAGCTGTCGCCGACCGTCTCGCGGATGGCGTCGAAGTCCCGCTGGACGCGGGGCCGTCCGCCGGGAAGCCCGTACTTGGCACGCAGGGCGACCTGGAGGTCGACGACCGAGTCCGAGAGCGCCTCCGGCCCCTCACGGACCACGGTGCGGAAGCCGGCCTCCGCGTACTCGCCCAGCTCCCGGTGGGCACGCCTGCGCTTGCGGCTGGCCAGGCCCGCCAGGTACGCGTCCCAGTCCGGCGCGTCGAGCCGCAGGACGGACTCGGCGCCGAGCACGGCCGGGACGTGGCCGCGGGCCTCCGCCGCCGGGCCGAGAACAGCGGCCTGCTCGTCGGTGGCGTACAGCAGGGAGCTGCTGCGGCAGCCGAGTTCGGCCGCGGCCTCGTCCAGGAGGCGCGGCAGCTCGGCGAGGACCCGCGCCCGGCCGGCCGCGTCGCGGCCGGTGGCGTGCACGATGCCGTGGTGCGAGCCGAACACGGCCAGTGCCACGGAGGGGTACTGGCCGCGGCGGGCCTCGGCCAGGCTGCCGCCCAGCTCGTCCCAGCGTGCCCGCTCGGCCGGGGCCAGCAGCTCCGGGGCGCCGAAGGCGTTGAGCTCGCCGGTCATCTTCGGGGTGTCGTAGAAGAGCAGCCCGCCGCCGTCGCGGGTGACGAGCAGGGGGGCGAGGGCCACCAGCTCGCCGGACTCGCGTACGGCGAGGTAGCGGACCTCGTGCAGGTCGGTGCGCTCGGTGAAGCGCCACCAGCGGTCGTCCTCCCAGAACACCGCGGGCGCGGCGAGGGCCGGGAACGCGGCGGCGGTGGGCCGCTGGTCAGGATGCAGGACCTCCGCGGTCAGGTCGCTCACCGGGACGCCCCCTCAGGCTCGGCGCCCGCCGGTTCCCAGCCGAACGCCGCTTCCGCCGCCGCGCCCGTCTTGTCGAGGAGGGCGAGCAGTTCCCCGGCGTCCTGCGCCTCGACCAGCCAGGTCGCGATGAAGTCGCCGGACTTGCGACCCGCGTACCGGGCGCCGCCCCAGTCCTCGCCGAGCCGGGCGAGGACGGTGAACTCCCGTGTCCCGGCCGGCGCTTCGACGGGCAGCCGGACGATGCGACCGTCGCGCGGCGGCAGGCCGAAGTTGGCCACCAGCGGCGCGGCGGCGGCGTGCGCGCGTACGGCGTCCAGGTCCACCGGCAGCCCGCACTCGATCCTGGCCCACAGGTGCCGCGGGTCAAGACCGAGCAGGGCCTCCAGCATGGCCGGGATCGGGGTGCCGCCCACCCGGCCGGCGATCTCACAGAGCACGATCCCGCCGGCGTCCGTCACGAAGAACTCGGCGTGCACGAAGAGCGCGGGGGCGGCGGGCAGCGCACCGACCAGCTTCCAGGTCTCCGCGACCAGCCGCTCGTACAGCGGGTCGTCGGCGGGCAGCGTCCAGCTGCCGTTGCCGGAGTCGGTCCAGTGCGACAGGCAGCCGCCGTCGGTGTAGACGGACGGCACGCACACCACCGGCTCCCCGCCGACGTGCAGCGCGTCCACATGACACATGCGACCGGTGACGTACCCCTCGACCTCGTGGTCCCCGGCGGTCAGCCGGTCGGCCAGCTCCGGGATCCGCGCCGGGTCGTGCAGCACCGCGACGCCGGTGGAACCGGATCCGCCGCGCGGCTTGACCACGACCGGGCCCGGGTGGGCGGTCATGAACGCCTCGACGTCGGCCGCGGAGGCGACCGCCGCGAACGGCGGCACCGCCACCCCGCCCTCTGCCGCGAGCTCCTTCATCAGCACCTTGTCGCGGTACGCGCGGGCGCTTTCGGGGAGCTGGCCGGGCAGACCGAGTTCGGCGCGCAGCGCCGCGGCCCGCTCCACGTCCACCTCGGCCAGGGCCAGTACGCGCGTGACGGCGTGCCGGCCGGCCATCCGCCGGGCGGCGTCGAGGACGGCGGCGTCGTCGGTGTAGTCCGGGACCCGTTCGACCTCGGCGAAGCCGGGCCCGGGGTCCACGCCCTCCGCGGTGACGGCGAGCAGTCGGCCCGACTTCTCGCGCAGCCACTCGGCGAACGGCAGGCCCGCGTTGCGCGGACTGAGCAGGACGAGGATCATGCCGACACCTCCGGCCAGGCCACGCCCTGCTCCGCGGCGAGCGCCGCGAAGGCCGAAGCGGTGTGCGGGTCCAGCGGAATGCCCAGCTCCGTGCGCTGGGCGGCGATCCGCCGCTGCGGGTCGCCGGGCACCTGGACGGGCTGCTCGGCATCGGCGCCGGGCCGGGTGCCGCGGGTGGTGTCGAGCATGCCGGCGAGCCCCGCCTCGAAGTCCTGCCGACCGGCGAAGGCGGCCGGGTCCAGGCAGACGATCAGGTGGCCGATGCCGCGGCTGCGGCCGGGGGTGGAGGCGCCGATGTGCTCCAGTTCCCAGTCGGCCGGCGAACCGGTCAGCACCGCGCCGAGCAGGGTGGCCACCATGGCCAGGCCCTGCCCCTTGTAGCCGCCCAGCGGCGAGAGCGCGTACGCCTGCTCGGGGTCGGTGGCCGGGCGGCCCTCGGCGTCGGTCGCCCAGCCGGGGTCCAGTGCCCGGCCTTGCTTGCGGCGCTCCTTGATCTCGCCGAAGCAGACCTGGCTCGTCGCCATGTCGAGGGCGAACTCGTCGTCCTCGACGGCGGCGGCGAAGCTCAACGGGTTGGTGCCGTACAGCGGTTCGGTCCCGGAGAAGGGGGCGACCCGCGAGGCGGCGGAGGTGGTGACGATGCCGACCAGGCCCTCCTGGGCCAGGTACCGGCTGTAGACGGAGGCCGCACCGAAGTGGTTGGAGTTGCGGACGCCGACCGCGGCCACGCCGTGGCTGCGGGCCCGCTCGGCTGCGATCCGGGCGGCGGCCAGGCCGGCCACCACGCCCAGCGCCCCGTCGGCGTCGAGCATCACGGCCGCGCCGCTGTCCCGGACGGTACGGATCTCCGGACGGGCGGTGGCGATCTTGTCGGCCAACTCGTCGAGGTACTGCGGCAGCAGCCGCAGGCCATGGGTGTCGATGCCGCGCAGTGACGTCTCGGTCAGGGCCTTCGCCACCTCCCCGGCGTCCCCGGCGGACAGGCCGGCGCCGGTCAGGGCCGTCTCGGCGAGGGCTACGGCCGTGGCGGCGGGGAGCAGGGGCGCGGCCGGGGCCGCGCTGCCGGCGGATTCCCCGGCGGCCGTGGGGTGCTGCACGTCGTGCACGTGGGTCATGCGGGTCGGTCCGCCTTCCAGAGCATGAGGGAGGACGGGCCGTGGCCGTCCGGGAGGGTGCCGTCGCCGGGCCGGCCGCCGTCGAGATCGCTGCCGCCTTCGGGGCCGTCGCCGACGTCAGCGCTGCCGCCGTCATGTCCGGCGCTGCCCGGCAGGGCGTGGAAGCCGGTCGCGCGGCAGGCTTCCCGGGTGCCGTCGTGTCCGGTCCGGAGCCAGACGGTGTCCGCCCCGTCGGCGACCGCGCGCGTCACCGCTCCGCGGACGAGCGCCGTCAGTTCCTCGGCGGTCGCCGGGTCTGCGGACGGCGCGGGCAGCACGTCGAGCTGCCGGACCGTGTCCGCCGGTGCCCGACCGGGCACCGGCCGACGCCGGATCCGTACCGAGGCCAGCGCCGTGCCGTCGCGGTGTACGGACAGCTCGTCGCCGTCCCAGCCGGCCTGGCCGACCGCCGCGGGACGCACGGTGAAGGCCGGTCCCCGATACTCGGGCACGAAGCCCGTGCCGGCCGCCGAAGGCAGCGTGATGCGGCCCGTGCCGTCCAGCAGGATGCCGGTGCCGGTGTCCACCGCCAGGAGCGCGATGCTGTCGGCGTCGAGGTGGTCGACGAACGGGCCCAGGTGGGCCGTCGCGGAGACGCCCGCGCTGGACTCGGGCATGCAGCCGAGCATGGTGCCGAGGCCGGCGGCCCGCGCCGCGCGCAGCATCCGCAGGGCCGGCGTGACGCCCCCGGCCTTCATCAACTTGAGGTTCACGCCGTGGAACGCCTGGGCGCAGGCGTCGAGGTCGTGCGGCCCGGTGATGCTCTCGTCGGCGTAGACCGGGATCGGGGACATCTCCTTGAGCGCCTTGGCCGCCGCCCACGACTCGCGGGGGAAGGGCTGTTCAAGGAGCGTCACGCCGAGTTCGGCCATCGCGCCGAGCGCGGCGGCCGTCGCGTCGGGCTCCCAGCCGCAGTTCCCGTCGACGAAGAACGGTGCGTCGGTGTGTTCGCGCAGCGCCTTCAGGATGTGCAGGTCACCGGGGGCGGCCAGCTTGACCTTGTACGCGGGCCAGCCCGGTCGGTCCAGGAGCTTGCGCACCATCACATCGGGCTCGTCGAGACCGATGCTGTAGCTGGAGTGCAGTTCCCCGGGCTCGTCGGCGCCCAGCCGCCGCCACAGCGGTACGTCGGCCAGCCGGGCCGCCAGGTCGTGCGCGGCCACGTCCAGCGCGGCCAGCGCGAACGGCGAGTCGGCCAGCAACGGGGCCAGTACCGACCAGGCGCCCTCGGGGTCGTCGGCCGGCAGCTCCCGCAGGACGCCGGCGACGGAGCGTAGCGAGGCGTGCAGCGCGTCGAGCGAGGAGTTGTAGCGGTCGGTCATGAAGGCCGAGGCCTCGCCGAAGCCGGAACGGCCGCCCGCCGTCAGCTCGACGAGCACGCCCGGCTGCACCGGGATCGCCTCCCGGGCGCTGCGCCAGATGTCGTGGTCCGTGAGACGGATCTCGTGGACGTGGAGCCTCACCACGGCTCCCCTGCGGACGTCGGCAGGGTGGTACCGAAGGAGACCGGCTTGAGCTCGTCGTACCACTGGGCGTGCTCGTCGTACGCCGCGAAGAACGGCCGCCCGACCCAATCGGGCCGGCGGGCCTGGAGGAAGCTGAGGACGAACGCCTTCTCGCCCGCCACCTCCGTGGTGCCGTGCAGCATGACCTTGCCGGGTGCGGCCGACATCACCGGGCCGCGGGCGGTCCTGGCCAGGCCGGAGACGCCGCGGACGGCCTCGCGGTAGATGTCGAGGGCGCGGACGAGGGGCAGGCCGAAGTAGCTGCTCGCCCCGGTGTCGCGCTCCACGAACATGTAGTAGGGGATGACGCCCAGTTCGACCTGGAGCTGCCACATCCGCGACCAGGCGGCCGGGTCGTCGTTGACGTGCGCGACCAGCGGGGCCTGCGCCCGTATCTCGGCGCCGGTGGCGCGGATCCGGGCGATCGCCTCGCGCACCTGGTCCGTCTCCAGCTCCCGCGGGTGCGAGAAGTGCGCCATGAGGGCCACGTGCCGGCCCTGTGCGACGCACTGTTCGAGCAGCCGCAGCAGGTCGTCCGCGTCCGGGCCCGTGGTGAACCGCTGCGGCCAGTACGACAGCGCCTTGGTGCCGAACCGCAGGGTGCGCACCGACGGGGTCTGTGCGAGCAGCGGCTCGACCCAGCGGCGTACCACGTCGGTCCGCATGATCATCGGGTCGCCGCCGGTGAACAGCACGTCGGTGACCTCGGGGTGGTGGGCCAGGTAGCCCGTGAGGTCCGCCGGGTCGCGCAGCGCCTGGCGCAGCTCCTCCTGGCTGACGAACTGCGCCCAGCGGAAGCAGTAGCCGCAGTACGAGTGGCAGGTCTGCCCCTGGGAGGGGAAGACCAGCACCGTCTCGGCGTACTTGTGCTGGAGTCCGTCGAGGCGGCGGCCGTCCAGGGTGGGCACGTTGGCCTCGAGCTGGTCGCCCGGGTGCGGGTTGAGGTCCCGCTGGGCGGCGGCGGCCGCCTCGCGCAGCTCGGCGCGCGGTGCCCCGGCGTCCAGCAGCGCCGCCATCTGGTCGAAGACCGGCGCGGGCAGCATGTCGCGGTGGGGGAAGGTGAGCCGGAAGATCGGGTCGTCGGGCGCCGCCGACCAGTCGATCAGCTCGTCGGCCACGTACTCGTTGACCTTGAAGGGCAGGACGCCGGCGACCACGCGCAGGTCGCGGACGTACTCGTCCGGCATGCCGCGGTCCCGCGCGAGCTGTGCAAGGCGCTCGTTCGCGTAGTGCTTCACCAGGCTTCTCGATTCCCGCTCAGCGCGCGACGTGGGACTTGGACCAGTCGAACTCGACGAGGTCCTGGACGCCCATGCGCTCGATCAGGGTGTGCAGGCCGGTGTAGTCGCGGACGAGGCGGCTGCGGCTCTGCTCGGCCTGGCAGTCCTGGAGCATCTCGTGGCCACCCTCGACGCCGACGAGGTCCATGATCCGGTGCCACGTCGTGTAGTCGGTGGCGACGAAGGCCTCCAGGCCCTCGAAGAGCATGTCGCGGAAGAAGCGCTGCTTCTTCTCGTCGAGGCGGTCGTGGACGACCTCGGCCAGCACGGCGGAGATAGAGGCGTGGCAGTACTCGTCGCGGTTGTGCAGCTTGGCCGTGCTGCTGTTGATCGGCTGGATGTCCGGGTCGTCGGCGAGCAGGTCCAGGTAGGCGTTGATGGAGATCTCGGAGACCGTCGCGAAGGCGAGGGTGGTCAGCGAGGCCTCCCAGCGCTCGCTCGCGCTCTCGCGCAGCCGCAGGTGCTCGCGCGCCGTGTGGGAGATCGGCAGCTCGTGGTCGGGCATCGCCCAGCCGCGCTTGCGCCGGGTGACGGCACTGGCGTTGAGGTGCATCAGCGTGTGGTACTGCTCGTCGACCATGGCCTGGGCCAGCGAGATGTTGAGCGCCTCGTCCTGGAGTTCGGGGTACTCGCCCTCCATGACCAGGGCGAAGGCGGGGTTGGCCACCTTCTGCTCGGCCATGATGGTGTGCCGGTTGTACGCGATCCAGGCCCAGCTGAGCAGCTGGGTCTTCTTCTCCGGGTCCAGCGCCTGGAACGTGGGGTGGTCGCGGAAGGGCAGGATCCGCTCGGGGTAGTCCGGCCGGTCGAGCTCGAAGAGCTCGTCGAGGTTGGGCTCGTCGCGCTTGACGGTGGCGCGGCGCTGCCAGTTGCCGACCAGGCGGCGGATGACGGCGCTCTCGATCTGGTCGTCGGGGTTGTGGCGGGGCACGCCCTCGGGCAGTCCCCTGAGCTCCTCCGGCAGTCCGGTGGGGAACTCTTCGTCCTGAACCGGTTCGTTCCGGTCGTCAGCCATGGTTCTGGGCCTCACGTGGTGTCAGTGTCGGTGGACTGGTGACAGCCGCTGCCGTGTCGGCGCGGGCCCGCAGTGCCTGGACGGCTCACTGCGGGCGCGACGGCGCGCGGTCGGCCGGCGGCGGTACGGGTCTGCGCCCGGCAGCCGGCTTCGGTACGGGTCAGCGCCCGGAAGCCGGCTTCGGTACGGGTCAGCGCTGGGCGGCGATCCAGTAGCGGGTGAGGTGGCGCCGCTTGTCCGTGTAGGCGGAACGCGCGTGCACCATCCGCTGGTTGTCCCAGACCAGAACGTGGTTCTCGGGGATGAGTACCGAGACGCGGTTCTCCCGGAAGAAGGCCTCGGCCTGCTCCGCGAGGTGGATGCCGAAGCTGCCGAGCGGCAGCTGGTCGGGGTCGACGGAAGCGTCGACCGGCGGGTCGTACTGGCCGGTGGTCAGCAGGTTGTAGCTGAAGCGCAGGACCTCCTGGCCGCCGTCGGTGACCTCGACGACCGGGCGGCGCACGCCTTCGGTGCCGACGCCTCCGGTGTTGTGGCCGATCCAGTCGATGGTGCGCTCGTAGAGCGCGGCCCGGTCGCGCTCGGGCAGCGAGGCGACGAACTGCCGCATGTCGGCGAGTTCGGTGTGGCCGCTGCCGCAGGTGGCCTGGACCCGGCAGTGCAGGGCCAGGTAGGTGGGCGGCGGGTTCCAGCCCGGTGCCTCGGTGTGCACCAGGATCGTGTTGACGCTCTTGGAGTAGCGGCGCTCCTCGAATCCCGGGGCGGCCTTCACCTGGTAGCGCAGCGAGCCGTCGTACTGCGGGACCAGCTCGCCGAAGGCGCCGACCGCAGCGGCCGCCTCCTCGTCCGTGGTGATCCCCTCGAGCAGCGTGTACCCCTGCTCGGCAAGTTCCCGAGTGTGAACATCAAGGGCCGTAGACATGAAGGATTCCCCCATCCTCAGTTGATCGTACGGCCGGGTGGCGGTTCGGTGTTCGGTCGAGATCGAGCCCCCCCGGCGCATCCCCGGGTGATCCTCCGGGAGGGGTGGGTGGGGGCGCAATGTCTCACGTTGTGAGATAAATCACGGGAACCAAAAGGCCTTCGACCTGCTTCAGTGCCCGGCATTTCCCCAGGTGAACCGGGTCTGAATGGGTCTGATTCGCGTCCGGTCGAGTGGTCGGTCGCTGCATGGGGCGTCTGGTTGGCATGCGGCGTATGACCACTATCGGTATCCGTCCCGCCGTGCGGGACGACATCGCGGCCACCGTCGCCATGCCCGCGGACGACGCACTGGGCGCTACCCGTGAGATACCGGACGATCTGACTCCCTATTGGTCAGCCTGTGAGCGACTGCAAAGCGATCCGAACCGGCTGCTGGTCGTCGCCGATCGCGACGGCGAGGTCGTCGGTACCCTCCAGCTCACGATCGTTCCGGGGCTGTCCCGCAAGGGCTCGACCCGCTCGATCATCGAGGGCGTACGGATCCACAGCTCCGAGCGCGGCCGCGGCCTCGGCGCCCAGCTCATCGAGTGGGCCGTCGACGAGTCCCGCCGCCAGGGCTGCCAACTGGTGCAGCTCGCCTCGGACTCGGCCCGCACCGACGCCCACCGCTCCTACGGGCGCTTGGGTTTCACGGGCTCGCACGTGGGCTTCAAGTCACAGCTCTGACAGGTCCGTTCGCCATGCCGTCCGAGAGGCGGCCGTACGGCGAGGGTGTCCTTGGACCGGGGTGCCGGCTCAGCGGGGGATGATGCCCGGTTCCGCCGGCAGGGTGGGAAATGATCTCCGCTTTTCCCGGGTACGGCGCGCGGCCCGCGCCCGTCGAGCGCGGGTCAGCGGCGGTCTCGGGCCGGCTGCGGTCTCAGACCAGCGGCTTCGCGAAGCAGCGGCTGGTGGGGTGGTCGCGGTAGTGGCCGAACTTGGCGCAGGGCTCGTAGCCGGACGAGGTGTAGAGGGCGATCGCCTCCGGCTGGGCGATGCCCGTCTCCAGGACCATGCGGACGCGGCCGGCGGCGCGTGCGTCGGCTTCGAGGGCCGCGAGGATGCGGCGGGCCAGGCCCAGGCCGCGGGCCTCGGGTATCACGTACATGCGCTTGAGCTCGGCGTCGCCGTCCGAGTAGCCCTCGTCGTTCGCGTCCTGGGTGCGCCAGCCGCCCGTGGCGACCGGCCGGCCCTCGGGGTCGTACGCGAGGAGGTAGAGGCCGCGGGGCGGGACGAACATGCCGGCGTCCAGCGGGGTGGCGTCGCCCTCGTCGTCGTAGCGGACGGCGTACTCGGCCTGCACCGCGCCGTCGAGCTTGACGGCGTCGGGGTGGTCGTAGGGCGTGGGTTGGATGTTCACACAAGAGATCGTACGCGTGTGCGGCATCGGGGTGTCGGTATTCTCCCGGGATGCTCACCGTGACCTCCGTGAACGTCAATGGCCTCCGCGCCGCCGCGAAGAAGGGCTTCGTCGAGTGGCTGGCCGCCACCTCCGCCGACGCCGTCTGCCTCCAGGAGGTGCGCGCCGAGGAGGCGCAGCTGCCCGAGGGCGTGGGAAGCCCCGAGGGGTGGTTCACCGTCCACGCACCCGCCGCCGCCAAGGGGCGCGCCGGGGTCTCCCTCTACACGCGCCGCGAGCCCGACGCCGTGCGCATCGGCTTCGGGTCCGCCGAGTTCGACTCCAGCGGCCGGTACGTCGAGGCCGACCTGCCCGGTGTGACCGTCGCCAGTCTGTATCTCCCCTCGGGTGAGGTCGGCACCGAGCGCCAGGACGAGAAGTACCGGTTCATGGGCGAGTTCCTGCCCTACCTGAAGGAGCTCAGGACCCGCGCCGCCGCCGACGGGCGCGAGGTCGTCGTCTGCGGCGACTGGAACATCGCCCACCGCGAGGCCGACCTCAAGAACTGGAAGGCCAACAAGAAGAACGCCGGGTTCCTGCCCGAGGAGAGGGAGTGGCTCGGACGGGTCCTCGAGGAGGGCGACGGGGGATACGTCGACGTCGTGCGCGCTCTGCACCCCGAGCAGGAGGGGCCCTACTCCTGGTGGTCCTACCGCGGGCGCGCCTTCGACAACGACACCGGCTGGCGCATCGACTACCAGATCGCCACCCCCGGCCTCGCCGCCAAGGCCGTCAAGGCGTACGTCGAGCGGGCCGCCACCCACGAGGAGCGGTGGAGCGACCACGCGCCCGTGACCGCCGTCTACGAGTTGTAGTTCCCTTCCGCGCGGCGCCGTGCCGTGCATCTGCGGATCCGGGTGGGGATCGGGTGCGCGCGCGTTCTCCGCGCGTTCTCGTCGCCGAGGACGACGGAGGGCGGTCGCATCAGCAGGGGAGGCTGGACCCGTAACCGTTCAGCAGGTTGTCCTTGATCCAGCCCCCGACGCCGGTGGTGTCGTCCTGGACGTGCGACCACGTGCCGTCCTGGCCGGCCACCCAGCAGTGCAGGGTGAGGCTGTGGCTCGCCTGTGCCTGGCCGAGCGAGGCGCACTCGGTCGTCGGGCCGGTGCGGATGTTCACGTAGTCCGTGTTCGTCCTGCCGGCGTGGCCGTCCCTGTTCGACCAGGCTGGGCTGGAGCAGGCGGCCGCGCCCTCCGGCGCCGCCACCGCCGCCGTGGCCGGCAGGACAGGGCCGCCGGTGGCCACGACGGCACCGACAGCCACCGAGGCGAGCTTCGTGCGAAGGCGCATCGATCTCTCCTGAACTCCTGGTCGTTCCCGCCCGGTGCCGTGCCGGGTGGGCCGGTTCGTTCGGGTGCGGAGAAAGAATTGCCCGACGGGGAGAATGCGTTCAACGGGCGGACGCGGGAACGGCTCTTTTTCGGCGATGCGTTTCCGGCGGGACGGGGAGGTGTTTCAGGACCGTCGTGCGCGCCGTCGTGACTTTCCGGATCCCTCCGGTCGTCCGGGCGCCGGAGCCGTGACGGGAGCGAAGAGCGCGGCGATCGCATTCCGGTCCGCCGGACTTTCCGATTCCGGCCCGTGGGGGACACCCGTGGGGGACAGCCGGAAACGGCCGTCCGGAAGCGGAGTGGGACCCCGGCCGGGTTGGCCGCTTCCCGAGGGAGCCCCAGGGGCCGGTGGGGCCGTCCGCCGGCGTCGCCCGGTTCGACCCGGCCGTTCGCGTCGGGGGCCGGGGCGTCGACGCCGTCGGCGCGCGGGCACGTCACCCGGGCCCGCCTTGCCTCGACGTGTGCGGCGGCCGTAGGACGCCGGTGACGAAGAACTCCTGAGGGACCTGTCAGGCGGTCATGAGCCCGGTCCGCCGGGGTTCAGCCGTCGGTCGAGCGCCATGGACAGCTCGGCCTCCACCACGCTCTTGGCGAGCGGGCGCAGCCTGCCGAGGTCGTCCTCGGCCGTGTGGGCGCGCAGGAGTTCGGTGAAGAGCGCGGCGAGGGCGTCGGCGTGCTCGCGGACGCGGGCGCCGGCCTTGAGGACCTCGGCGAGCGGGACGCCCTCCCGGACCAGGGCGGCGGAGACGTCGAGCAGCCGGCGGCTGATGTGGATGATCTCCTCGCCGTCGGTGACGAGGTAGCCGAGGTCGAGCGCGGCGGCGAGGTTCTCGGCGGTGACCTCGCCGGCGAAGTGGTCGGCGAGCTCCTCGGGGGTGAGGCGGACCGGCTCCTCCTCGGAGGGGGCGGGGAGGGCGAGGACCTCGCGGACGTTCCGGCCGCTCTCGAAGGCGGTGGTGAGGTCGGCGATGCCGTTGAGGGTGTGGCCGCGCTCCAGGAGGGCGGCGATGGTGCGCAGCCGGGCCAGGTGGTTGTCGTCGTACCAGGCGATCCGGCCCTCGCGGCGGGGCGGCGGGATCAGTCCGCGCTCGCGGTAGAAGCGCAGGGTCCGCACGGTGATGCCGGCGGCGGCGGCGAGTTCGTCCATGCGGTACTCGCGGGGCGCGGGCGCGCCGTCGCCCGCGCCGCCGTTCGCCGCCTCGCGCGGGTCGTCCTGTGCGCCCGTCTCGGGACGTGATCCTTCTGCCACAGCCGCAAGCCTATGTTGTACCGCCGGTAACTTTCCCTCGCCGTACCCCTACCGCTCGGTATGGAGCTGCTCTACAGTCCCGACTGTGCCAGTGATTGCTGGCGGAATCTTGGCCGGGCGCACGGGAGGCGGCATGGCGAAGCACGAGCACGTACGGGTGGCGGTGATCGGGTCGGGGTTCGGCGGCATCGGGGCCGCCGTCCGGCTGCGCCGCGAGGGGATCACCGACTTCGTCGTCCTGGAGCGGGCCGACTCCGTGGGCGGCGCCTGGCGCGACAACAGCTACCCCGGCTGCGCCTGCGACGTCCCCTCCCACCTCTACTCCTTCTCCTTCGCGCCCAACCCGGACTGGCCGCGCACCTTCTCCGGGCAGCGCCACATCCGCGCCTACCTGGAGCACGTCACCGACACCTTCGGGATCCGGCCGCACCTCCGGCTGAACCACGAGATGCTGAAGGCGCGGTGGGACGCGGAGGCGCTGCGCTGGGAGATCGAGACCAGCGGCGGCACCTTCAGCGCCGAGGTCCTCGTCTCCGCCGCCGGGCCGCTCTCCGACCCGAAGATCCCCGACATCCCGGGCCTCGCCGACTTCCCCGGCAAGGTCTTCCACTCGGCCCGCTGGGACCACGACTACGACCTACGCGGCAAGCGCGTCGCCATGGTCGGCACCGGCGCCTCCGCCATCCAGATCGTGCCCGAGATCCAGCGCGAGGTCGGCCGGCTCACCCTCTTCCAGCGCACGCCCCCGTGGGTCATGCCCCGCATGGACCGCGCGATCAGCGGCATCGAGCGCCGGCTGCACCGGGCGCTCCCGGTCACGGCGACCCTGCGCCGGGGCATCCTCTGGGGCATCCGCGAGCTCCAGGTCGGCGCCTTCACCAAGCACCCCGGCGAGCTGGGCCTGGTCGAGAAGCTCGCCAAGGCCAACATCGCGCGCTCCGTCAAGGACCCGGAGCTGCGGGCCAGGCTGACGCCCTCGTACCGCATCGGCTGCAAGCGGATCCTGCTGTCCAACACGTACTACCCGGCGCTCGCGCAGCCCAACGTCGACGTCGTCGCCTCCGGGCTGCGCGAGGTCCGCGGCTCGACCGTGGTCGCCGCCGACGGCAGCGAGGCCGAGGTCGACGCGATCGTCTTCGGCACGGGCTTCCACGTCACCGAGATCCCGATCGCCGAGCGCGTCGTCGGCGCCGAGGGGCACACCCTCGCCGAGTCCTGGAAGGACGGCGTCCAGGTGCTGCGCGGGGCCACCGCGGGCGGCTTCCCCAACCTGATGATGATCATCGGGCCGAACACCGGACTCGGGAACTCCTCCATGATCCTCATGATCGAGTCCCAGCTGAACTACATGGCCGA
Organism: Streptomyces sp. NPDC053513; assembly: GCF_044544765.1. Taxonomy (NCBI): domain Bacteria; kingdom Bacillati; phylum Actinomycetota; class Actinomycetes; order Kitasatosporales; family Streptomycetaceae; genus Streptomyces; species Streptomyces sp. NPDC053513. The sequence continues at coordinate 63,947 of NZ_JBITXP010000012.1, forward strand.
CTACCTCCGCCAGTTGAACGTTCTCGGCGGCCGCGCCGCCCTCGCCGTCCGCCCCTCCGCCGTCAACGCCTGGAACCGCAAGGTCCAGTCCCGGATGGAACGGACCGTGTGGAAGGCAGGCGGCTGCGACAGCTGGTACCTCGACGCCAACGGCCGCAACACCACCCTGTGGCCGGGCACCACGGCCGAGTTCCGGCGCGAGACCCGGCAGGTCGACCTCTCCGAGTACGAGGTGATCCGCGCCCCCCGGACCGCGCCCGCCCCCCGTCGCACCGCCGAGAAGAAGAAGGAGGCCGCCCAGTGAGCCGGCACCTGACCCCGCTGCCCGAGTCCCGCGCGCTCACCGCCGTCTCCGCCGACGGCTCCCCGATCCACGTCGAGGTGTACGGCCCCGAGGGCGCGCCCGCCGTGGTCCTGTCCCACGGCTGGACCTGCTCGATCGCCTTCTGGGCCGAGCAGATACGGTCCCTCGCCGCCGACCACCGGGTCATCGCCTACGACCAGCGCGGCCACGGCCGGTCCCCGGCGCCCGCCGCGACCGGCGGCTCGGGCTACTCGACGACGGCGCTCGCCGACGACCTGGAGGCGGTGCTCGCGGCCACCCTCGGGCCCGGCGAGCGGGCCGTCCTGGCCGGCCACTCCATGGGCGGCATGACGGTCATGGCGGCCGCCGGGCGGCCCGGCTTCCGGCAGCACGCCGCCGCCGTCCTGCTCTGCTCCACGGGGCCCTCGCGGCTGACCGCCGAGGCCACCGTCGTACCGCTCCGGCCCGGCGGGCTGCGCAGCCGGCTGACGGCGGCCGTCCTCGGCGCGAAGGCGCCGCTCGGCCCGGTCAACGCCGTGTCGAAGAAGATCCTGAAGTACGCGACGATGGGACCGGGTTCGGCCCCGGAGCGGGTCGAGGCCTGCGCGCGGATCGTGCACGCCTGCCCGCGCGGCGCCCGGTACGGCTGGTCGCAGGTCCTGGCCGGGCTCGACCTGGAGGCGGGGCTGCGGGAGCTCCGGGTGCCGGTGGCCGTGCTCGTCGGCACCGCCGACCGCCTCACGCCGGCCGTCCACTCCCGTGCGATGGCGGAGGCGCTGCCGCACTGCACGGGGCTCGTCGAGCTGGCCGGCATGGGCCACATGACTCCGGTGGAGGCCCCGGAGGCCGTCACCGCGCAGATCCGCGAACTGACCCTCACGTACCTGGGCGTGAAGGAGAACGAGGAGGCAGGGGCATGAGCAGGGTGAGCCTGGAAGGACAGGTCGCGGTCGTCACCGGCGGGGCCCGGGGGGTCGGGGAGCTCCTCGCCCGCAAGCTCTCCGCGCGCGGCGCGAAGATCGCGCTCGTCGGTCTGGAGCCGGAGCAGCTCAAGGAGGTCGCCGGGCGGCTGCACACCGAGGCCGACTGGTGGCACGCCGACGTCACCGACCACGAGGCGATGGCCCGGGTCGCGGCCGAGGTGAAGGAGCGGTTCGGGAAGGTCGACATCGTCGTCGCCAACGCCGGTGTCGCGGCGGGCGGTCCGTTCGTCGACTCCGACCCGGTCGCCTGGCGGCGGGTCATCGAGGTCAACCTCATCGGCGGCGCCGTCACCGGCCGGGCCTTCCTGCCCGTCCTCATGGAGTCGCGCGGGTACTTCCTCCAGATCGCCTCGCTCGCCGCGATCACGCCCGCCCCGATGATGACGGCGTACTGCGCCTCGAAGTCGGGCGTCGAGGCCTTCGCGCACAGCCTGCGCGCCGAGGTCGCGTACAAGGGGGTGAAGGTCGGCGTCGGGTATCTGTCCTGGACCGACACGGACATGGTGCGGGGCGCGGACCAGGACGACGTGATGAAGGAGCTGCGGCAGCGGCTGCCGTGGCCCTCGAACCGCACGTACCCCCTGGGGCCGGCCGTCGACCGGATCGTGGCGGGCATCGAGCGGCGCTCGGCCCATGTGTACGCCCAGTGGTGGCTGCGCGGGATGCAGTCGGTCCGCGGCTACCTGCCGGGCCTGATCGCCACGGTGGGGCAGCGGGAGATGCGGCGCTTCGAGCCGCGCCTGGGCACGGTCTCCAAGGGCCTCGTGGGCGCGGGCGGGGCGGCCGACGAGCAGGCGCGGGCGGAGGGCTCCTCCGCGCGGTAGCCCTCCGTAACCGATCGAAATGCGTGGAATGTTCGCTCGTGCGAGGCTGGTCGAGGCCGGAGGGGCACCCCGCCCCCGGCACCCCTCACATCCTTTAGGAGTGAAACCGCATGGGCATCAAGGACGAGATGCAGGGCAAGGCCCAGCAGGCGAAGCAGAAGCTGCAGGGGGCGAAGGACGAAGCGTCCCAGCGCGCCTCCCAGGGCCGCGACCGCTCCGAGGAGGAGCGGCGCCGGGCCCAGCAGGAGGCCCAGGACCGCATGGACCTGGACATGGAGCAGGAGCGCGGCGCCTGACGCCGGCCCGTCCTTGAGGAGGCGCACCCGGGAGACCGGGTGCGCCTTCGCGCGTCAGGCGATGCTGTTGTACGGGCCGCCGCCGATGCCGATGGTCAGGCCCGCGAACTCCCGGCCGAGGAACGGGGTCTTCCAGTCGCCGGTCCCTCGGTAGAGGTAGTCCTCCCCCTGAGGGCCGAAGCCGACCAGGTCGGGGCGGCCGTCGCGGTCGGCGTCGCCGACGCCGACGAGGTGCTGGTACGCGTTCCAGCCGCCGCCGATCTTCGTGCGGGCGGCGAAGGTGCCGTCGCCCTTGCCGAGGTACAGCCACAGGACGCCCGCCGTGTCACGGGCGACGAGGCGCCGGTGGTTCGGGCGGGCGTGGGACACGTTCGGTTTCCTCCCGGTGCGCCGGCGCACCGTGCGCCACACCGGGTCAGACTTCCGACGGGCCGAAAAGTCGTACGCACCGGGTGACGGATCTTCGTACGGTGGCGGCCATGGCCGTACTTGAGCGTCTCCGACCCGACCACGCGCCCGCGCTCCTCGCCTTCGAGCGGGAGAACCGGGCGTACTTCGCCGCGTCCGTGCCCGACCGGGGGGACGCGTACTTCTCCGACTTCGCGGAGCGGCACCGGGCGCTGCTCGACGAGCAGGAGACCGGGACGATCCACTTCCATGTGCTGGTGGGGGAGGAGGGGGAGATCCTCGGGCGGTTCAACCTGATCGACGTCGCCGACGGGGGTGCCGAGCTGGGCTACCGGGTGGCCGAGCGGGCGACCGGGCGCGGGGTGGCGACGGCCGGGGTGCGGGAGCTGTGCCGGCTGGCCCGGGAGGAGTACGGGCTGAGCCGGCTGACCGCCGTCACGACCCTCGACAACGCGGGGTCGAGGGCCGTGCTCGGGCGGGTCGGCTTCGGGGCCGTGGGGAGCGTGACGCTGGACGGGCGGGTCGGCACCGCGTACGAACTGGACCTGGCGACCGTCCAGGACGGCCGCGGTGGCGGTTTCGGGCGGGAGCGGTCCGTCTAGGACGGCCGCGGCGGCAGTTTCGGGCGGGAGCGGTCCGGGAGGGACTCGTAGCCCGGGGGGCTCGCCGCCGGGGTCTCGTCCAGGAGGGCGAGGGCGACGTGGACCGCGTCGTCGAGCTGGGCGTGCCGGCCCTCGGCCCAGTCGAGGGGGGTGCGCAGGATCGCGAGGTCGGGTTCGACGCCGTGGTTCTCCAGGGACCAGCCGTACTCGGGGAACCAGGCCGCGTTCATCGGCACCGTGATCTGGGTGCCGTCGCCGAGCCGGTGGCGGCCGGTCATTCCGACGACGCCGCCCCAGGTGCGCTGTCCGACGACGGGGCCGAGGCCGAGGAGCTTGAAGGCCGCGGTGATCATGTCACCGTCGGAGGAGGTGGCCTCGTCGGCGAGGGCGACGACGGGGCCGCGCGGGGCGTTGGAGGCGTACGACACGGGCTGGGCGTTCCTCGTGAGGTCCCAGCCGAGGATCCGGCGGGTCAGTTTCTCGATGACGAGTTCGCTGATGTTGCCGCCGGCGTTCCCGCGGACGTCGACGATGAGGGCGGGCCGGGAGACCTCCATGCGCAGGTCGCGGTTGAACTGGGCCCAGCCGGAGCCGCCCATGTCGGGGATGTGGAGGTAGCCGCAGCGGCCGCCGCTGACCTCGTGGACGACCGCGCGGCGTTTGGCGACCCAGTCCTGGTAGCGCAGGGGCCGCTCGTCGATGAGCGGGACGACGGCGACGCGGCGGGCGCGGCCCTCGCCCTCGGCGGGGGTGAAGGTGAGCTCGACGGTGGTGCCGCCGGTGCCGGAGAGCAGGGGGTAGGGGCCGGTGACCGGGTCGACGGGCCGGCCGTCGACGTGGGTGAGGACGGCGCCCTCGCGGATGCCGGTGCCGGCGAGCGGGGAGCGGGCCTTGGAGTCGGAGGACTCGCCGGGCAGGATGCGTTTGACCGTCCAACCGGCTTCCCGGGGGACGAGGTTGGCGCCGAGGAGGCCCATGGGCCGCTGGTAGTGCGGTGGTCCCTCGTTGCGGCGGGCGGGGGTGACGTACGCGTGCGAGGTGCCGAGTTCGCCCATCACCTCGCGGAGCAGGTCGGCGAACTCGTCGGGGGAGGCGACCCGTTCGACGAGGGGCCGGTACTGGTCGAGGACGGCCGTCCAGTCGACGCCGCCCATGTCGGGCTCCCAGAAGTAGGCGCGGACGATCCGGCCGGCCTCGTCGAAGGCCTGCCGCCATTCGGCGCCGGGGTCGATCTCGTGCAGGATGCGCCGCAGGTCCAGGTAGACGGTGGAGTCGCCGTCCCCGGGCTCGGTGGCGGGCACGGCCCGCAGTTCGCCCTCGTCGGCGACGACGAGCCGGGTGCCGTCGCCGCTGACCGCGAACCAGTCGAGGTCCTTGGCGAGTTCGCTCCTGCGGGCCTTGGTGATGGAGAAGTGCTCCAGGGTGGGCTTGCCGGAGGTGTCGGCGGGGTTGGCGAAGGTCTCGCCGAGCGCGCCCGAGATGGGCCAGCGCAGCCAGACCAGTCCGCCGCCGCTGACCGGGTGCAGCGCCGAGTACTTGGAGGCGGCGACCGGGAAGGGCGTGACCCGCTCGGGGAGGCCCTCGATCTCCACGGTGACCGTGCCGTCGGCGGACTCGGTGTCGTCGTCGGCGGGGTCGAGGCCGCCGGCCGCCGGGCGCCCGTCGGGGAGGAGGGCGAAGGGGGAGGGCGTGGCGGAGGAGAGCGGGACGAGGTAGGGGCGGCAGCCGAGCGGGAAGGACAGGTCGCCGGTGTGCACGTCGTACACCGGGTCGAAGCCGCGCCAGGAGAGGAAGGCGAGGTAGCGGCCGTCGCGGGTGAAGACCGGGTTCTCGTCCTCGAAGCGCCCGTTGGTGACGTCGACGACGGTGCGGGGGCCGGGGCCGGAGATCCGGGCCATCTTGATGGAGCGCAGGGAGCGGCCGATGCCCGGGTGGGACCAGGTCAGCCAGTCGCCGTCGGGGGAGAAGGCGAGGTCGCGGACGGGACCGTTGACGGACCTGATGAGTTCGGTGACCTCGCCGTCGGAGTCCTCCGTCCCCGCGGAGTCCTCCGTCCCCTCGGCGGCAGCCGCTTCCTCGGACACGGTCAGGAGGAGGAGACGGCCGTCGTGGGTGGCGATCGCGAGCCGCTCGCCGTCCGGGTCGGAGACCATCTCCTCGACCCGGCCGAGGTCGCCCGAGGCGAGCCTGCGGGGCGGCCGGTCGCCGCTGGCGCGCGGGAGGTAGGCGACCTCGACGGCGTCCTCGCCCTCGGCGTCGGTGACGTACGCGACCTGGCCGCCGCTGCCGAGCATCTCGGGGAGCCGGACGCGGACGCCGGGGGTGTCGACGATGGTGCGGGCGGGGCCGTCGCGGTGGGTGAGCCAGTAGAGGCTGCCGCGCACGGAGACGGCGGAGGCCCGGCCGGTCTCGTCGACGGAGACCGCGTCGACGTGGTGGGCGGCCGGCACCTGGTAGGAGCGGCGGCCGACGCGCTGGCCGCCGAGCCGCACCTCCAGCTTGCGGGGGCGGGAGTCGGCGGTGAGGGCGTCGACGATCCACAGTTCGCCCGCGCACTGGTAGACGACCCGGTGTCCGTCGCTGGAGGCGTGCCGGGCGTAGAAGTCGTCGTGGTCGGTGTGGCGGCGCAGGTCGGTGCCGTCGGGCAGGCAGGAGTAGAGGTTGCCGATGCCCTCGTGGTCGGAGAGGAAGGCGATCCGGCCCTCGACGACCATGGGGGCGTCGAGGTGGCCGCCGATGTCGGGCAGCAGCCGTTCCCCGTGGAGCCAGAGGCGGCCGGTGGCGCCGCCCAGGTACCGCTTCCAGGAGGCCGGTTCGTGCGGCGGCTTGCCGGTGAGGAGGAGGGTGCGGCGCTCGGTTCCGGTGCCGCAGACGGCGGGGTCGTCGGTGAGGACGATGTCCGAGACGGGGCCCCAGGGCTGGCGGAGGCCGGGGGAGCCGTCGGTGGGGACGGTGTAGGCCCAGGAGTAGTACGAGAAGGGCTGCCCGTGCGAGGAGACGGCGAGGATGTCGGAGCGGCCGTCCTTGTCGGGGGGCGTCCAGCCGCAGACCCGGGTGTCGGTGGAGCCCCAGTAGGTGAGGCGCCGGGCGGTGCCGCCGTCTATGGGGACGAGGTGGATCTCGGGGTCGAGGCTGCGCCAGTTCGTGTACGCGATGTGCCGTCCGTCCGGCGAGAAGCGCGGGTGGCCGACCCGCGTCCGGTCGACGGTGAGGCGCCAGGCCCGGCCGGGGCGGCGGCCCTCGGGGACGAGCGGGGCGATCCACAGGTCGTCCTCGGCGGCGAAGCACAGCAGGTCGTCGTGGAGGTGCGGAAAACGGAGATACGCGACGTCGTCACTCACCTCCCCATGCTTTCCGCGCTGAGGGGGTGAGGCAACTCGTACGCCAGTTCCGCCGGGTGTGGCCCAGGACACGTACGAAACGGTTTCGTTTCGCTGGGGGGCGGGGTATCTTCGTACTGTACGAAACCGTTTCGTTCGGCCCGGAGGTTCGCATGGCCCGCAGCAGGCTCACCCCAGAACGTGAGTCCGAGCTGTACGCGGCCGTGCTCGAACTCCTCCGCGAGGTCGGCTACGACGCCCTCACCATGGACGCCGTCGCCGCCCGCACGCACTCCAGCAAGGCCACCCTCTACCGCCAGTGGGGGAGCAAGCCCGAGCTGGTCGCCCGGGCGCTGCGCGCGAACAAGCCGGTCGACATCACCGAGATCGACACCGGCTCGCTCCGTGGCGACATCCAGGAGATGCTCGCCCACACCGACGACTGCCAGATGGACAAGGACGCCGCGCTGATGCGGGGTCTGGCCCATGCCGTCCACACCAACCCCGAACTGCACCGGGCGCTGCGCGAGCTGCTCATCGAACCCGAGATGAACGGCCTCGACGAGGTGCTGCGCCGAGCGGTCCGCAGGGGCGAGGTGGACGCCGACAACCCGGCGCTCAGACTCGTCCCCCACATGCTGATCGGTGCGTTCATCGCCCGGCCGCTGATCGAGGACCAGCCGGTCGACCGCGCCTTCCTCAGCGCCTACTTCGACGCCGTGGTGCTCCCCTCACTCGGCGCCTGATCCCGCTCCACCCCCGCTCCACCTGACGACGAACCGCTCACGCCGTCGGGCCGGCTCCCCATGCCCTGTCCCATCCACACCGGGAGTACGCCCCCGTGGCCACGTTCCTCTACAAGCTGGGCCGCACCGCCTTCCGGCGCCGACGGCTCGTCGCCCTCCTCTGGGTGGCGCTCCTCGCGCTCGCCGGCGTCGGTGCCGCCACCGCGTCCACACCCACCTCCAGCTCCTTCTCGATACCCGGCACCGAGGCCCAGCGCGCCTTCGACCTGCTCGAAGAGCGCTTCCCGGGCGCCGGGGCCGACGGGGCCACCGCCCGCGTCGTCTTCAAGGCCCCCGAGGGCGAGAAGATGACCGACCCGGCCCACAAGGCCGTCGTCGAGGAGACCGTCGCCGCACTCAAGTCGGGCTCCGACCAGATCGTCCAGGTCACCGACCCGTACACCGCGCACGCCGTCTCCCAGAACGGCTCCACCGCCTACGTCTCGGTCTCCTACAAGGTCAACGGGATGGAGCTGACCGACGAGACCCGCGAGGCCCTCAAGGACGCCGGGCACGGCGCCCAGGGCAAGGGGCTGACCGTCGAGATCGGCGGCGACGCCCTCCAGACCATGCCCGAGCAGGGCGCGAGCGAGGCCATCGGCATCGTCCTCGCGGGCATCGTGCTCGTCGTCACCTTCGGCTCGCTGGTCGCGGCCGGGCTCCCGCTGCTCACCGCGATCATCGGCGTCGGCATCGGCGTCTCGTCGATCACCGCGCTCGCGAACGTCCTGGACCTCGGCACCACCACCTCCACGCTCGCGTCGATGATCGGCCTCGCCGTCGGCATCGACTACGCCCTCTTCATCGTCTCCCGCTACCGCGCGGAGCTCGCCGAGGGCCGTACGAAGGAGGACGCCGCCGGACGCGCGGTCGGCACGGCCGGCTCCGCCGTCGTCTTCGCCGGACTCACCGTCGTCATCGCCCTGGTGGGCCTGGCCGTCGTCAACATCCCGATGCTGACGAAGATGGGCTTCGCCGCCGCCGGCACGGTCGTGATCGCGGTCCTCATCGCGCTCACCCTCATCCCCGCGCTGCTCGGCTTCGCCGGCGACAAGGTCCTCGGCCGCAAGCAGCGCAAGGCCGCGAAGGGCGTCGAGGGCGCGGAAGGCGTCGAGGGCGCGAAGGGCGTCGAGGGCGCGAAGGGCGGCCACGACGGCAAGGGAGGCAAGCCCAACGGCGGCACCCGCTGGGCCCGCTTCGTCATCCGCCGCCCGCTGATGGTGCTGATCGTCGGCGTCCTCGGCCTCGGCGCGATCGCCGTGCCCGCCGCCTCCCTCCAGATGGGCCTGCCGGACGACGGCGTGAAGCCCACCTCCACCACCGAGCGCCGGGCGTACGACGCGCTGTCCGACGGCTTCGGCCCCGGCTTCAACGGCCCGCTGCTCGTCGTCGTGGACGGCGACAAGGCGACCGCCGACCGTACGGTCTCCACGATCAAGGGCCTCGACGGCTGGGCGGCGGTCACCCCGGCGACGCCGAACAAGGCCGGCGACGCCGCGATGATCACCGTGGTCCCGAAGGACCGGCCGTCCTCGACCGCCACCGAGAACCTGGTCCACGACATCCGCGACGCCACCGGCGACGACGTCCTCGTCACCGGCGCCACCGCGATGAACATCGACTTCTCGCAGAAGATGAACGACGCGCTCGTGCCGTACCTGGCGCTCGTCGTCGGCCTGGCCTTCGTGCTCCTGACCCTCGTCTTCCGCTCGGTCCTCGTCCCCCTGAAGGCGGCCCTCGGCTTCCTGCTCTCGGTGGTCGCGGCCCTCGGCGCGGTCGTCGCGGTCTTCCAGTGGGGCTGGCTCGGCGGGCTCTTCGGCGTCGAGCAGACCGGCCCGATCATGTCGATGATGCCGATCTTCATGGTGGGCGTCGTCTTCGGTCTCGCGATGGACTACGAGGTCTTCCTCGTCACCCGGATGCGCGAGGCGTACGTGCACGGCCAGCGGCCCGGCGAGGCGATCGTGACCGGCTTCCGGCACAGCGCCCGGGTGGTCACCGCCGCCGCGGTGATCATGATCGCGGTCTTCTCCGGCTTCATCGGCATGGACGACCAGATGGTCAAGATGATCGGCTTCGGCCTGGCCGCCGCCGTCCTCTTCGACGCCTTCGTGGTCCGCATGGCGATCGTCCCGGCCGTCCTGGCGCTCCTCGGCCGCAAGGCCTGGTGGCTGCCGAAGTGGCTGGACCGGATCCTGCCGAACGTGGACGTGGAGGGCGAGGGCCTCGCCGAGTCCGCGGGCGCGCCCGGCGCCGCGAAGCCGGACCTCGTGAAGGTCTGACGCCCGCCCGCTCCGTACGCCGTCAGTGCGTCGTCATCGACGACGTGCCGGCGGCGTACGTGTGCTTGAGGAAGCGCGTCAGGGCGTTGGTGTCGAACTGCACGACCGTGACCCCGTCGTCCTGGTGGAGTTCCACGACCGTCTGCACCCGGCCGCAGGGCCAGACGCCGATGTCGCCGCGGCGGGTCGGGGTGCGCATCCCCGTCTCCAGGACGGCGCGCGGGAAGGACCACTCGACGGCGTCCGGGAAGACGAAGCGGACGGTCCCCGGGGAGTGGTCGGGGTCGTAGCGCAGGGCCACGGGGACGGGGCGGGAGAGGGGGGCGTCGCTGATGATCCGTCCCTTGGCATGGTCGTCGATCACGTGTTCGTCTACGGCGGCCATGGTGACTCCTCACCTTTTGTCCTCTTGTCTACCAATGTCCCACTCCTTCCCGACAGGCGCACGGCGCATGCGCGGAGGACGGGGAGTGTGGGCGGGCTCACGCGCCGGAGTTCTGTGACCGATGCGCTCTTGCAAGCCCTTCGCAAGAGCGCTCTATCATTTCGAACGTGCATGTACCTGACGGATTCATCAACGCCCCCGTATCGGCCGCCGCCGGTGTCGTCGCCGCCGGCGCCGTCGCCGCCGGCCTCCGCGGAGCCCGCCGCGAACTGGACGAGCGGACCGCGCCCCTCGCCGGGCTCGTCGCCGCCTTCATCTTCGCCGTGCAGATGCTGAACTTCCCCGTCGCGGCCGGCACCAGCGGCCACCTCCTCGGCGGCGCGCTCGCGGCGATCCTCGTCGGGCCCTGGACGGGCGTCCTGTGCATCGCCGTCGTCCTGCTCATGCAGGGCATCCTCTTCGCCGACGGCGGCCTCACCGCCCTCGGCGTGAACATCACGGTCATGGGCGTCGTCACCGTCGTCGTCGCCTACGCCCTCTTCCGCGGCCTGGTCCTCGTCCTGCCGCGCACCCGCCGCTCGGTGACCGTGGCCTCGTTCGCCGCCGCGCTCGTCTCCGTACCGGCCGCGGCCACCGCCTTCACCCTCATCTACGCGATCGGCGGCACCACCGACGTCCCCGTCTCCAAGGTCCTCACGGCCATGGTCGGCGTGCACGTCCTCATCGGCATCGGCGAGGCCGTCATCACCATGCTGACCGTCGCCGCCGTCGTCGCCGTCCGCCCCGACCTGGTGTACGGCGCCCGCGGCCTGACCGCGCCGCTCAAGCTCCGCGTCGACGGCGAGCTCGTCGACGCCGCCCCCGCCGCCGCCCCGGCGCCCGCCCCGGCGGGCTCCCCGAAGAAGCTGTGGATCGGCGGCGTCGTCACCGCCCTCGTCCTCGCCGGCTTCGTCTCCTTCTACGCCTCCGCCAGCCCCGACGGCCTGGAGAAGGTCGCCGCCGACCAGGGCATCGACAAGAACGTCGAGGAGCACGCCGCCGCGGACTCCCCGCTCGCCGACTACGGCGTCAAGGGCATCGAGGCGCCCCGCCTCTCCGGCGGCCTCGCCGGCGCGATCGGCGTCGGCGCCACCCTCGCCGTCGGCACCGGCGCCTTCTGGGTCGTCCGCCGCCGCAAGACCGCCGCCGCGGAGGCCTGACATGGGAGCGGGGCACGCGCACAAGCTCTACCGGCACGGGCACTCGCCCGTGCACGGGCTGCCCCCGCACACCAAGCTCGCCGCCGTCCTCGGCTTCGTCGTGATCGTCGTCTCGACGCCCCGCGAGGCCGTCTGGGCCTTCGGCCTCTACGCCGCGCTCCTCGCGGCCGTCGCGGCCGTCGCCCGGATCCCGGCCGGCTTCCTGCTCAAGCGGCTGCTCATCGAGATCCCGTTCGTCGCCTTCGCGCTGCTCATGCCCTTCGTGGTCCCCGGCGAGCGGACGGAGGTCCTCGGGGTGTCGCTGAGCGTCCCCGGACTGTGGGGCGCCTGGAACGTCCTCGCCAAGGGCACCCTCGGCGTCGCCGCCTCCGTCCTCCTCGCCTCCACCACCGAACTGCGGGCCCTGGTCCTCGGCCTCCAGCGCCTCAAGCTGCCGCCGCTGCTCGTCCAGATCGCCTCGTTCATGATCCGGTACGGCGACGTCATCACCGACGAGATGCGCCGCATGTCCGTCGCCCGCCGCTCGCGCGGCTTCGAGGCGAAGGGCGTCCGCCACTGGGGCGTCCTCGCCAAGTCCGCCGGCGCGCTCTTCATCCGCTCGTACGAGCGCGGCGAACGCGTCCACCTCGCCATGGTCAGCCGCGGCTACACCGGCACCATGCCGGTCATCGACGAGGCGACCGCCACCCGCGCCCAGTGGGCGCGGGCCGCCGCCCTGCCGCTCTCGGCACTCCTGATCTGCCTCCTGGGATGGACCCTGTGACACCTTCTCTCGAGGTCTCCGGCCTCGCGTACGCCTACCCCGACGGCCACCAGGCCCTCTTCGGCGTGGACCTGACCGTGGGACGCGGCGAACGGGTCGCGCTCCTCGGCCCCAACGGCGCCGGCAAGACCACCCTCGTCCTCCACCTCAACGGCATCCTCACCGGCGGCGCGGGCACCGTCACCGTCGCCGGACTGCCCGTCGGCAAGAAGCACATGGCGGAGATCCGCCGCAGGGTCGGCATCGTCTTCCAGGACCCCGACGACCAGCTGTTCATGCCGACCGTCCGCGAGGACGTGGCCTTCGGCCCGGCGGCGGCCGGCGTCCGGGGCGCCGAGCTGGAAGCCGTCGTCCTGCGCGTCCTGGAGAGGGTCGGGATGGCGGAGTTCGCCGACCGGCCCCCGCACCACCTCTCCTTCGGGCAGCGCCGCCGGGTCGCCGTCGCGACCGTCCTCGCCATGGAGCCCGAGATCCTCGTCCTCGACGAGCCGTCCTCCAACCTGGACCCGGCCTCGCGCCGCGAGCTCGCCGACATCCTCCGGACGCTCGACGTCACCGTCCTGATGGTCACCCACGACCTGCCGTACGCCCTGGAGCTCTGCCCGCGCTCGGTGATCCTCAGCGAGGGCGTCATCGCCGCCGACGGGCCGACCGCCGGGATCCTCGCCGACGAGGAGCTGATGGCCCGGCACCGCCTGGAGCTGCCGTTCGGCTTCGTGCCGAGCTCCGTCGCCTGAGCCGAGAGCCCCACGGTTTTGGTCCGACCGGCTGGATGTGCCGGTGGGTCGTGCCGGGACGCTCCGTGCGGTGGTGGGGCCGAGGTTATGAAGGGAATCGAACGGAATTGGATGAGAGTTCGCCATCCGGTCATTCCCGAACACCAACCCCAGGAGTCGCATGATGCGCCCCATCAGAGCGGCCTGCCTCGGCACGGCCACCGCCCTCGTCACCCTCCTCGCCTGTGCCCCTGTCGCGGGCGCCGCCGCGACGGACACCGGTTCCGCCCACGCCGGGGGCAAAGCCCGGACCATCACGCTCCGGGCCGTGGTGCAGGAGCTGCACCGCTTCCCCGTCCTCGAAGGCAGCGTCTCGCAGGGCGATCGGGTCGTCGCCCGCTCGGACCTCTCGTACTTCTCGGACGAGGCGCACACCAAGATCGGCGAGAGCCACGTCACCTGCACCACCACCCGGGGCGGCGACGACGAAGCGGAGCAGTGCGTCGCCACCTACGTCCTCCCGGACGGTGAGCTCGCCGTGCAGGGGATGTACTTCAACTACCTCGACCAGGGACCCTTCGACAACGCGATCACCGGCGGCACCGGGAAGTACGACAAGGCCCGTGGCTGGGTCCACTCCGAGCCGGCCGGACCGGGCGTGAGGCGCTTCACGATCCACCTCGTCTGACCGCCCCCGGCGTCCGCCTGACCCCGGAATCCGGCCGTCCCTCCTCACGTTGCACCATGGGAGCCGGTCGTACGAGAGAGAGTGTGGGTCAGGTGGACGTCCAGGGCACGGTGGCGGCGGGCTGGGAGCCCGTCAGGGACGCGTTCCTGCGCAACTTCGAACAGCGGGGCGAGCGCGGCGCGGCCGTCACGGTCCACCACGACGGCGAGAAGGTCGTCGACCTCTGGGCGGGCACGCGCGACGCCGACGGCACGGACCCGTGGACCGCCGACACCGCCCAGGTCGTCCGCTCGGCCACCAAGGGCGTCGCCGCCGCCGTCCCCCTCCTGCTGCACCAGCGCGGACTGCTCGACCTGGACGCCCCCGTCGCCACGTACTGGCCCGACTTCAAGGCCCACGGCAAGGACCGGGTGACCGTACGGCAGCTCCTCGCGCACCGGGCGGGCGTCCCGGTCCTCGACCGGCCCCTCACCCTCGCCGAGGCGGTCGACCTGGAGACCGCGACCGGGGCGATAGCCGCCCAGGCCCCCGTCTGGGAGCCCGGCACCGCCCACGGCTACCACGCCCACACCTTCAGCTGGCTGCTCTCCGGCCTGGTCCACCGGGTCACCGGCCGTACCATCGGCCGCTGGGCCGCCGACGAGATCACCGGCCCCCTCGGCCTCGACCTGTGGATCGGCCTGCCCGACGCCGAGACCCACCGCGTCGGCCGGCTCGGCCCCGTCGAGGAGATCGACCCGCCGGGAAGCGGCGCGCTCAGGCTCCGCCCCAAGCGCTCCGTCACCGAGGCCTACCAGGACCCGGACTCCCTCACCCGGCGCGCCTTCGGGGTCATCGACCCCAAGCCCGACGAGAACGACCCGGTCTACCGGGCCGCCGAACTCCCCGGCTCGGCCGGCGTCGCCACCGCCCGCGCCCTCTCCCGCTTCTACGCGGCCACCCTCGGCCCCGTCGACGGCACCGAGCGCCTCTTCGCCCCGGCGACGCTCACCCTGGCCCGTACGGAGGAGTCCGCGGGCCCCGACCAGGTCCTCCTCGTCGGCACGCGCTTCGGCCTCGGCCACATGCTGCACGGCCCGGCCTCCCCGCTCCTCGGCCCGTCCTCCTTCGGCCACCCCGGCCGCGGCGGCTCCCTCGGCTTCGCCGACCCGGAGTCGGGGATCGCCTTCGGGTACGTCACCAACGGCATGCGCAAGACGGTCACGGCCGACCCGCGCGCCCAGGCGCTGGTGCGCGCGGTCCGCTCGGCGACGGAGGCCTGAGGCCGACGGCGCTCCGGGGCCGCCCCGGCGAGTAGGGTCGACGGGCCGAGACGTACACAAGTCACCAGGGGAGCACGGCGGATGGACTCCATGCACGACACGTACGAGAAGCTGATCGCCCTGCTCGACGAACGCGGCGCCGCCTACCGGGTGATCGAGCACGCCCCCGAGGGCGCCACCGAGGCGGTCAGCGCGCTGCGGGGCCACGACCCCGCGCGGGCCGCCAAGTGCATCATCGCCATGGTGAAGATCGGCAAGAAGGAGAAGCGGTTCGCGCTGGTCGTCGTCCCCGGCGACCGGCGCGTCGACCTCGCGGCGGTGAAGGCGCTGTACGGCGGCACCTACGTCTCCTTCGCCTCCCCGGAGATCGCCGAGGAACTCGCGGGCTCCCCGAGCGGCACCATCCTCCCCTTCGCCCTCGACGAGCGCCTCGAACTCCTCGTCGACCCGGCCCTGTTGGAGAACCCTGAGTTCTTCTTCAACGCCGCCCGGCTCGACCGCTCGCTCGCCCTCTCCACCGAGGACTACCGGGCGATCGCCGAGCCGCGCGTCGAGCGGGTCTCCACGGACTGAAGGCGACCGCCCGCGGCCCGACCCGGCGTCAGGCCATGGCGGGCGTCAGCGCCAGCGCCATCCCGAGCCCGACGAGCACGGTCCCGATGACCTTGTTGAGCACGCCCTGCCGCCGCAACAGCCGCGTCCGCAGGGCGGAGTTGGAGAAGAGGACGGCGGCCAGCCCGAACCACACCAGATGGGCGAACGACATGAACAGGCCGTAGCCGACCTGCTGGAAGACCGGGGTGTCGGCGCTGACGACCTGCGTGTACGTGCTCAGCACGAAGAGCATCGTCTTCGGGTTGAGCGCGTTGGTCAGGAACCCGGTGCGCAGCGCCCCGGCCTTGGACACACCCGCCTCGCCCGACAGGTCCACGTCCACCTGGGACGCGGCGACGAAGGTCTTGTACCCGATGTACACCAGGTAGGCGGCGCCGATCAGCTTCATCGCCGTGAACAGCGCCGGCGTACGGGACACGAGCAGGCCCACGCCCAGCATCGTGTACGTGACGTGGACGAGCACGCCGAGGGCGATCCCGACCGCCGCGAGGGCGCCCGCCGTCCGCCCGTACAGATAGCTGTTGCGGACGGTCATGGCGAAGTCCGCGCCAGGGCTGATGACAGCCAGAACAGTGATGACCGCCACGGCTATGAGCTGACCCATTTCCCCGTCTTCTCGTTCAGGTGACCCGGGACTTGCGACGTTAGGTGATCACGGGGCCGTTGCGGGAGGGTTTCCCGGGATGCTGGGATCGGCCCATGGATCTCAGGGAGCGTTTCGAGGGGTACGCGGTACTGATCACGGGCGCGGGGCGCGGCATCGGAGCCGCCACCGCCCGGCGGCTCGCGGCGGAGGGAGCACGGGTCCTCGTCACCGACGTCGACGAGGAGGCGGCGCGGGCGACGGCGTCGGAGATCCCGGGGGCGGTGCCGCTGCGCTGCGACGTGGCGGACCGGGCCTCGGTCGACGCGGCCGTCGCGCACGCGGTGAAGGCCTTCGGCCGCCTCGACGTCCTCGTCAACAACGCCCTCGCCCCCGTCACCCCCGACCGGGACTTCTTCGAGGACGAGCCCGACGAGGGCTGGACCGGCCAGCTGGACGTCACGCTGATGGGCGCCGTCCGCTGCTCCCGGGCGGCCATGCCGCACCTCGCGGCGGCCGGCGGGCGCGGGGCGATCGTCACGATCGGCTCGGTCAACGCGGAGGCGGACTTCGGCGGCCACGCGTACAGCGCGGCGAAGGCGGCCCTGGCCTCCCTCACCCGCACCCTGGCGGGCGACGCGGCACCGCGCGGGGTGCGGGTCAACCAGATCAACCCGGGCACGATCGCGACCACGGCCTGGTCGGGCCGGGAAGCCGACCTCACGGCCCTGGCCACCCGCGTCTACCCCCTGGGCCGGGTCGGCACCCCGGAGGACGTGGCGGCGGCGGTGGCCTTCCTGGCCTCCGCGGACGCCTCCTGGATCACGGGCACGACCCTCCGCGTCGACGGCGGCCTGCTGGCGGTGAACACGCACTTCGGGGAGGTGCTGGGCGAGCGGTGACCCCGCGGGCGTCTTGCCGGCCGGGCCGGACCAGGACGCGGTGCCAGGCGCCGCGGACCCGGCCCGACCGGGCAGGACACCCCCTGAGGCGCCGCCGCGCGGAAGAGGGCCAGGAGGGCCGGGCAGGGCGGGGCGGGGAACGCCCCGGCCGGCCGACAGGGCGGAGACCCTGACGTCCTCGTCGGCGTCCGGACCGGGGCTCACCCCGCGTGCAGCATCAGGCCGATCCCCACCACCATCAGGCCCGCCGCCGCGACCCTCGGGGCGCCGAAGCGTTCCTTGAAGAAGAGGGCGCCGATGGCCGCGCCCACGATGATGGAGGACTCGCGCAGGGCGGCGATCGGGGCCAGCGGGGCCTTCGTCTGGGCCCACAGGACGAGGGCGTACGCCCCCACCGAGAGGGCCGCGCCGAGCAGGCCCCGGGCCGCGTACGGGCGGAGCTGGGGGAGGAGCGCCGCGCGGCGGGTCCACAGGGCGTACGCCGGGATCGCCAGGCCCTCCAGGACCATCAGCCACGCGATGTAGCCGAGCGGGGTGCCGGAGGCGCGGACGCCGACGCCGTCCACGACCGTGTAGAGGGCGATCGACAGGCCCGTCGTGCCCGCCGCGAGCAGCGCGGGCCAGTGCGGGCGGCCCCCACCGCCCCGGATGCCCCACAGGGCGAGGCCCGTCAGGCCCGCGCAGGCCACCGCCACCCCGAGCAACTGCCAGCCGTCCGGCACCTCGTGGACGAAGACCGCCGCGAGGACGGTCACGACCAGCGGGGCCGTCCCGCGCGCGATCGGATACATCTGGCCGAAGTCGCCGAGGCTGAACGAGCGCATCAGCAGGGCGTAGTAGCCGATGTGGAGGAGCGCGGAGGCGAGCAGGTACGGCCAGGCCCCCGCCGCCGGCAGCGGCACGAAGCAGGCCACGGCCATGCCGATCAGCGCCCCGCCGCCGGAGATCAGCGCGAAGGAGAGCAGCTGGTCCTTGATGCCGTGCGCGATCGCGTTCCAGCCGGCGTGCGTGACGGCCGCGACGAGGACCGCGAGCGTGACGAGCGGTGTCACGCGGAGGGCTCGCGGACGTCCACCAGGGTGCCGCCGGCGTGCGTGACCAGCGCCTTCGGGTCCATCGCGAAGACCGTGTGCGGGGTGCCCGCCGCCGCCCACACCACCGGGTGGTCGAGGACGCCCCGGTCGGCGAGGACCCGCGTCCTGGTGCGGTGCCCGAACGGCGGCACGCCACCGATCGCGTACCCCGTCGTCTCCCGGACCGCCTTCGCGTCCGCCCGGGTCACCTCCTCCGCGCCCAGCTCCTGCCGCACCCGCTCGACGTCCACCCGTGACGCGCCGTCCATCAGGACGAGGACCGGCACCCCGTCGGCCGCGAAGACCAGCGACTTCACGATCTCCGCGACCTCGCAGCCGATGGCGTCGGCGGCCTGCCGCGCGGTGCGGGTCTCGTCCGGGAAGCGCCGGATCTCGACGTCGAGCCCCAGCTCCCGGAGGGCGGCGGCGAACTGGGGGTGGGCATCGGCGTGTGACGTCGTCATGGCCCGCACGCTAGCGGTCGCCGTACGGGTCGTGCGACCGGGTTGTGGGGACCTCATCAGCCCGCGTTCAACACCTGCGCGACCACCGGGCCGGCCGCCGTCGCGCCGTGGCCGGCGCTCTCCACGAAGGCCGCCGCGGCGAGGTCGTCCGCGAACGCCGTGAACCAGCTGTCCGACGTCTCCTGGCCGTCGACCTCCGCCGAACCGGTCTTGGCGCCCTTGTCGCCGCGCACCGAAGCCATCGGGCCGACCGCCGTGCCGTAGCCCGCCGTCGCCGTGGTGCGCATCATGTCGCGCAGCTGCCGGGCCACCGACGACGGCAGCTTCCGCTCGGCCTCGGCGAAGGGCCGGTCGTCCAGGTCCGCCGCGACCAGGTACGGCTGCCGGAACCGTCCGTCCTTCGCGGTCGCGGTGATCGAGGCCATGTTCAGCGGGTTCATCTGCACCGTGCCCTGGCCTATGTACTGCGCGGCCGCCTCGCCCCCCGTCGCCTCGGGGACCGAGCCGTCGAACGAGGCGATGCCGGTCTTCCATTCGAGGCCGATGCCGAAGACCTCCCTGGCCTCCTTGCCCAGCGCGGAATCGTCGCCGACATCGTCGATCTTCTTGATGAAGGCGGTGTTGCAGGAGCGGGCGAAGCTCTCGCCGAAGGTCGCGTCGTTCAGCGAGAAGCCCTTCAGGTTCTCGATGGTCCGGCCGTAGTACATGGCGTTCGGCGGGCACTCGGCGACCTGGTCCGCCTTGACCAGGCCCTTCTCCAGGAGCAGCGCGGCGGTGACGATCTTCATCGTGGAGCCGGGCATCTTCTGGCCCTGGAACGCCGCGTTGAAGCCGTTCGCCGGGCTGTTGGCGACCGCCCGCACGGCCCCCGTCGACGGCTGGACCGCGACCACCGACGCCCTGTCGTACCGCTTCACCGCCTTCTCCGCCGCCGCCTGCACCCCCGCGTCGATCGTCGTCCTCAGCGTCCCCGGCTTCCCCTTCCGCAGGACGAGGAGCGGCGTGTCGGCGACGGTCCCGCCGCCCGATTCGATCCACGTCTCGACGCCCGTGGTGCCGTCGACCTTCGTCCCGTACCGCCGGCGCAGCTGGTCCAGGACCGGCCCGAGCGACGGGTACTTCTCCGCCGTCAGTTCCACGCCGTTCCGGTCGACGGCCTTCACGGGCGCGGTCTTCGCGACGCCCGTCCGCAGGGTCCCGGCCGCCGTCAGCTTCGGGTGCAGCACGGTCGGCTGCCACTTCACCAGCGGCCGGCCGGTGGTCAGCCCCCGCACCACGGTCAGCTCGGAGGCGTACGACCAGTCCTTGGACACGTCCTCGTAGGTGACCGTCGCCCTCACGGTGAACGGCACCCTCGTCCCGACGGGCGTTCCCGGCGTGATGACCGCCTTGGAGACGCCCGCGCCCTCCCGGTAGGCGGCCACCGCGGACCCGGCCGTGACCGGGTCGTTCGTCAGCTGGGCCGCCCGCTCCGGCTCCCCGGCGGCCCAGGCGGCCAGGAAGTCCTTCGCGGTCGTCGTGACCTCGTCGGCGCTGAGGGGCCCCGTCTTCGGTGCGTCACCGGCCTTGGCGCCCACGGAGGTCTCGCCGCCCGTGATCCCGTTCCAGAGGTTGTAGCCCCCGTATCCGACGCCGCCCGCCACGACGGCGAACACGCCCCCGACGATCGCGACCTTGGCCCCACTGCGCATGACTGCGCCTCCCCTCCCCAGGTGGACCCACGAGTGAATCAGCGGCCGTCGGGGCGTGTCGAGTCACTTCCGCCACATCTGTCAGACGTGGACCGCTCAGAACATCAGGTCGTAGGTGTTCCAGCCGCCGCCGACGAGGGAGCGGGAGGAGCCGGGGACGAGGCCGGACAGAGGGGTGCGCACGCCCTGGTAGAGCCAGAGCCTGCCGTCCCTGTCCCGTGCGACGAGGTCGGGGTTCTCGTCACGTCCGAGTTCGGCGGCGCCCGTGATCGCCGTGTACGCGTTCCACCCGCCGCCGACGCGCTGGCGCTGCTGGAAGGGCGGGGCGGGATAGGAGCCCCAGTGGTTGTACTTCCACAGCGCGCCGTCCTTGTCACGGGCCAGGGCCCCGTCGCGGGCGCCCGACATGGTCAGGGCGGTGTAGGCGTTCCAGCCGCCGCCCACCCGCTGCCGCGGTCCGTACAGCGTGTTGTACTCCCCCTTGTAGCGCCACAGCACGCCGTCCTTGTCCCGGGCGACCAGACTGCCGTCCCCGGCGCCGACGAGGGCCGTGTAGGTGTTCCAGCCGCCGCCGACCCGCTGCCGCGGTGCGAAGGGGGCGTCGGGCTTGCCGGTGCCCCGGTAGTACCAGAGGACACCCGCCCTGTCCCGGGCGACGAGGTCGCCCCGGCCGTCCGCCGTGGGGCTCGTGAGCGGGACGACGGCGGTGTAGGCGTTCCAGCCGCCGCCGACGCGCTTGCGCGTCGCGAACGGCCGGGAGACGTCACCGGTGCCCTCGTACCGCCACAGCACGCCGTCCCTGTCCCGCGCGTGCAGGGCGCCGCGCCGGCTCGCGGGGGGCGTCCCGGGGACGAAGTCGAGGCCGAGCGTGCCGCCGGCCACGATCGCGCCCGTGTCGTCCTTCAGCCCGACCGAGGCGTCCAGGCGGCCCAGGACGGCCGCGGTCCGGTCGGCGTCCAGGGTGACGGTGTAGGTGAGGGTCTCGGCGGCCGGCACCGCGGGAAGGTCGAGGGAGGGGCTGGTGGGCGGATCGTTCAGCTCGGGCGGGAAGTAGGGCATGTGCCACGCGCACTCCCCGTACGAGACGCCGTTGACCGAGCAGGTGGAGCGGATCACGTCCGCGCTCACCGGCGAACTGCCCGCCTCGCCCTCCTTCAGCCAGGTGTCCAGGTGGAAGGTCGCGGTCACCGGTCCCTTGACCCCCGCCGGCAGCGTGGCCGTGAACCGCAGCATCACCGGCCCCTCCTCGCCCGCCGGAACGGTCAGCCGGCCGCCCTCCTGAACGACCGTGCCGACCTCGGCGGCCGTCCCGGCGGCCACCGCCGCCGGGGACGCGGCGAACGCCGCGGGCCCCCCGAACGTCACCGGCGCCAGGGCGGCGACCAACGCCGCCGCCACCACGGCCGTACGCACCCGTGTCACGTGAACCTCCTCGCCCCCCGGAAGCGCCCTCGCGCTTCCCCGTGCACCCGTTCGACACGGCGAGGTGACAAAAGGTTGTACTGCACCCGGACGTCGGGCTACACCCAGGTGTCGAGCCAGATCCGCGCCCGCCACTGGTCCATCGGAATGGGGGTGCCGGTGTAGAGGGGCCAGAAGTAGATGAAATTCCAGACGATGAGCAGGACGAGACATCCCGCCGCCACCGCGCCGAATGTCCGGCGTCTTTCCGATGAACCGCGGGGGCCGATGAGCGCCCCCAGCATCATGGTCACCGCCAGGCACAGGAAAGGAACGAAGACCACCGCGTAGAAAAGGAAGATGGTGCGTTCCTGGTAAAGGAACCAGGGCAGCCAGCCGGCCGCGATGCCGCAGGCGATCGCGCCCGCGCGCCAGTCGCGGCGGAAGGCCCAGCGCCACAGGACGTACAGGATCGCGAAGCAGGCCGCCCACCACAGGAGCGGGGTGCCGAGGGCCAGGACCTCCTGGGCGCACTTCTCGGTCGCGGTCGCCGGGCAGCCGTTCGTGCCGGGGGCGGGGGACTCGTAGAAGTACGAGACGGGGCGGCCGAGGACGATCCAGGACCAGGGATTCGACTGGTAGGTGTGCGGCGAGGTGAGGCCGACGTGGAAGGTGTACACCTCGGACTCGTAGTGCCAGAGGCTGCGCAGCCAGTCCGGGAGCCAGCCCCAGGTGCCGCCGCCGAACTCCTTGTCGTGGTCCTCGGCCCAGTGGCGGAAGTAGCCCTTGTCACTGACCAGCCAGCCCGTCCAGGTCGCCAGGTACGTCGCGATCGCCACCGGCACCACCGACACGAACGCCGGCAGCAGGTCCTTCCTGATCACGGAGGCGTACGGGCGGACCGCGCCCGCCGTGCGCCGGGCGCCCACGTCCCACAGCACCGTCAGGAGACCGAAGCCGACCATCACGTACAGGCCGTTCCACTTGGTCGCCGCCGCGAGGCCGAGGGACACGCCGGCCGCGAGCCGCCACGGCCGCCAGCCCAGGCGCAGGGTCTCCGCGACCTCCGCGTCGGGCCGCAGCACCCCCTCCTCGTCCTCCGGCAGCGCCGCCGCGAGCCGCGCCCGCGTCCGGTCCCGGTCGAGGAGCAGGCAGCCGAAGGCGGCGAGCACGAAGAACATCAGCACCTGGTCGAGGAGCGCGGTGCGGCTCATCACGAAGTGCAGTCCGTCGACGGCGAGCAGCAGGCCCGCCAGACAGCCGAGGAACGTCGAGCGGAAGAGGCGCCGGCCGATCCGGCACAGCATCAGCACGGAGAGCGTGCCGAGCAGCGCCACCATGAAGCGCCAGCCGAAGGGCTCGAAGCCGAAGAGCTTCTCGCCGACGCCGATCACCCATTTGCCCATCGGCGGGTGGACGACGTACCCCGGATCGGTCGGGATCAGGACCGACCCCGGGTCCTTCAGGATCGTCTTGTCGATGTCCTTCGGCCAGGCCCCCTCGTACCCCTGGTTGATCAGGGCCCAGGAGTCCTTGGCGTAGTACGTCTCGTCGAATATCACCGCGTGCGGCTTGCCCAGGTTCCAGAACCGCAGCAGGCCCGCCACCGCCGTGACCAGCAGCGGACCGCCCCAGGCGAGGAGCCGCCACAGGCGCTCGGCGGGGCCGGGGCCGATGCCGAGGAGCGACCACGTCCGGGCGGAGGGCCGGGTGTACGGGGGGACGAGCCGTTCGCGCAGCCCGATGGGCGCGGTGTCCGGGGCCGGCGGCACGTAGCCGAACCGCCGCAGCCTCCGCTGCCAGGAAGAGGGCTCTGCCACGGGCGCCGCCATGGGGTGCTGGCCCTCCAGGGCCTCGGGTGCGGTACTGGTCACCGCGCCATCGTAGGGAACGCGCCTGTGCGAGTCGCCTGTCCGGGCTGGGAGGATGTTCCGTGTGACAGGAACGCTGGTACTCGCAGGGACCCCCATCGGTGACATCGCGGACGCCCCGCCCCGGCTCGCCACCGAACTGGAGAGCGCGGACATCGTGGCCGCCGAGGACACCCGGAGGCTGCGCGGCCTCACCCGGGCGCTCGGCATCCACACCACGGGCCGGGTCGTCTCGTACTTCGAGGGCAACGAGTCCGCCCGTACGCCCGAGCTGGTCGAGGCACTGGTCGGCGGCGCGCGGGTGCTGCTGGTGACCGACGCGGGCATGCCGTCCGTCTCGGACCCCGGCTACCGGCTCGTCGCCGCCGCCGTCGAGCAGGACATCAAGGTGACGGCCGTGCCCGGCCCGTCCGCCGTGCTCACCGCGCTCGCCCTCTCCGGCCTCCCCGTGGACCGCTTCTGCTTCGAGGGCTTCCTGCCCAGGAAGGCCGGCGAGCGCCTCGGACGGCTGCGCGAGGTCGCGGACGAGCGGCGGACCCTCGTCTACTTCGAGGCCCCGCACCGGCTCGACGACACCCTCGCCGCGATGGCCGAGGTCTTCGGCGCCGAGCGCCGGGCCGCCGTCTGCCGCGAGCTGACCAAGACGTACGAGGAGGTCAAGCGCGGCCCGCTGGCCGAGCTCGCCGCCTGGGCCGCCGAGGGCGTACGGGGCGAGATCACCGTCGTCGTCGAGGGCGCCCCGGAGACCGGGCCCGCCGAGCTCGACGCGGAGGAACTGGTGCGCAGGGTGCGGGTGCGCGAGGAGGCGGGGGAGCGCCGCAAGGAGGCGATCGCCGCCGTCGCGGCCGAGGCGGGACTTCCCAAGCGGGAGGTGTTCGATGCCGTGGTCGCGGCAAAGAATGCGGACGCATCAGGCCCCGGAAAGGGTAAAGGACTAACCTGAAAGGCAAAGCCGAAACCGGCGCCGGGACTCTTCCTAGGGCGCTTGGCAAGGGAAGGACCAAAAGCCTTCCATGGTTCCTCCCCCGCTGATGCGCTCCGGCCCGAAAAGGCGTCCACTGATCAGTGGAGAGGAGCTGGCATGAGCGAGATCACCGGCACCGGCATATCCGTCGCCCATGAGGCGTACGCCTTCGCCTGCATGCGCTGCGGATACGGCTGGGAGCAGGCGTACGACATCGAGCACCACGTCGACGCCGCCGGACAGGAATTCGTCGTCTACAAGGCCGACGGAGAGCGGGTACCGTCCCCGCTGTCCAGCCCCACCTGCATGAACTGCGGCGGCCACGTCGTCCGCATCATGCGCGCGGGGCAGGTGTCGTCGGTACTCGACCTGGTCGCCGCGACCGAGAAGCACCAGCACGGGGCGCGGGCGACGAAGCCCGTCTCGCCGGCCGGACCCATCGGCCAGGAGCTGACCGAGGACGCTCCCGAGAAGCCGCCGGTGCCGCACCACTGGCACCTGTCGGACCTCTTCCACCCCTTCCGGCGTCACCAGTAGGCCACGCGGAGGCACTCGTGGTCCTCGTACGATCGAGGCCATGAGTGCCAAGGACGCCCCGCCGCCGCTGCCCGAACCGCTCCTCGTGGAGGTCGCGGACTCGCACACCCACATGGACCTGCAGTCCGGGACCGTCGAGGAGGCCCTGACCAAGGCCGCCGCCGTCGGCGTGACCACGGTCGTCCAGGTCGGCTGCGACGTGAAGGGCTCGCAGTGGGCCGCCGAGACGGCCGCCGCCCACGAGAACGTGCACGCGGCCGTCGCCCTGCACCCCAACGAGGCCCCCAGGATCGTCCTCGGGGATCCCGACGGCTGGTCCCGCCAGGGCGCCCGTCAGGGCGGCGGCGACGCGGCCCTCGACGACGCCCTGAACGAGATCGACCGGCTCGCCGCCCTGCCGCACGTCCGGGGGGTCGGCGAGACCGGCCTCGACTTCTTCCGTACGGGGCCCGAGGGCATCGCCGCGCAGGAGCGTTCCTTCCGCGCCCACATCGAGATCGCCAAGCGGCACGGCAAGACCCTCGTCATCCACGACCGGGAGGCCCACACCGACGTGCTGCGCGTCCTGGACGAGGAGGGCGCCCCCGAGCGGACCGTCTTCCACTGCTACTCCGGCGACGCCGCCATGGCCGAGATCTGCGCCGCCAAGGGCTACTACATGTCCTTCGCCGGCAACGTCACCTTCAAGAACGCCCAGTACCTGCGGGACGCCCTCGCGGTCGCCCCGCTGGAGCTGGTCCTCGTCGAGACCGACGCCCCCTTCCTCACCCCCGCGCCCTTCCGGGGCCGCCCGAACGCCCCGTACCTGATCCCGGTCACCGTCCGGGCCATGGCGGAGGTCCGGGGCACGGGGGAGAACGAGCTGGCCGGGGCGATCGCCGCGAACACGGCCCGCGCCTTCGATTACTGATGCATAACAGTTACGTGGAGTAGTCGGGTCGTCGTGGAGCGTGACCGGCGCCGGGGCTAGGGTCCCGGCCTCGTGAGCACTTCCCAGGGCAGTCACCGAGCCGGACGGCGGGCGGCGGGCGCCGCCCTGCCCCTGCACGAGCAGCCGACCATGGCGGCGCCCCTCGTCGTCCCCGCCGCCCCCGGCACCGTCCCCGGGCAGGCCTCCCGGGCCGGGGCACGACGCGCCGCCCGCCGCCGCAAGACCTCCGGCGGGGCCGGCGAGGGCCTGCGGAAGCTCGTCCCGCAGGCCCTCGTCGTCGCCTTCCTGGCCGGCGGCACCAGCGCCTTCGTCGCCGACGACAAGGCCGTCGAACTCACCGTCGACGGCGTCCCGCGCACCCTCCACACCTTCGCCGACGACGTCGCCGAACTCCTCGCCGACGAGGGCGTCGCCGTCGGCGAGCACGACATCGTCGCCCCCGGCCCCCACCAGGCCCTGGCCGACGGCGACGACGTCGTCGTCCGCTACGGGCGGCCGGTCTCCCTCACCGTCGACGGACACCGCCGCCAGGTGTGGACGACCGCAGGGACCGTCGAGGGGGCGCTGCGCCAGCTCGGCGTCCGCGCCGAGGGCGCCCACCTCTCGGCCTCCCGGGGCGCCGTGATCTCCCGCCAGGGCCTCGCCCTCGACGTCCGCACCGAGCGGGCCGTCACCTTCCTGGCCGACGGGCGCGAGCGGACCGTCCGCACGAACGCCGCCACCGTCCGGGAGGCCCTCGCCGAGGCCGGGATCACGCTCTCCGGCCAGGACACCACCTCCGTGCCGGCCGGCTCCTTCCCCCGCGACGGCCAGACCGTGAACGTGCTGCGCATCACCGGCTCCCGGCAGGTGCGGGAGGAGTCGATCCCGTACGCCGTCGAGCGGGTCCGCGACCCGCGGCTCTTCGCCGGCACCGAGGTCGTCGAACGGCAGGGCGCCCCGGGCGTCCGCCGCGTCACGTACAGCCTGCGCACGGTCAACGGCGTCCGGCAGCGGCCCCGCAGGACCGGCGAGGAGATCGTCCGCGAGCCCGTCAGCCGCAAGGTGCGGATCGGCACCCGGCCGCTGCCCGCCTCCGTCGCCGGCGCCGACGGCCTCGACTGGAGCGCGCTCGCCGCCTGCGAGTCCGGCGGCCGCCCGAACGCGGTCGACCCCTCGGGGACGTACGGCGGGCTCTACCAGTTCGACCCCGGCACCTGGCACGCCCTCGGCGGCACCGGCACCGCCCAGAACGCGCCCGCCGCCGAGCAGACCTTCCGCGCGAAGAAGCTGTACGTGCAGCGGGGCGCGAGCCCCTGGCCCCACTGCGGCCGCCGGCTGTACCGATGAGCGCGAGGCCGGACCCGCGGGCCGTGCGCGGGTACGGGGCGGGCCCGTACCGGTGAGCCGTGGGCGGGTGCGGGGCGGGCCCGTACCGGTGAGCCGTAGGTCGGCCGTACCGGGGCCCCGTACGCTGTACCGGTGAGCACCACCACCGGCCCCGAAAGCCCCGACGCCCTCCTCGGCCCCGCCGACATCCGTGAGCTGGCCGCCGCCCTCGGCGTGCGCCCCACGAAGCAGAAGGGCCAGAACTTCGTCATCGACGCCAACACCGTCCGGCGGATCGTCCGCACGGCCGAGGTGCGGCCCGAGGACGTGGTCGTGGAGGTGGGCCCCGGGCTCGGCTCCCTCACCCTGGCCCTCCTGGAGGCCGCCGACCGCGTGACGGCCGTCGAGATCGACGACGTCCTCGCCGCCGCGCTCCCGTCGACGATCGCCGCCCGCATGCCGCAGAAGAAGGACCGCTTCGCGCTCGTCCACTCCGACGCCATGCACGTCGAGGAGCTCCCGGGCCCGCCGCCCACCGCGCTCGTCGCGAACCTGCCGTACAACGTGGCCGTGCCGGTCCTGCTCCACATGCTGGAGCGGTTCCCGACCATCGAGCGGACCCTCGTCATGGTCCAGGCCGAGGTCGCCGACCGGCTCGCCGCCAAGCCCGGCAACAAGGTGTACGGAGTCCCCTCCGTCAAGGCCAACTGGTACGCGGAGGTCAAGCGCGCCGGGGCCATCGGCCGCAACGTCTTCTGGCCCGCGCCGAACGTCGACTCCGGCCTCGTCTCCCTCGTCCGCCGCACCGAACCCCTGCCGACCACCGCGAGCCGCCAGGAGGTCTTCGCGGTCGTCGACGCGGCCTTCGCGCAGCGCCGCAAGACCCTGCGCGCGGCCCTCGCGACCTGGGCGGGCTCGCCCGCCGCCGCGGAGGAGGCCCTCGTCAAGGCCGGGATCTCGCCGCAGGCGCGGGGCGAGTCGCTGACGGTGGAGGAGTTCGCGCGGATCGCGGAGAACAAGCCGGAGGCGAAGGCATGAGCGGCGTGACCGTACGGGTCCCCGCCAAGGTCAACGCGCAGCTCGCCGTCGGCGCGGCCCGGCCCGACGGCTTCCACGACCTGGCGAACGTCTTCCTCGCCGTCTCCCTGTACGACGAGGTGACCGCCGCCCCCGCCGACGGACTGACCGTCACCTGCGAGGGCCCGGACGCCGACAAGGTGCCGCTGGACCGCACCAACCTGGCCGCGCGCGCCGCCGAGCTGCTCGCCGCCCGGCACGGCATCGCCCCCGACGTGCACCTGCACATCAAGAAGGACATCCCGGTCGCCGGCGGCATGGCCGGCGGCAGCGCGGACGGCGCGGGCGCGCTGCTCGCGTGCGACGCGCTCTGGGGCCTCGGCACGCCCCGCGACGTGCTCCTGGAGATCTGCGCCGAGCTCGGCTCCGACGTCCCCTTCAGCCTGGTCGGCGGGGCGGCGCTCGGCACCGGGCGCGGCGAGAAGCTGACGGAGCTGCCGGTCGGCGGCACCTTCCACTGGGTGTTCGCCGTCGCCGACGGCGGGCTGTCGACCCCCGTGGTGTTCGGCGAGTTCGACCGCCTCGCGGAGGGCGTGGACATCCCCGAGCCGGCGGCCTCGCCGGCCCTCCTGGAGGCCCTGGCGACCGGCGACACCGCCGCTCTCGCCGCCGGCCTCGCCAACGACCTCCAGGCCCCGGCGCTCTCCCTGCGCCCCTCGCTCGCCGCGACCCTGGCGGTCGGCACCGACGCGGGCGCCCTCGCGGCCCTGGTCTCCGGCTCGGGCCCGACGACGGCGTTCCTGGTGAAGGACGCGGAGACCGCGACCGCGGTCGCCGCCGCCCTCACCGCCTCGGGCACCTGCCGCACGGCCCGGGTGGCCACGTCGCCGGCGGCGGGTGCGACGGTCCTGCCCGCCGTCTAGAGCTTGTTCCGGGTGATCCGGGCCAGGAGGAGGTTCGGGTCCGGGTCCGTGGTGTTGAAGTAGGCCGCGCTGGGGACGTAGACCGACTTGGCGCGGACCGCCACCGAGGTGGGGCCGTCGAGGCCGTTCGCCTCGGTGAGGACGGTCTTGTGGGTGCCGTCGGGGCGGACGAGTTCGAGCTTGTCGGCCGTGACCCGCGCGGCCAGGACCGTGTCGCCGTGCCCGGTGAAGGCGAAGTCGTCGATGCCGACGATCCCGGTCGCCCTGGTCTGGATCGGGCCCGCGGTCCGGTCCTTCCCGAACGGGATGCGGAGCAGGGTGCTGTGGGCGGAGTTGGACACCCAGACGGCGCCGTCGTGGAGCTTGAGGCCGTTGGCGCCGTAGGGGAGGTCCTCGGTCGGTTCGAGGGCGGCCCCGGAGGCCCAGACCGTCGCCTCCACCACCTCGTCCCCGTCCGGCACCCGCGCGCTCCACACGACGCCGCGCGACGAGTCGGCGGCGTACAGGGTGCCGCACCTCTCGTCGAGGGCGAGGCCGTTGGGGAAGCCGTCGACGGGCACCTTCACGATCCGCCGGGGCGCGCTGCCGTCGGGGCGGATGCGCCAGATCCCGTTCTCCTCCTCGGTGCCGGTGACGTAATTGACGTACAGGGTGCCGTCGTGGGCGCGGGCGATGCCCGTGAGGAGGGCCCCCGGCGGGTCGGTCACCGTGGGGAGGGTCGCGACGTCCACCGGTCCCGAGCCGTCCCTGCCGACCCGCACCACCTTGTGGGCGAAGGCGAAGGTCAGGAGGGCGGAGCCGTCGGGTTCGAGGGCGATGTTCTCCGGGTTCTCCCCCTCGCCGGAGAAGTGGGCGACGACACGGGGATCGGACACCGTCGGGTCGCCGGCCGACGCCGGGCCGGCGGCCAGCAGGGTGAGGGCCGCCGTGGCGACGGCGACGGCAGCCAGACGTGGGTGTCTCGACATGGGTTCCTCCTCGTGGGGTGCGGGTGACCTGAGGAGAGGCTGGCGGTTCGCCGGCCGGGGAGTGCGGCAGCCGTGGCCGGGAGGTCGCCCGCGTGGCCGACCCCATGGAGCCGGTTGGCAGCGCGTCGCGGGCCGGGGCGCCGCGTCCGCACCGCCGGCGGCCGGAGCCCGGCGGCCCGTTCCGCACCGCGCGCCGCCCGGTCGCCCGTACTCAGCCCTCGGTTTGAGTATCCGCGCCCTGACGGCGGACCGGGCGGTCGCGGGACCGTACCCGCATGGGAATCAGCGCGCGTGAACTCGCCGCCGCCACGCCGGCGACGCGGGACCGGTACGTCGACCTGCTCCGGGTCGCCTCGCTCACGGTCGTCGTCCTCGGCCACTGGTTGATGGCGGCCGTCACCGCCGACGGGCAGGTCGGGAACCTCCTCGCCGTCGTGCCGGAGCTCCAGGTGGTGACCTGGGCGTTCCAGGTGATGCCGGTGTTCTTCTTCGTCGGCGGCTTCTCGCACGCCCTCGCCCACCGCTCCCGCCCCCGGTACGCGGCCTTCCTGCGGGCCCGGCTCCAGCGGCTGCTGCGGCCGACGATGGTGTTCGTGGGGGTGTGGGGCGCGGCCGCGCTGGTGCTCCAGCTGTCCGGCGCCGACGGGGGGCTCACCGGGGTCGCGCTGCGGCTCGTCGCGCAGCCGCTGTGGTTCATCGGGATCTACCTCGCGATGGTGGCCTTCACGCCGCCGCTGCTGCGGCTGCACGAGCGGTGGGGCTGGGGCGCGTTCGGCGCGCTCGCCGGCGGCGCGGTCGCGGTGGACGTGCTGCGGTTCGCGGCGGACGTCCCCTTCGTCGAGTTCCTGAACTTCGCCTTCGTGTGGCTCGCCGTCCACCAGCTCGGCTTCCTCCGCGCCGACGGCATGATCCGCCGCCCGGCCCTGCTCGCCGCCGCGGGCCTCGCCGGCGCGACCGCGCTGGTCGCCCTCGGGCCGTACCCGCTGTCGATGGTGGGAATGCCCGGGGAGAAGGTGTCGAACATGGCCCCGCCGACCCTCGCCCTGTTCTGCCACGGGCTGTGGCTGGTCGGCGCGGTCGAACTGCTGAGGGGCCCGGGCGCGCGGTTCGTCGCCCGCGCCGGGGTGTGGCGGACGGTGGTCGCCGCCAACGGGATCGCGATGACGGCGTTCCTGTGGCACCTGACGGCCATGCTCGGCGTGTACGGGGCGCTGCTCGGCCTCGGCGTGGGGCTCCCGGCCCCGGCCTCGGCCGCCTGGTGGGCGCAGGTCCCGCTCCGGTTCGCGGCGGCGGCCGTGCTCACCGCCCTGCTCGTCGCCGTCTTCCGCCGCTTCGAGGCCCCGGTCCCGGCCGCCCCGGCGACCGGTGCGGGCGGCCCCCTCGCCGCCCTCGGCATCACCCTCGCCCTCTTCGGCGTCCTGGGCCTGTCCCTGACGGGCTTCGGCGGCCTCCTCGACGGCCACGCGGCGACGCTGATCGCCGTACCGGTCACGGCCCCGGTGGCCGTCGGCCTGGCCCTGGCGGGCTGGCTGCTGGTGGAGCGGGCGGGGCGGAGCCGGCGGGCCGGTTGACGACGGGCGGTCAGTCGTCGAGGCGCTCGTCGTCGATGTCCACGGTCACGGTCCCCGGGGGGTAGAGGTCCGCCCGGTCCGTGAGGATCAGGTCCATGGTGGGGCGATGAGGCGCGGGCAGCGCGGTGTAGAGCGCGTGGCAGACGTCGGGCCCGCCGAAACCGCCGCGAACCATCCGCGCGACGGTCACGGACGCGACCGTGTCGAGCGGGACGACGTCGATGCCGGGCAGTGCCAGGGCCGCGTCGCCCGCGCCTTCGTCCTCGGTCTCGGCCTGGAGGAGGCAGAGGGCGGGCACCTGGAGGTGGCGGAACGGGGACGCGGCCGCGTTGTCGGCGACACGCTGGAGCTTGCGGTGGCCGCGCGCGAGCGCGAGTACGGCGGAGGTGTCGAGGACGATCACGCCGCCGTGCCTCCGAGAGCCTTGCGGGCGTTCTCGGCGGCGATCTCGTAGACCTTGTCCAGCGCGTTCGGGGTCGCGTCGAACTCTTCGTCGGTGAGGGTGGAGTGCATCCGCTCGCGCATGATCCGCCGGCTCTCGGCCACCTTCTCCCGCGCCTGTGCGGCGGTGAGCTGGGTTGCGGCCAGCTCGGTGACGAGTGCTCCTATCGTGGTGCCCCGCTCGCGGGCCAGCGAGGCGAGGTGGTCGCGGGTGGTGTCCGGCACCTTGATGGTGGAGTCAGCCATACGGCCACGGTACACCGCTGGTGCACCGGAAGTGTACCGACGGTGGCGCGACGTACCCTTGGACGTCGATCGATCCCCCGTACAGGAGTGAACGTGGCCGTCAACCTGGTCAATGTCGAGGCCGTCAGCAAGGTGTACGGCACCCGTGCCCTGCTCGACGGGGTCTCGCTCGGCGTCTCCGAAGGGGACCGGATCGGGGTCGTCGGACGCAACGGCGACGGCAAGACCACCCTCATCCGGATGCTCGCCAAGCTGGAGGAGGCCGACACCGGCCGCGTCACCCACAGCGGCGGCCTCCGCCTCGGGGTCCTCACCCAGCACGACTCCCTCGACCCGAAGGCCACCATCCGGCACGAGGTCATCGGCGTCATGGCGGACCACGAGTGGGCGGGCAGCGCCAAGATCCGCGACGTGCTCACCGGCCTCTTCGGCGGGCTCGACCTGCCCGGCTTCGAGCAGGGCCTCGACACGGTCATCGGCCCGCTGTCCGGCGGCGAGCGGCGGCGCATCGCGCTCGCCAAGCTCCTCATCGAGGACCAGGACCTGATCGTCCTCGACGAGCCCACCAACCACCTCGACGTCGAGGGCATCGCCTGGCTCGCCGGCCACCTCCAGAACCGCCGCTCGGCGCTCGTCTGCGTCACCCACGACCGCTGGTTCCTCGACCAGGTCTGCACCCGCATGTGGGACGTGCAGCGCGGCGCCGTGCACGAGTACGAGGGCGGCTACTCCGACTACGTCTTCGCCCGCGCCGAGCGCGAGCGGATCGCGGCCACGGAGGAGGCCAAGCGGCAGAACCTCATGCGCAAGGAGCTGGCCTGGCTGCGGCGCGGCGCCCCCGCCCGCACCTCCAAGCCCCGCTACCGCATCGAGGCCGCGAACGAGCTGATCGCCGACGTGCCGCCGCCGCGCGACACCAGCGAACTGATGAAGTTCGCCAACGCCCGCCTCGGCAAGACGGTCTTCGACCTGGAGGACGTGAGCGTCACCGCCGGCCCCAAGGAGCTGCTCAAGCACCTCACCTGGCAGCTCGGGCCCGGCGACCGCGTCGGCCTCGTCGGCGTCAACGGCGCGGGCAAGACCTCACTCCTGCGGGCGCTCGCCGAAGCGGCCTTCAGCCAGGGCGAGAAGCAGCCGGCCGCCGGCAGGATCGTCGTCGGCAAGACCGTCCGCCTCGCCTACCTCTCGCAGGACGTCACCGAACTCCCCGCCACGCTGCGCGTCCTGGAGGCCGTCCAGCAGGTCCGCGACCGGGTCGACCTCGGCAAGGGCCGCGAGATGACGGCCGGACAGCTCTGCGAGCAGTTCGGCTTCTCCAAGGAGAAGCAGTGGACTCCCGTCGGCGACCTCTCCGGTGGTGAGCGCCGCCGCCTCCAGCTGCTGCGCCTCCTGATGGACGAGCCGAACGTCCTCTTCCTCGACGAGCCCACCAACGACCTCGACATCGAGACCCTGACGCAGCTGGAGGACCTCCTCGACGGCTGGCCGGGCTCCATGATCGTCATCTCCCACGACCGGTTCTTCATCGAGCGCACCACGGACCGGACGTTCGCGCTGCTCGGCGACCGGACCCTGCGGATGCTGCCGCGCGGCATCGACGAGTACCTGGAGCGGCGGCAGAAGATGATCGAGGCGTCGGTCCCGGCGCCCGCCGCCGCGCCCGCGCAGCAGAAGCCGGGCGTCTCCGCCGCGGACGCCCGCGCGGCCAAGAAGGAGCTGCAGAAGGTCGAGCGTCAGCTCGACAAGCTCTCCGACAAGGAGGCGAAGCTGCACGCGCAGATCGCCGACAACGCCACCGATTTCGAGAAGGTGGCGAAGCTCGACGCGGAGCTCCGGGAACTCGCGGGGGAGCGGGAGGAATTGGAGATGCGCTGGCTGGAGCTGGCTGAGGACGCGTAGTCGCACTTCGCGTCCGCGACGCATAACGAGGGCATCACAGGCCGGTCCTCCCTTGGGTACAAGGGGAGGACCGGTCGCTTTTGCGCCATCGCGTGAGTGGTAGAAAGAAAACCCGTTCACGTCAAGGGGGAACCGCTGATGACCCAGCCGCCCAGCAACCAGCCGCCGGGGGGCTTCGGAGCCCCGCAGGAGCCGAACCAGGCACCGGGCCAGGGGATGCCGCCCGTCCCGCCGGTGCCGCCGCAGGCGCCGCAGACCCCGCCCGCGCCGCAGTCCCCGCCGCCGGCCGCGCCGGGACCGTACGGCCAGCCGACGCAGCCCGGGTACGGCTACCCGCAGCAGCCGGGCCAGGCCCCGCAGCCGGGCCCGTACGGCCAGCCGGGCCAGCCCGGCCCGTACGGCCAGCCGGCGCCGCAGCCGTACGGCTACCCGCAGCAGGGCCAGCCGGGCCCCTACGGCCAGCAGCAGAACCCCTACGGCGGCTACCCGGCCCAGCAGCCCGCGTACCCGGGCGGACCCACCCCGCCCCAGACCCCCGGCGGCGGCCCGTTCAAGGGCCGGACCGGTGTCGTCGCGGGCGTGGCCGCCGCGGCCGTCCTGGTCGCCGCCGTCACGACCTGGGCCGTCGTCGGCGGGGACGACGAGAAGGACCCGGTCGCGCAGCCCACCGCCACGGCCACCGCCACCGGAGCCCCCAAGCCCACCGAGTCGGTGGACCAGGGCGACGGCACGGGCGACGGCGACAACGGCGAGGAGGACCTCAACGCGGGCCGGCAGGCCGGCGAGGCGAAGGTCAACTGGCTGCTGAAGAACGACGTCGACCTGCCCCGCAACGGCTCCGACGTCTTCGGCCCGTGGATCGTCGGCGACACCGTCGTCAAGGCGATGTACAAGGGCGTCGACGGCTACGCCCTGGGCGACGGCAAGCGCAAGTGGCACGTCGACATGCCGTTCGAGCTGTGCGCGGTCCCGCCGCAGCCCGCCGCCGACGGCACCATGGTCTTCGGTTACGCCGAGAGCGCCAAGGACGGCGCCAAGTGCACCCAGCTCCAGAAGGTCGACCTCAAGACGGGCAAGCCCGGCTGGAAGAAGGCCGTCCCGAAGGCCACGGGCTTCTTCGCCTTCTCCGACAACACCCTGGCCATCAGCGGCAACACGGTCACCGCCGCCGGTTCCAGCAGCGCGTACGGCTTCTCCCTCGCCGACGGCCACCAGCTCTTCAAGGGCCCCGACAGCGGCTGCAAGCCCTTCGCCTACGCGGGCGGCAGCAAGCTGATCGCCGCCATGGACTGCCCCTCGGGCAGCACGTCCAAGAAGGTCCAGGCGGTCGGCGAGGTCGACCCCAACACCGGCAAGCCGAAGTTCACCTTCCAGCTGGAGGCGAACTGGGAGGTCGACAAGGTCTACTCGGTCGACCCGCTGGTCGTCTCGGCCACCCAGCGCGACCAGAAGAAGTGGTCCATCTTCGCGCTGAACGCCAACGGCAAGCTCCGCTCCCAGATCCAGGGCGGCAACGACAAGTTCGCGCCCTCGTGCGGCGGCAGCTTCGTCGTCTTCGGCAAGAACCTCTCGGGCTGCACGGGCGTCGCGGCCGACGCGAACACCTTCTACATGGCCACGGAGACCGGCTACGGCCAGGGCAACGAGGTCGTCGCCTTCGACCTGAACACCGGCAAGGCCAAGTGGCGTTCCAAGGCCCCCGGCGACCAGCCGATGACGCCGCTGCGCATGGAGGGCGGCCAGGTCCTGCTGTACGTGGACCCGTCGTACGACAAGGGCGGCGCCGTCGCCACCCTCGCCCCGACCGGCGGCGCGCCGAAGATCCTGCTCCAGCACCCGGCCTCGACCGCCGGGATCGAGAGCAACTTCTACGACGCGAGCTTCGCCTACGGCAGCGGCACCTTCGTGGTGGCGAGCGGACGTGTGTCGGCGTCCAACGACAAGGACGAGATGCAGGTCAAGACGATGATGGCCTTCAGCAAGTGAGGTACACGGACCGATGACGCAGCCACCCCCGCCGCCGAACCAGCCGCCGGACCCGCAGGGCGGCTTCGGCGCCCCGACGCCCCCGCCGCCGCAGCAGCAGCCGGGGTACGGCTACCCGCAGCAGCCGCCCCAGCCGCCGCAGGCACCCCAGCCCGATCCGGGCTACGGGTACCCGCAGCAGCAGCCCCCGGCGTACGGCTACCCCACCGCGCCGCAGCAGCCCCAGCAGCCCCAGCAGTACGGCGGCTACCCGCAGCAGCAGCCGGGCCAGCCCCCGTACGGCTACCCGACCCAGCCGCAGCAGCCGCAGTACGGCGGCTACCAGCAGCCCGCCCCGGCCCCGGCCGCGGGCGGCAGGAAGCTGTCGGCGCAGCTCCAGATCGTCATCGCGGCGGCCGTCGCCGTGGTCCTGATCATCGGCGTCGGCATCTGGTACGCCAACTCCGGCGGCGGTGACGGGGGGAACGAGGCCAAGGGCACGGGCGGCACCTCGCAGGGCTCCTCCGCGGGCGGCGACACCGGTGGCAAGGGCCTCGGTGGCGGCGGCAAGGAGAAGGCCCCGGCGAACACCCGGGCGAAGATGGCCTTCCAGGTGGCGGAGCCGAAGGTCGCGGACATCACCGACGTCTCCGGCTCCTGGATCACCGACAAGGCGTTCGTGAAGCCGGGCGTGAACTCGCTCGTCGCCTACGACCTGGACAGGGGCACCGTCCTGTGGACGCTGCCGCTGACCGGCCAGGTCTGCGGCGCCTCGCGCCACATCACCGCGGACAACAAGGCGCCGATCCTCTTCGAGGCCACCAAGCGGGTGGGGCCGCGCTACTACCAGCCGTGCACCGAGGTCGGCGTGGTCGACCTGAACACCGGCAAGCTGCTGTGGTCGACCTCGGTCACCGGCGGCTCCGCCGGCGACCAGAAGGTGCGGTTCAACGAGGTCACGCTCAGCGGGAAGACCGTCGCGGCCGGCGGCACCGACGGCGGCGCCGCCTTCGACCTCGCCAACGGCAACCCGCGCTGGAAGCCGCAGGCCAACGACCAGAACTGCTACGACATGGGGTACGGCGGCGGCGAGGGCCTCGTCGCGGTCCGCAAGTGCGGGCAGTACGACAGCCCGAAGGTGCTGATCCAGAACCTCAACCCGATGACGGGCGCCCCGATCTCGCAGTACCAGATGCCGCCCGGCGCGAAGTACGCCTCGGTCGTCTCCACCAAGCCGCTGGTCGTCGCGGCCGACGTCGGCGACACCGCCGGCGACGGCAGCGGCATCTCGGACTTCTTCTCCATCGACGAGAAGACCGGGAAGCTGAAGGCGAAGATCACGGCGGACGCGGACCAGTACGCGGCCCGCTGCCGCTCGACCGAGGTCGAGTCCTGCAGCCAGGCGCTCGTCGGCAACGGCCGGCTGTACGTGCCGACCGAGGAGCACGAGGGCAGCACCGGCGAGTACGGCGACGAGACCAACGAGGTCATCGCCTTCGACCTGGCCACCGGGCGCACGGTGCCGGAGAAGGCCGACGCGGGTGACAAGTACACCCTGGTCCCGCTCCGCATGGACGGCGGCAACCTCATCGCCTACAAGGCCCCGCCGTACGACAAGGGCGGGCGGATCGTGTCGATCGACGGCGGCACGATGAAGGAGACGCTGCTCCTGGAGAACCCGGGGGACAAGTCGATCCACGACGTCGAGAACAGCTTCAGCCTGAACGGCGCCGAACTCCTCTACCGGGACGGCCGGTTCTTCATCTCGGAGACGATGGTCAGCAAGCCCCGGGAGTCGGCCTCGGCCGGCGGCATCAAGGAGTACCTGATCGTCTCCTTCTCCGTCGGGCACTGACGGCCCGCCAGACGGCCGAGGGCCCCTCCGGTGATCCGGAGGGGCCCTCGCGCATGTCGGCGGCCGGGGCGGGGGAGCGTGTAGCTTGCCGGGTCGGGCCGCCGGGGCGTCCGGCCGGCCAGGAGGAGGGGGGATGACCGGAATGGGCGTACGCCTGGTGGTGGTGGACGACCACCGCCTGCTCGCGGAGGCGCTCGCCTCGGCGCTGAAGCTGCGCGGGCACCGGGTGCTCGCGGCGGCCGCGCCGGTGGCGGGGGCGGCGGAGCTCGTGGTGGGCCGGGCGCCGGAGGTCTGCCTCCTGGGCACGGCGACGCCGGACGCGCCGGGGACCTTCGACCCGGTCGTACGGATCAAGCGGGAGCGGCCGCAGGTGGCCGTCGTCGTGCTCGGTCCGGTGCCGTCGCCGCGCGGGATCGCGGCGGCGTTCGCGGCCGGGGCCTCGGGATACGTCCGCCACGACGAGCGCATCGAGGGCGTCGAGCGGGCCCTGGTGAAGGCGCGGGCGGGGGAGGCGGCGGTGGCGCCGCAGCTGCTCCAGGGGGCCTTCGCGGAGCTGCTGCACCCCTCGGCGCAGCCGGACGACGAGGCGCAGCGGCTGCTCCGGCTCCTGACGCAGCGGGAGGTGGAGGTCCTGGTGCGGGTCGCGGAGGGCGAGGACACCCGGCTGATCGCGGCGGGGATGGGGATCGCGCCGAGCACGGCGCGGACGCACGTGCAGCGGGTCCTGATGAAGCTGGGGGTCGGTTCGCGGCTGGAGGCGGCGGCGCTCGCGGCGCGGACGGGGCTGCTCGACCGGGCGGTGCCGGCGCCGCGCGGTTCCCTCTGAGGGTTTCTCCCGTACCCCTTTCGGGGTGACATCGGCGGGCCCCGGTGCGCGGGGTCCGCTTCGCCATTGACGGGGATGTTTGAATGTGATTATTTTTGCGTGGTTATGTTTGGTCCCGTCGGAGGGCACCCCCGTGAAGAAGACCGTCACCACGCTCGCCGACGGCCGCGAGCTGATCTACTACGACACGCGCGACGACACCGCCCGCACCGCCGTCGACCCCCGCCCGCTCACCCCGGTCGTCTCCCGCTCCGAGATCCGCCACGACGAGCTGACCGGCGACCACGTCGCCGTCGCCTCGCACCGGCAGGCCCGCACCTACCACCCGCCGGCCGACGCCTGCCCGCTCTGCCCCGCCAGGGACGGCCACGAGAGCGAGATCCCCGAGGAGAGCTACGAGGTGGTGGTCTTCGAGAACCGCTTCCCCTCCCTCTCCGGCGGCGTCGGCCGCTGCGAGGTCGTCTGCTTCACCGACGACCACACGGACTCCTTCGCCGACCTCACCGAGGAGCGCGCCCGGCTCGTCCTCGACGCCTGGACCGACCGCACCGCCGAACTCTCCGCCCTGCCCGGCGTCGAGCAGGTCTACTGCTTCGAGAACCGCGGCCGGGAGATCGGCGTCACCCTGCCCCACGCGCACGGCCAGATCTACGCCTTCCCGTACGTCACGCCCCGGACGGCCGCCATGCGCCGCCGCGTCGACGAGCACCGCGCGGCGACCGGACGGAACCTCTTCGACGACCTCGTCGCCCGCGAACGGGCCGACGGCGAGCGGGTGGTCCTGGAGACCGGGCACTGGATCGCCTTCGTGCCGTACGCCGCCCACTGGCCGTACGAGGTCCACCTCCACCCCAGGAACCGGGTGCCCGACCTGCTCGCCCTCGACGAGGCCGCCCGCACAGAGTTCGCACAGGTCTACCTGGAACTCTTGAGGCGCTTCGACCGGATCTTCGGCCCGGACGAGCCGCCGACGCCCTACATCGCCGCCTGGCACCAGGCGCCCTTCACGGACGAGCGGCGCGAGGACCTCGGACTGCACCTGGAGCTTTTCACCGTCCGACGGGCCCCTGGCAAGCTGAAGTTCCTCGCGGGCACCGAGTCCGGCATGGGCGCGTTCATGAACGACGTGAGGCCGGAGGACGCGGCCCGACGACTCCGAGAGGTGGCAAGCGCATGACGCCGAAGTATCTGGTGACGGGCGGGGCGGGCTACGTGGGCAGCGTGGTCGCCGCCCACCTCCTGGCACGGGGCCACCGGGTCACCGTCCTCGACGACCTCTCCACCGGCTTCGCCGAAGCCGTCCCCGAGGGCGCCGAGTTCATCCAGGGCCGCGTCCAGGACGCCGCGCGGTGGCTCGACGGCTCCTACGACGGCGTCCTGCACTTCGCCGCCTCCTCCCAGGTCGGCGAGTCCGTCGCCAAGCCCGAGAAGTACTGGGAGAACAACGTCGGCGGCACCATGGCCCTGCTCGCCGCCATGCGGTCGGCCGGCGTCCGCGCACTGGTCTTCTCGTCCACCGCCGCCACCTACGGCGAGCCGGCGGCCGTGCCGATCACCGAGACCGCGCCCACCGCGCCCACCAGCCCGTACGGGGCGAGCAAGCTGGCCGTCGACCACATGATCGGCGGGGAGTGCGCCGCCCACGGCCTGGCCGCCGTCTCCCTGCGGTACTTCAACGTCGCCGGGGCGCACGGCCCGCTCGGCGAACGCCACGAGCCCGAGTCCCACCTGATCCCGCTCGTCCTCCAGGTCGCCCTCGGCCGGCGCGAGGCGATCAACGTCCACGGCGAGGACTACCCGACCCCGGACGGCACCTGCGTCCGCGACTACATCCACGTCGCCGACCTCGCCGAGGCCCACCTCCTCGCCCTGGACGCCATGACCGCGGACACCGTCCCGGCCGGCGAGCACCTGATCTGCAACCTCGGCAACGGCAACGGCTTCTCCGTCCGCGAGGTGATCGAGACCGTCCGCAAGGTCACCGGCCACCCGATCCCGGAGACCACCGCCCCGCGCCGCCCCGGCGACCCCGCCGTCCTCGTCGCCTCCGCCGAGGCCGCCCGCGAGCGGCTCGGCTGGACCCCGTCCCGCCCGGACCTCGCGGACGTCGTCGCCGACGCCTGGGCCTTCGCCCGCCTCCGCGAGGAGGAGGGCGCGTGAACCCCGCCGCCGACTTCGAGGCGCTCTACGGCGCCGCGCCCGACGGCCTCTGGGCCGCCCCCGGCCGGGTCAACCTCATCGGGGAGTACACCGACTTCAACGACGGCTTCGTGCTGCCGCTCGCGCTGCCGCACACCACCGTCGCCGCCGTCTCCCGCCGCGACGACGGCGTCCTGCGCCTGCACTCCGCCGACGTCGACGGCGGGATCGTCCAGCTGGACGCCGACGCCCTGGAGCCGCTCTCCGGCGGCGGCTGGGCGGCCTACCCGGCCGGTGTCGTCTGGGCGCTGCGGGAGGCCGGGCACCCGGTCGCCGGGGCCGACGTCCACCTCACCTCGACCGTGCCGACCGGCGCCGGACTGTCCTCCTCGGCGGCCCTGGAGGTCGTCACCGCGCTCGCCCTGAACGACCTGTTCGGGCTCGGGCTCTCCCGCCCCGAGCTCGCCCGGATCGCCCAGCGCGCCGAGAACGCCTTCGTCGGCGTGCCCTGCGGGGTCATGGACCAGATGGCCTCCGCCTGCGCCGAGGAGGGACACGCCCTCCATCTGGACACCCGGGACCTCTCGTACCGCCAGGTCCCCTTCGACCTGGCGGGCGAGGGCCTCCGGCTGCTCGTCGTCGACACCCGCGTGAAGCACGCGCTCGGAGACGGCGCGTACGCCGAGCGGCGCGCCGGGTGCGAAGCGGGTGCGCGGGCGCTCGGCGTGCGCACCCTGCGCGAGGTGAGCGCCGCGCATCTGCCCGAAGCGCTCGACCGCCTGAGCGACGAGACGATCCGGCGGTACGTGCGGCACGTCGTCTCCGACAACGCGCGCGTGGAGCGGACCATCGCGCTGCTCGGCGCCGGCGCCACCCGCGCGGTCGGCACCGTCCTCACCGAGGGCCACGCCTCCCTCCGGGACGACCTGCGGGTCTCCTGCCCGGAACTGGACCTCGTCGTCGAGGCGGCGAACGCGGCCGGGGCGCTCGGCGCCCGGATGACCGGCGGCGGCTTCGGCGGCTCCGCCGTCGTCCTCGTGGAGACCGCACGGTCGGAGGAGGTGTCCGCCGCCGTCGCGAAGGCCTTCGCCGAGGCCGGGTACGCGGCCCCGGGCATCTTCCCGGCCGTCCCCTCAGCGGGCGCGCGCCGCCTCTGAACCACCGCTCGCGATCACACGACTTCGGACAGTTCCGCGAATCGGCCCCCACCGCTGCGCCCCGCCCCTACTCTGAGGGGCAGCGCCGGTGGGGGCCGGTGCCGTTCAGGGGGCGAGACCCGTCGGGTACGGCGCCAGGAGCTGGGGTAGCAGTCGATGCACGGCGGCGGCCGTGTCCTCGACGGACCCGCCTCCGGCGCCGTACCCGCGTCGGTCCGTTCCTCGACACTATGGGAGTGTCCGTGGCACGCATCCGCGTCCTGGTGGTGGACGACCACCGCATCTTCGCCGAATCGCTGGCCGCCGCCCTCGCGGCGGAGCCCGACGTCGACGTCGCCGCCGCCGGCAGCGGCCCGGCGGCCCTGCGTTGTCTGGAGCGCGGTGCGGCGGAGGGCCGCCGGTTCGACGTGCTGCTCGTCGACGCCGAGCTGGGCGCGGGACCCGCCGGAGCGGCCGCGGCCCGCCCGGTGCCCGCCGACGCCGAGGGTGCCGTGGACGGGATCTCGCTGGTCATGGGCGTGCGACGGGCACAGCCCGCGCTCCGCACGATCGTCCTCGCGGAGAAGGACGACCCGCGCCGGGCCGCGCTCGCGCTCCAGGCCGGGGCCTCCGGCTGGGTCGCGAAGGACTGCTCGCTGCAGCGGCTGCTCGCGGTGGTCCGGGGCGTGCTGCGGGACGAGACGCATCTGCCGCCCGCGCTGCTCACGGGCGTCCTGCGGGAACTGACGGAGGCGCGCAGGCACCGGACGGACAGCGAGCGGCTCGTGGAGTCGCTGACCCCGCGCGAGCGGGAGGTGCTGCGCTGCATGGTCGCGGGCCTGGGCCGCAAGGCGGTCGCCGAGCGCCTCTTCCTCTCCCCGCACACCGTCCGGACGCACATGCAGAACGTGCTGGGGAAGCTGGGCGTGCACTCGACGCTGGCGGCGGTGGCGCTGGCCCGCCGGGCGGGCGTGGGCCCCGCGGAGCCCGTGCTATCCGGGGATGTTGTCGAACGGGGCGGTCAGCCGGCGTAGCAGCGCGGCCAGTTCGCCGCGCTGGGCGCGGGAGAGCTGGGCCAGGATGGCGCG
Organism: Streptomyces sp. NPDC053513; assembly: GCF_044544765.1. Lineage (NCBI taxonomy): Bacteria > Bacillati > Actinomycetota > Actinomycetes > Kitasatosporales > Streptomycetaceae > Streptomyces > Streptomyces sp. NPDC053513. The sequence goes on from NZ_JBITXP010000012.1 coordinate 107,178, forward strand.
CTCCTGGGCGAGGAGTCCGGCGAGCGCCTCGTCGGCGCGGTCGCGGCCCTCGGGGGTGAGCCGGACCAGGACCCCGCGCCGGTCGCTGGGGTCGGGGAGCCGCTCGACCAGGCCCTTCTTGGTGAGCCGGTCGATGCGGTTGGTCATGGTGCCGGAGGTGACCAGGGTCTGGGTGAGGAGCTGGCCGGGGGAGAGCTGGTACGGGGCTCCGGCGCGGCGCAGGGAGGTGAGGACGTCGAACTCCCAGGGCTCCAGCTGGTGCTCGGAGAAGGCGAGCCGCCGGGCGCGGTCGAGGTGGCGGGCGAGCCGCGAGACACGGCTGAGCACCTCGAGCGGTTCCACGTCGAGGTCGGGGCGCTCGCGGCGCCATGCTGCGACCAGACGGTCGACCTCGTCCTCCATGACGATCAGTGTAAAGGGTCTGTTGACATAAAGTCTCTTGTGTTCAAGTTTCTCGATTTCGAGTATCTTGGAGTCAAGATATATTTTCCTGGACTATGGGGAAGGGACCCCGCCGGAACTTCGTTCCGCTTCGGCAACTCGTGCCAGCAAGGGGGCTTCGAACATGCATTCCGTGGACACCGCCGCACCGACCTGGGATCCACAGCAGTACCTCCGACACTCCGGCCACCGCACCCGCCCGTTCCTCGATCTCCTCGCCCGAATACCGCAGCTGCCCGCTCAGCAGCGACCCGCCCGCATCGCCGACCTCGGCTGCGGACCCGGCAACGTGACGGTCCTCCTCGCCGACCGGTGGACCGACGCCCACATCACCGGGTTCGACCTCTCGCCCGAGATGCTGGAACGCGCCGAGAAGGACTGGGCGGGCACCACCCGGGGCGGCGGCTGGCTCGACTTCCGGCCCGCCGACGCCGCCCACTGGACCCCCGACGAGCCCTACGACCTGATCGTCTCCAACGCCGCCCTCCAGTGGGTGCCCAACCACCCCGAGTCCTTCGCCGCCTGGATCGACGGCCTCCGCCCCGGCGGCACCCTCGCCTTCCAGGTCCCCGGCAACTTCACCTCGCCCAGCCACGCCCTGCTCGGCGAACTCTGCGAGGCCCCCGAGTGGCGGGCCCGCCTCGGCGACCAGGGCCGCCGCTACGTCCACGTCCTCGACACCGCCGACTACCTCACCCGCCTCACCGACCTCGGCTGCGAGACGGACGTCTGGGAGACCACGTACTGCCAGCTGCTCCAGGGGGAGGACCCCGTCCTGGACTGGGTCAAGGGCACCGCGCTGCGGCCCGTCCTCACCGCCCTGGGCGACGACCGGGAGGCGGTCGACGCCTTCCTCGCCCAGTACCGCCTGCTCCTGCGCGAGGCCTACCCGCCCGGCCCGCACGGCACGGTCTTCCCGTTCCGCCGGATCTTCGCCGTCGCCCGCAAGAAGCCCTGAAGGGGATGAACGCGCGGGCGCCCCGCACCGGAGGTCCGGTGCGGGGCGCCCCCGTGTGCGGGCCCGTCAGGACATGCTGTTGTAGACGCCGTAGCCGTGGCCGATGTTGACCCGGGAGGTGAACTTGCCCGGCGAGGTGTTCAGGTAGCGGTAGAGGTCGCCGCCCGAGGTGATCCCGAGCAGGTCGCCCTTGCCGTCGGCGTCGAGGTCGCCGGGGGCGACGATCTTGGAGTACGTGTTCCAGCCCGTGCCGATGTTCTGGCGGGCCTTGAACGGCGTGAGGGGGTTGCCGGTGCCGGCGTACAGGTACAGGTCGCCGCCCGAGGTGCGGGCCACGATGTCCGTACGGCCGTCGCCGGTGTAGTCGCCCGCGCCGACGATCTTGTTGTAGACGCCCCAGCCGGTGCCGACCTTGACGCGGGCGGCGAGGGCGGTGCCGGCGCCGTTGCCCTTGTACAGGTAGAGGACGCCGGAACCGTCGCGGGCCAGCAGGTCGCCCTTGCCGTCGCCGGACAGGTCGCCGGGACCGACGATCGCGTTGTAGACGCCCCAGCCGCCGCCGATGTCCTCGCCGTCGATGTAGAGGTGGCCCTGGTAGATCTCCGCGACGTCCGACGAGGCGTCCTGGTCCATCGTGGACAGGTGCGTGAAGTTGGCACCGCTCCAGCCACCGGCCGTGCCGTACTGGCTGCGGGCGCTCAGCCCACCGGTGTTCGAGCTCCTGTACCAGTACATCGTGCCGGAGGCGTCCCGGGCGAAGACGCCCTCCTTGGCGCCGGTGACCGGGATGTTGCCCGCCCCGCCGAACTGCGGGACCCCGGCCCAGTCGCCCGTGTTGTCGATCACCTCACGCGCCGCGAGGGTGCCGTCGCCCTTGCCCGTGTAGTACCAGAGCGTGCCCTTGGAGTCGCGGGCGATCAGCTCGCCGTTGCCGTCGCCGTTGTCGTCGCCGACGGGCAGGATCTGGTTGTAGACGCCCCAGCCGGTGCCGATCGACCGGCGGGTGGCGAACGGCTTCGCCTTGTCGCCCGTACCGGCGTAGAACCACAGGGTGCCGGCGGTGTCGCGGCCGAGCAGGTCCGCCCAGCCGTCGCCGTTGTTGTCGCCGATGCCGAAGAGCTGGTCGTAGATGTTGTAGCCGGTGCCGATCTTCACGCGCTCCGAGAACGGTGCGGTGCGGACGCCGGTGGCGTAGTACAGCCACAGGTTGCCGTCGAGGTCGCGGGCGACCAGGTCCGCCCGGCCGTCGTCGTTCACGTCGCCGGGCGCGACGACCTTGTTGTAGGTGTTCCAGCCGTTGCCCTGCCAGACGTAGCTCCCGCCGGTCGGCGTGGCGTCCGCGTACAGCCGGAGGGCACCCTGCGCGGACAGCGTCAGGACCTCGGGGCCGCTGGCGTTCCCGTCCTGGTTGCCGATCGGGACGATGTCCTTCGGAGGCTCCGGGAAGGAACCGAACGGCTGTCCCTGGCCCGCGGTCGTGTAGACCTTCCCGTCGGCGTCGCGGAAGATCAGGTCGCTCGCGCCGTCGCCGTCGAAGTCCGACAGCTGCGGCGAGGCGCCGACCCCGGAGGTCGCGTCGGCGCCCTGACGGGCCGCGCCGCTCAGGGGCCGGTCCAGGGACGGCACGGTGGAACCGGCCGCCGGCTTCTCGGCGACCGGGCGCGGCCCGGCCTGACCGGCCGAGGCAGGGGCCGCGAGCAGCATGCCCGCGGAGAGCACGAGCGCGGTGCACGCGCCGAGGCGTGCGCGGGAGAAGTGCACAGAACGCAAGAGATCCCCCCCAGGGACCAGAATGTCGTGGGACCGGGAACGGGTCCGCGGCGCCTCGCTACGGAGGAAAGCGCGTACGAAGGGCGGACACCCCGGCGTGTGGGGAGCATACCTCCCGGACATGACATGCCCCCCACGGACGCGGGACGCCCCGCACCGGGGAACCGGCGCGGGGCGTCCTGGGGATGCGCTGCGACTAGTACAGACCGTTGTAGATCTGGTAGCCGGTGCCGATGGAGGCGCGCGGCTTGAAGACCCAGCCCGCCTCGCCGTTGCCGGTGTAGCGGAACAGCTCGCCGCCCGAGTTCACCGCGAGCAGGTCGGCCCTGCCGTCACCGGTGATGTCACCGGGCGCCACGATCTTCGCGTACGCGTTCCAGCCGCCGCCGATCTTGACGCGGGACTTGAACGGGTAACCGGCCTGGCCGGTGCCCTGGTACAGGTAGAGCGTGCCGTCCTTGGCGCGGGCCACCAGGTCGTTCAGACCGTCGCTGGTGAGGTCGCCCGAGCCGACGATCCGGTCGTACGCGTTCCAGCCGCTGCCGACCCTGACGCGGGCGTGCAGAGCGGTGCCGTCGTAGTTGCTGCGGTACAGCCACAGGACGCCGTCGCGGTCACGGGCCACGAAGTCGCCGGTGCCGTCGCCGTTCAGGTCGCCCGGGCCGGCGATCTGGTCGATCGCGCCCCAGCCGCCGCCGAAGTCCACCTCGTTGCCGTAGAGGTGGCCGTTGTAGATCTCCAGCGTGTCGGAGACCCCGTCCCGGCCGAGCGAGTTGACCTCGAACAGCGTCGCGCCGTACCAGCCGTTGTCGTCGCTGATCTGGGCGCGGGCGGCGAGCCGGCCGTTGTTCAGCGAGTTGTACCAGAAGAGCGTGCCGCCCTTGGTACGGGCGACCATGCCCTCCTTGCCGTGCGCCGGGATGTTGCCCGTACCGGAGAACTGGTCCACCCCGGCCCAGCCGCCCGCGGAGCTGGCCTGATGGCGGGCGGTGTAGTAGCCGCCGCCGGTGCCGAAGTACTCGTACAGCGTGCCGTCGACACCGCGCGCGAGGACGTCGGGGATCCCGTTGGCGTTGTCGTCGTCGACGCCGATGATCTGGTTGTACTGCTGCCAGCCCCGGCCGACCTCCTTGCGGGCCTTCACCGAGTACGGGCTGCCGGTGCTCCCGTAGTAGAAGAGCACGCCGGAGGGCGTACGGGCGAGGAAGTCGCCCCGGCCGTCGCCGTCGCTGTCGCCCAGGCCGATCAGCTGGTCGTAGACGTGCCAGCCCTTGCCGACCAGCTTGGGCGCGTGGAACGGCGCGTTCGGGGTGCCGGTCGAGACGTACACCCACAGCTCACCGGCGGGCGTACGGGCCAGCACGTCGGCACGGCCGTCGCCGCTGATGTCGCCGGGCGAGAAGACCTTGTTGTAGACCTGCCAGCCCGGTCCGGACCAGCGGAAGTCGCCGTAGGACGGGGTGGAGTCGCCGTACAGGGACAGCAGGCCGAACTTCGAGAGCGTCAGGACCTCGGGGCCGCTGCCGTTCAGGTCCTGGTCGCCGATCGGGATGACGTCCTTGATGAAGGAGGTGTCCCCGTCGTTGCGGTAGAACTCGGCGCCCGTGGAGTTCGTCGTCGCCGTGTGCAGCTCGCCGCCGATGCGCATGATGATGTCGCTCTTGCCGTCGCCGTCCAGGTCCGAGCGCGACGGCGGACGCTCCGCCGTGACGCCGGCGACCCCGGCACGGGCGCCTTCCGTCTGCGGGACGGCCCGCTGCGACGGGGCGGTGAAGGTCTGCGCGGGCTTCTCGGCCGTCGGGCGCGGCGTCGGCGAGTCGGCGGACGCCGGGCTCGCCAGGAGCATGCCCGCGGAGACGGCGAGAGCCGTGCAGCCGGCGAGACGACGGGCACGCTTGGAACGCATGAAGAACAAAAAGATCCCCCCCAGGGATCAGAGGTTCGACAGAACCAAACGGGGAGGCTCGCAGAGGCGTCGAACGGCGTCAGCGCATGACGACAGGCACGCGGAGACGACCTCGTAGGACGGTCGGAACACCCCCCCGGATGTTGAACGCGAGTCTACTCACGGCGTGGCGGATTACCAGATGTTTACCCCACCGAATCCGACCGTCCGGTCGTTTCCCGCCCCGGCCCCGCCCGGACCCCTCCACCGGCCCCGCCCGGGACCCCACCGGACCCCCGCCCGCTCAGCTCTTGCGGTGCCCTATCAGCCGCGGCTTCTGCTCCAGACCGTCCAGCCCGTGCCACGCCAGATTCACCAGATGCGCCGCGACCTCCGCCTTCTTCGGCTTGCGGACGTCCAGCCACCACTGCCCCGTCAGCGCCACACTGCCCACCAGCGCCTGCGCGTACAGCGGCGCCAGCTTCGGATCAAAACCCCGCGCCTTGAACTCCAGACCCAGGATGTCCTCCACCTGCGTGGCGATGTCACTGATCAACGACGCGAACGTGCCCGTCGACTGCGCCACCGGAGAATCCCGCACGAGGATCCGGAAACCGTCCGTGTAGTTCTCGATGTAGTCCAGCAGCGCGAACGCCGCCTGCTCCAGGAGCTCCCGCGGATGCCCCGCCGTCAGCGCCCCCGTCACCCCGTCCAGGAGCTGCCGCATCTCCCGGTCGACCACGACCGCGTACAGCCCCTCCTTCCCCCCGAAGTGCTCGTACACCACCGGCTTGGAGACCCCGGCCTTCGCCGCGATCTCCTCCACCGACGTGCCCTCGAAGCCCTTCTCCGCGAAGAGCGTGCGACCGATGTCGAGCAGCTGCTCCCGGCGCTCCGCACCCGTCATCCGCACCCGGCGCCCACGCCGGGGCTTCTGCTCTCCGCCGCTGCCGCCCGTATTGCCGGTCCTGCCCTCGATCGCCACGTCTTCCATCATGCCGCGTTCGAGGACGCGCTCTGGCGGCGGGCTTCGATGCGGGACTTCGCCGGCCAACGCACATCCGTCGCCCAGCCCAGCTGCTCGAACCAGCGGATCAGCCGCGCACTGGAGTCCAGCTGCCCCCGCAGCACCCCGTGCCGCGCCGACGTCGGGTCCGCGTGGTGCAGGTTGTGCCAGGACTCGCCACAGGACAGCACCGCCAGCCACCACACGTTGCCCGAACGGTCACGCGACTTGAACGGCCGCTTGCCCACCGCGTGACAGATCGAGTTGATCGACCACGTCACGTGGTGCAACAGCGCCACCCGCACCAGCGAACCCCAGAAGAACGCCGTGAACGCACCCCACCACGACATCGTCACCAGACCGCCCACCAGCGGCGGGATCGCCAGCGACACCACCGTCCACAGCACGAACTGGCGCGAGATCGCCCGGATCGCCGGATCCTTGATCAGATCGGGCGCGTACTTGTGCTGCGGCGTCTGCTCCTCGTCGAACATCCAGCCGATGTGCGCCCACCACAGGCCCTTCATCAGCGCCGGAACCGTCTCGCCGAACCGCCACGGCGAATGCGGATCGCCCTCCGCGTCCGAGAACTTGTGGTGCTTGCGGTGATCCGCCACCCAGCGCACCAGCGGCCCCTCCACGGCCAGCGACCCCATGATCGCGAGCGCGATCCGCAACGGCCGCTTCGCCTTGAAGGAACCGTGCGTGAAGTACCGGTGGAAACCGATCGTGATCCCGTGACAACCGATGTAGTACATCGCCACCATCAGCCCCAGATCCAGCCAGCTCACCCCCCACCCCCAGGCCAGCGGCACCGCGGCCAGCAGCGCCAGGAACGGCACCGTGATGAACAGCAGCAGGGTGATCTGCTCGATCGAACGCTTGCTGTCCCCGCCCAGCGTGGCGGAGGGCAGCGCCTCGGCGTCCGGCGCCTCGGGCGCCGACGTCATCTGGGGGCTCATGGTCATGGATGTCCCTGGGGGATGAGGGGAAGGGGAAACGCGTCGAAGGACGGACCCGTGGCTACGCCTCCGTAACCTACGGCGTCGTAAGTATGGCAGCGCCGTGGCGCGCGGCAAGAGGGCACAACCGGCCCCTGCCCGCCGCCCACCATGTGGACACCTATCCTGGGGACGTCGGACAGCGCGGTCCGCAAGCCTCCGGAAACCCCTCCAGACGTGCTCAAACACTGCAAGGAGCCGCACCTGTGAGCAGTGCCGACCAGACCCCCACCGCCAGCACCGAGCTGCGCGCCGACATCCGCCGACTGGGCGACCTCCTCGGCGAGACCCTCGTACGCCAAGAGGGCCACGAACTCCTCGACCTCGTCGAGAAGGTCCGCCGCCTCACCCGCGAGGACGGCGAAGCCGCCGCCGAGCTGCTCCGGGGCACCGAACTCGAGACGGCCGCCAAGCTCGTGCGCGCCTTCTCCACCTACTTCCACCTCGCGAACGTCACCGAGCAGGTCCACCGCGGCCGCGAACTGCGCGAGAAGCGCGCCGCCGAGGGCGGCCTCCTCGCCCGCACCGTCGACATGCTCAAGGACGGCGACCCCGAGCACGTCCGCGAGACGGTCAAGAACCTCAACGTCCGCCCCGTCTTCACCGCGCACCCCACCGAGGCCGCCCGCCGCTCCGTCCTCAACAAGCTCCGCCGGATCGCGGCCCTCCTGGAGACCCCCGTCGCCCAGACCGACCGGCGCCGCACCGACCTCCGCCTCGCCGAGAACATCGACCTCATCTGGCAGACCGACGAACTCCGGGTCGTCCGCCCCGAGCCCGCCGACGAGGCCCGCAACGCCATCTACTACCTCGACGAGCTGCACGCGAACGCCGTCGGCGACGTCCTGGAGGACCTCGCCGCCGAGCTGGAACGCGTCGGCGTCGAGCTGCCCTCCGGCACCCGCCCCCTCACCTTCGGCACCTGGATCGGCGGCGACCGCGACGGCAACCCCAACGTCACCCCCCAGGTGACCTGGGACATCCTGATCCTCCAGCACGAGCACGGCATCACCGACGCCCTCGAACTCATCGACTTCCTCCGCGGACTCCTCTCCAACTCCATCCGCTACACCGGAGCCACCCAGGAACTCCTGGACTCCCTCCAGCGCGACCTGGACCTCCTCCCGGAGATCAGCCCCCGCTACAAGCGCCTCAACGCCGAGGAGCCCTACCGGCTCAAGGCCACCTGCATCCGGCAGAAGCTCGTCAACACCCGCGAGCGCCTCGCCCACGGCACCCCCCACCAGGAAGGCCGCGACTACCTCGGCACCGCCGACCTCATCCGCGACCTCACCCTCATCCAGACCTCCCTGCGCGAACACCGCGGCGCCCTCTTCGCCGACGGCCGCATGGACCGGGTCATCCGCACCCTCTCCGCCTTCGGCCTCCAGCTCGCCACCATGGACGTCCGCGAGCACGCCGAAGCCCACCACCACGCCCTCGGCCAGCTCTTCGACCGCCTCGGCGAGGAGTCCTGGCGGTACGCGGACATGCCCCGCGACTACCGGCAGAAGCTCCTCGCCAAGGAGCTCCGCTCCCGCCGCCCCCTCGCCCCCACCCCGGCCCCGCTCGACGCCGCCGGCGAGAAGACCCTCGGCGTCTTCCACACCATCAAGGAAGCCTTCGAACGCTTCGGCCCCGAGGTCATCGAGTCCTACATCATCTCGATGTGCCAGGGCGCCGACGACGTCTTCGCCGCCACCGTCCTCGCCCGCGAGGCCGGCCTCATCGACCTCCACGCCGGCTGGGCCAAGATCGGCATCGTGCCGCTCCTGGAGACCACCGACGAGCTCAAGGCCGCCGACGTCATCCTCGACGACATGCTCGCCGACCCCTCCTACCGCCGCCTCGTCTCGCTGCGCGGCGACGTCCAGGAGGTCATGCTCGGCTACTCCGACTCCTCCAAGTTCGGCGGCATCACCACCAGCCAGTGGGAGATCCACCGCGCCCAGCGCCGCCTCCGCGACGTCGCCCACCGCTACGGCGTCCGCCTCCGCCTCTTCCACGGCCGCGGCGGCACCGTCGGCCGCGGCGGCGGCCCCTCCCACGACGCCATCCTCGCCCAGCCCTGGGGCACCCTGGAGGGCGAGATCAAGGTGACCGAACAGGGCGAGGTCATCTCCGACAAGTACCTCATCCCCTCCCTGGCCAGGGAGAACCTGGAACTGACGGTCGCCGCCACCCTCCAGGCCTCCGCCCTGCACACCGCGCCCCGCCAGTCCGACGACGCCCTCGCCCGCTGGGACGCGGCCATGGACGTCGTCTCCGACGCCGCCCACGCCGCCTACCGCCGCCTCGTCGAGGATCCCGACCTGCCGACGTACTTCCTCGCGTCGACACCGGTGGACCAGCTCGCCGACCTGCACCTGGGCTCCCGGCCCTCCCGCCGCCCCGGCTCCGGCGTCTCGCTCGACGGGCTGCGGGCCATCCCGTGGGTCTTCGGCTGGACCCAGTCACGCCAGATCGTCCCCGGCTGGTTCGGCGTCGGCTCCGGCCTCAAGGCCCTGCGCGAGGCCGGCCTCGACGCCGTCCTCGGCGAGATGCACGAACGCTGGGGCTTCTTCCGCAACTTCCTCTCCAACGTGGAGATGACCCTCGCCAAGACCGACCTGCGGATCGCCCGCCACTACGTCGACACCCTCGTCCCCGACCACCTCAAGCACGTCTTCGACACCATCGAGGCCGAGCACGCGCTGACCGTCGCCGAGGTCCTCAAGGTCACCGGAGGCGAGAAGCTCCTCGACTCCAACCCGGTCCTCCAGCAGACCTTCGCCATCCGCGACGCCTACCTGGACCCGATCTCCTACCTCCAGGTCGCCCTCCTCGCCCGCCAGCGCGCGGCCGCCGAAAGCGGCGAGGAACCGGACCCGCTGCTCGCACGGGCCCTGCTCCTCACCGTCAACGGCGTCGCGGCGGGCCTCCGCAACACCGGCTGACGGTCTTCCCGCACGCACGACAGAGCCCCCGCCGGGAATCCGGCGGGGGCTCCGTCACGGAACTAGTCCTGCTGGGCCCTGCGACGGCGGGTCACCAGCACCGCACCGGCGGCCGCGAGGGCCAGCGCGGCGGCGCCGATGATGCCGACCGGGGCGCTGGAACCGGTCTCGGCGAGGTTGCCCTCGCCCTTGGTGTCCGAACCGCCGGCGGCGGAGCCGCCCGTGGCCTCACCGGTCGACGCACCACCGGTCGCGGTGGTCCCACCGGTGGTGGAGCCGCCCGTGGTCTGCTCACCGGTGGTCGAGCCGCCGGTCGTCTGCTCGCCCGTGGTGGAGCCGCCGGTCGTCTGCTCACCGGTGGCCGAGCCGCCCGTGGTCTGCTCACCGGTCGTGCCACCGGTGGTGGTCTCGCCCTCGCAGTCGACCCAGAAGACCTTGTGCTTGCCGCTGTTGCCCTTCTCGTTGTCGAACTTCCAGGTCAGCTTGTAGTGGCCGTCCGGGAGAGACAGGTCGGCGGTGCGCTCGTGACCGGTACCGTCCAGGACCAGCGAACCGGTGGTGCCCTTCAGGTCCTTCGTCGGAGCCTGGCCCTCGATGCTCCAGTCGACCTTCTGCGCACCGTCGAACTTGAAGCCGTCGAGGTAGAAGGTGCAGACGTGGGGCTCGTTCTTCATGAGCTCTTCGCCGGTCCTGGCATCGTGGATCTTGGCCGTACCGTTGTCACCCCCGGTGTCCTTCGGGCCCTGGGAGGCGAACGCGGTCGGAGCCAGGATCACGGAGCCCGCCATGGCCGCGACGAGAGCGGCTGCGGGAAGGAAGGAACGTCGCATGTGCAGTCGTCCATCTGTGGGATGAGGATGCCGTGGGAGGTGGCGGACGCAGCCTATCCGCCGCCCCGAACCGCCCTTCAGCCAACGGCCCATAACGATTGACCCCACAACCGGGAACGAACGGGACCGAACCGGTCACAGCGCGAAGAACGCCGCCACCAACACCGCACCACCGACCCCCGCCAACGACCACGCCGTCCGCGGCAGCCGCATCCCACCGCCCACCAACGGCGCCGCCAGCAACAACGCCCCGCCCAACGGCAGCCAGGCGTGCAACCCCCCGCCCCAACCCGTCCGCACGCCCTCGTCCGTACCCGGCTTCACCACCACCGGGATCGTCACGCCCTTCTCCGCCGCCACCGAACGCGCGATCGACAACGTCCGGCGCGACGACGACGGATCCTCCGGCACATAACGCCCGCTGCACGTCTCGTCCGTGCAGTCGGTCACCGTCAACGTCCCGTGCTCACGACCCTTCGCGAGCAGGACGTGCTGAGCGGAGTTCCACGAGGCCCAGGCACCCGCGACGACGAGGAGCAGAGCGACCAGGGCCATGGCGGCGGTACGGACGTGCGTCATGACCCGCGATCGTACAGTCGTACGTTCCAGACGCCAGGCCCTACGAGTTGTACGCCGACTGAGCCCGCTCCAGACCCTCCGCCACCAGGCACTCCACCGAATCCGCCGCCCGGTCCACGAACCACTCCAGGTCCTTGCGCTCCGCCGACGAGAAGTCCTTCAGCACGAAGTCCGCCACCTGCATCCGACCCGGCGGACGCCCGATCCCGCACCGCACCCGGTGATACTCCGCGCCCATCGCCTTCGTCATCGACTTCAGACCGTTGTGCCCGTTGTCACCGCCGCCCAGCTTCAGCCGCAGCACCCCGTAATCGATGTCCAACTCGTCATGGACCGCCACGACGTGCGCCGTCGGCACCTTGTAGAAGTCGCGCAGCGCCGTCACCGGACCGCCCGACAGATTCATGTACGACATCGGCTTCACGAGGATCACCCGCCGGCTCCCGGGCCCCGGAGGCCCCATCCGGCCCTCCACCACCTGCGCCTGCGCCTTCTGCGCCCGCTTGAACGAACCGCGGATCCGCTCCGCCAGCAGGTCCACGACCATGAAACCGATGTTGTGGCGATTGGCCGCGTACTCCGGCCCCGGGTTGCCGAGGCCGACGATCAGCCAGGGGGCGTTGGCATCGTCCGTCATGTGCGTCAGGTCTCCTCGTATCCGTACAAGAGAAACGGGGTGACGGGCCCGAACGGCCCATCACCCCGTCACGTCAGACAGAGCCTACGGCTCAGGCCTCGGCGCCCTCGGCCTCACCCTCGGCCTCGGCGGCCGGCTCCTCGGCCTGCGCGGCCAGGACCTGGAGGACCACGGCGTCGGCGTCGGTGACCAGGGTCACGCCGTTCGGAAGGGCGACGTCCTTCGCGAGGACGGAGGCACCGGCCTCCAGGCCCTCGACGGAGACCGTGAAGGCCTCGGGAAGGTGGGTGGCCTCGGCCTCGACCGACAGGGTCGACAGGACGTGCTCCAGCAGGTTGCCACCGGCGGCGAGCTCACCCTCGGCCTGGACCGGAACCTCGACGGTGACCTTCTCGCCGCGCTTCACCAGGAGCAGGTCGACGTGGATCAGGAAGCCCTTGATGGCGTCACGCTGGACGGCCTTCGGGATCGCCAGCTCGTTGGTGCCGTCGATGTCCAGCGAGAGCAGGACGTTCGGCGTACGCAGCGCGAGACCGAGGTCGTGGGCCGGGAGGGTGACGTGGATCGGGTCCGAACCGTGGCCGTAGACGACGGCGGGAACCTTGGCGTCACGACGGATGGCACGGGCGGCGCCCTTGCCGAACTCGGTGCGGACGGAAGCGGCGAGCTTGACCTCGGACATGGTGCACTCCTCGTAGAAGGTGACGAAAAAAGTGGTCACCCGGCCACGACTGGCGATGGCCTGCTACGAAGAGCGCGTCGATAACGGACCGCCGAGACCCACTCACGGGTACGGCCTCCCTCGCCGAGCAACTACGGCAGTCTACCCGCCGCCCCCGGCCCGCCCAAATGGATCAAGCCGACCGAACGCGGAAGGGCCGCCTCCCCCGAACGGGGAAAACGGCCCACCCTCACACCTGTGAAGCTCAGTGCTCCTCGAAGAGGCTCGTCACCGAACCGTCCTCGAACACCTCGCGCACCGCACGCGCGATCGTCGGAGCGATCGACAGCACCGTGATCTTGTCCAGCTCCAGCGCACCCGGCACCGGCAGCGTGTCCGTGAACACGAACTCGCTCACCTTGGAGTTCTTCAGCCGGTCCGCCGCCGGACCCGACAGGATGCCGTGCGTCGCCGTCACGATGACGTCCTCCGCACCGTGCGCGAACAGCGCGTCCGCCGCCGCACAGATCGTGCCGCCCGTGTCGACCATATCGTCCACCAGGACACACACACGGCCCTTCACGTCACCGACGACCTCGTGCACCGTCACCTGGTTGGCGACGTCCTTGTCACGACGCTTGTGCACGATCGCCAGCGGCGCGTCCAGACGGTCGCACCAGCGGTCGGCGACCCGCACACGACCCGCGTCCGGAGAGACGATCGTCAGCTTCGAACGGTCGACCTTCGCACCCACGTAGTCCGCCAGCACCGGCAGCGCCGACAGGTGATCCACCGGACCGTCGAAGAAGCCCTGGATCTGGTCCGTGTGCAGGTCCACCGTCAGGATCCGGTCCGCACCCGCCGTCTTCAGCAGATCCGCCACCAGGCGCGCCGAGATCGGCTCACGACCACGGTGCTTCTTGTCCTGACGGGCATAGCCGTACGACGGGATGATCACGGTGATGCTCCGGGCGGAAGCCCGCTTCAGAGCATCGATCATGATCAGCTGCTCCATGATCCACTTGTTGATCGGAGCCGTGTGGCTCTGGATCAGGAAGCAGTCCGCGCCACGCGCCGACTCCTGGAAGCGGACGTAGATCTCACCGTTGGCGAAGTCGAACGCCTTGGTCGGAACGAGACCGACGCCCAGCTGGTGCGCGACCTCCTCGGCCAGCTCGGGGTGGGCGCGGCCGGAGAAGAGCATCAACTTCTTCTCGCCGGTCGTCTTGATCCCGGTCACAGCACTGTCTCCTCAGACGTGTTCCCTGGCCGCGATCCCGCGCCTTCCGAGCGCATGTGCGTGCCAGCCGAATTTGTGTGCACGTATCACGGTACGCCGAGTTCGACGTACCTGTTTCCGGTCAGCTTTCGCCGGCGGACTCCTCAGCGGCGGCCTGAGCGGCCTGCGCGGCAGCACTGCCGGGCCGCTTCCGGGCCACCCAACCCTCGATATTCCGCTGCTGGCCCCGGGCCACGGCGAGCGAACCGGCCGGCACGTCCTTCGTGATCACGGACCCCGCGGCGGTGTAGGCCCCGTCCCCGATGGTGATGGGAGCCACAAACATGTTGTCCGAACCCGTACGGCAGTGAGACCCGATCGTGGTGTGGTGCTTCGCCTCACCGTCGTAGTTCACGAAGACACTCGCCGCACCGATGTTCGAGTACTCGCCGATCGTCGCGTCACCCACATACGACAGGTGCGGCACCTTCGTACCCTCACCGATCGTCGCGTTCTTCATCTCGACGTACGTACCGGCCTTCGACTTCTTCCCCAGGTTCGTCCCCGGACGGAGATACGCGTACGGACCCACGGAAGCACCCTCACCCACGGAGGCCGAGAAGGCCACCGTGTTGTCCACCCGGGCACCCTTGCCCACGGTGACGTCCGTCAGCCGCGTGTTCGGCCCCACCACCGCGTCCTCGGCGACGTGCGTCGCACCGTGCAACTGCGTACCCGGCAGGATCACCGCGTCCGCCTCGAACGTCACCGTCACGTCCACGAACACGGAAGCCGGATCCACCACCGTCACGCCGGCCATCATCGCCCGCTCCAGCAGCCGCTGGTTCAGCAGCGCACGGGCCTCGGCGAGCTGCACGCGGTTGTTGATCCCCAGGATCTCGCGGTGGTCCCCGGCTACGGAGGCGCCGACCCGGTGACCCGCCCCGCGCAGAATCGACAGCACGTCGGTGAGGTACTCCTCACCCTGGCTGTTGTCCGTCCGCAGCTGCCTGATCGCCTCCGCCAGCAGCTTCCCGTCGAACGCGAACACACCCGAGTTGATCTCACGGATCGCGAGCTGCTCCGCCGAGGCGTCCTTGTGCTCGACGATCTCCGTCACGGCCCCGTCGGCGTCCCGCACGATCCGCCCGTACCCCGTGGAGTCCGGCACCTCGGCGGTCAGCACGGTCACGGCGTTGCGGTCGGCGGCATGCGTGTCCGCGAGCGCCTTCAGCGTCCCCCCGGACAGCAGCGGAGTGTCGCCACACACCACGACGACGGTCCCCTCGGGCACCTCGACGAGCTCCTCCAGCGCCATCCGCACCGCGTGCCCGGTGCCGTTCTGCTGCTCCTGGACGGCGGTCCGGGTACCGGGGTAGTACGCGTCGAGGTGCTCCTTCACGAGCTCACGGGCGTGCCCGACGACCACGACGAGGTGCTCGGGCTCCAGCTCCCGGGCGGCGGACACGACGTGCCCGACGAGCGAACGCCCGGCGATCTCGTGCAGGACCTTGGGGGTCTTCGACTTCATGCGGGTGCCCTCACCCGCTGCGAGGACGACGACGGCTGCCGGGCGGTTGGCGCTCACGGGAATGCCCTTCGGCTTTGGGTGGTGGACCCACGAAGGATACCGGGGGGCAAGGAGGCGGACATGAGTGCGGGTCCTGACCGTGATGGTCAGGACCCGAATTGAGCATGCTGCTCCCGGGGGAGGACTCGAACCCCCATGATCAGAACCAAAATCTGACGTCTTGCCCTTAGACGACCCGGGATTACCGCTATGTCCGATTCTTTCGAGTCGGCGCGGATGCCGCCCCTACTATGCCGTACCAAGACCCCTCGATGCGACGGTACAAGTCTGCGCCTTGTAGGACGCGTACCGACAGGCAGCCGTGATAGTCGGCTCCGACGTTCTTCCGGTTGGTCTTCGGGTTGTGCTTCTTCACGGAGGTCTTGCCGAACTGCTCTGGCGTCGCGCCTGCGACATCAGCCCAGTAGGCCTCGACGGCGGCAACATCAGCCGTCTCGTGAACCTGGACGAAGAAGCGGAGGCGGTTCTCGGGTACGCCTACGAGGCGCAGCCATCGGAGGAAGAGACGGATCATGTCCGGGTCGCTGTTCACGAACGTGATCCGCTCGTGGGGCCTGGGCTTGGCCCCCTCGGCCCAATAAAGGGCCACCCCCAGCAGGAAGAGCTCGCGATCCGAGAGGTATCCGATCTCTGCAGCGGCCGCCGCCGTCGCGCGCTGGCGGTCCTCATTGCTGAGGCGCTGCCTCGGTGTCCGATCCCGCTTGGCGATCTCCGGCGCTTTCTTCCGTGCGCTCGGCTTCGGGAGGTCTCGTACCCACAGCGAGATCGAGCTCTTCGAGCAGCCCAGCTCGACCTGGATCTGGTCGTAGGTCATCCCCTGGAGGCGCAGCTCGCGGGCGCGGTCGCGGAGGTCGTCCTTGGCGTTCGGGCGTTTCGTCCACTCCGGCGGTGGCTCGCCCTTCACCAGGCGGTGGAGGAGGTCGTTGTTGTAGATCTTCAGGTGGTCGCGGATCTGGCGGAGGCTGAGGCCCTCGCGGCGTAGGGCGACGGCCTGTTTCCGTAGGCCGTCGAAGTCCGCGTACCGGTTCATCTCGGCTGTCATACGAACACCATCGTCCGGAATGCGGACGTCCGGGTCGAAGGTTCGGGCGATTCAACTGTTCGAGGGACTGGTGTTCATCGCGTTGACGGTAGGGGCCGCCCGTAGGGTGGTGGGTATGACCACAACGGGGGCAGACCGGGACGCCGCGGGCGTCGGGACTTGGTGGTGGTGGGGGAGACGGCGGAGCGCCGTGCTGGACGGGGCGCTCGCGCTCGTGTCCGCGTTGGAGTGTGCCGTCGAGGGCGTCGGGTTCGCAGGCAAGGCGTCGTTGCCGGTGCCCGTGGGGGTGGTGTTCGGGCTGCTCGTGGGGTCCGTGCTGCTCGTGCGGCGTCGCTGGCCGATCGCCGTGGTGCTCGTGTCGATCGCCGTCGCGCCCGCCGAGATGGGCTTCCTGATGGGGATCGTCGGGCTGTACTCGCTCGCCGCTTCCGAGGTGCCCCGGCGGATCACGGCCGTGCTGGCGGGGATGTCGACGCTCGCGGTGTTCGTCGTGACCGTGGTGCGGATGCGGCAGGACGTCGCCCAGGACATCGATCCGAGTGGCTGGTACGTGCCGAGCGTGTCGCTCTTCATGACGCTCGGGCTCAACGCGCCTCCGGTGCTCTTCGGCCTCTACATAGGGGCGCGGCGCCGTCTGATGGAGAGCCTGCGGGAGCGGGCGGACAGTCTGGAGCAGGAGCTGTCGCTGCTGGCGGACCGGGCGGAGCAGCGGGCGCAGTGGGCGCGGCAGGAGGAGCGGACGCGGATCGCGCGGGAGATGCACGACGTGGTGGCGCACCGGGTGTCGTTGATGGTGGTGCACGCGGCGGCGTTGCAGGCGGTGGCGTTGAAGGATCCGCAGAAGGCGGTGAGGAACGCGGCGCTGGTGGGGGACATGGGGCGGCAGGCGTTGACGGAGTTGCGGGAGATGTTGGGGGTGCTGCGGGAGGGGGCGGTTCCCGTGGCTCCCGCCGCTGTGCCTCTCGCTGCGGTCGGGCGGGCCGCTGCCGCCGCTGCTGAGGCGGCTGCCGAGGACGGGCCGTGTCTGGACGCCTTGGAGGCGTTGTGCGAGCAGTCGCGGCTGGCGGGGGCGGCGGTGGAGCTGGTGGTGACGGGGGAGGCGCGTCCGTATGCCCCGGAGGTGGAGCGGACGGCGTACCGGGTGGTGCAGGAGGCGTTGACGAACGTCCACAAGCACGCGTCGGGTGCGGAGGTCGTGGTGCGGTTGGCGCACCGGGAGGCCGAGGTCGCGATGCAGGTGGAGAACGGGCCGTCGGACGGGTCGGCGGCGGACGTGGGGCTGCCGAGCGGTGGGAACGGGCTCGTGGGGATGCGTGAGCGGGTGGTGCGGCTCGGGGGTGTGTTCGTGTCGGGGCCGACGGATGCGGGGGGTTTCAGGGTGTCGGCGGTGTTGCCGACCCTGTCGGTGGGTTAGCCGGCGGTGAGGCGGGTCGGCTGGGCCCCTGTGATGAGGGTCGACAGGGCCGTGTCGATGTCCTTGCCGAGGTACCAGTCGCCGGCGTGGTCGAGGCTGTAGACGCGGCCTTCGGCGTCCATGGCGAGGACGGCCTGGTGGTCGCCTTCTTCGCCGAGGGGGGCGATCTCGGTGTCCAGGGCGCGGCCGAGGTCGGCGAGGGTGCGGGAGAGGTGGAGTCCGGCGAGGGGGTCGAAGCGGACGGCGGCGGGTGCTATCTGTCGGCCGTGGCCGGGTGCGGTGATCCGCAGGCCGCCGAATTCGGCCCAGGCTTCGACGGCGGCGGGGAAGACGCTGTGCCGGTGGCCGGCGGGGGAGACGTGGGCGCGCAGGGTGTCGGCCCATTCTTCGGCGAGTTTGATGTCCCAGCGGCCGGGTTGCCAGCCGGCCTCGCGGAGGGCGGCGTCGACGTTGACCGGGAAGCGGGTGGTGCTGAGGTGGTCGGGCATGGGGTGCGGTCAGCCGTTCTCGACGGGTGTGGTGGGGTCGACGGCGCGGACGCCGAAGTGGGCGAGCATGGCCGTACAGGAGCGGCAGGGTGCGGCGTAGCTGCCGTGGAGGGGGTCGCCGTCCTCGCGGATGCGGCGGGCGGTGATTTTGGCCTGTTTGAGGGAGCGGCGGGCTTCGCCGTGGGTGAGGGGTTTGCGCTGGGCGCGCTTGGAGCGGTTGTTCTCGGTGGCGGTGAGGTGCCGGGAGAGCAGGATGGCTTCGGGGCAGCGGCCGGTGAAGCGTTCCCGCTGGCTGCTGGTGAGGGTGTCGAGGAAGTCCTGGACGAGGGGGTGCAGGGCGGGGGGCCGGTCGCCGCGGCCCGCGGTGCACGTGAGGGTTTCGCCGCGGACGGAGAGGGCGGCTCCCACGGTGGGGAGGATTCCGTCGCGGCGGTGGCGCAGGGAGGGTGCGCGGGTGGTCTCGGCGCTGCTGCTCCAGTTGAGGCGTGGGTCACCCTGTGTGGGCGTTGTTGCTGCGTACATGGTGTCGGTCTTCCCCTCCTGCAATCCCCCGAGTTGCGTGGACAGCCTGCCAAATAGGGAGCCATATGGGGAAGCTGGGGCGGTGAAACGCGGCTTCGGTGTGTCGGAATCATGGTGCGGTTGTCATGGCGTCGTGACAGTTGGTCACTCTCGGTCGCGGAGGGATCGGGTCCGGTTCGGGCTCTTGTGGCAGCGCATAGGCTGTGCGGCATCAGTCGGCCGCAGCCGTCGGCTGTCGGTAGCAAGCAGTCAGCGACGCCATGCAGGGGGCAACCGCCATGACGACAGGTCGGCTCGGGCAGGACACCGCGCCACCGAACGCGGCCTACGCCGGGCAGGTCGTGCATTTCCCGGATCCGGTCCGCGCGTCCCGTCACCCCAGAGGGGTACGGGTGGACGAGCGTGGTTACCCGGACTTCTCGCCGTACGCGCGTGCGGCGGCGGAGATCGCCGATCCGCCGGAGGGTTTCGGTGTCGACGAGCTGCGGCTGACGGACTACGTGTCGGCGAACGCGGCGCTGGCGGCGACGGGGCATGAGTTGTGGGACACGATTCCGTCGGTGGCGACCCCGCACGGCTGGACGTGGCATCACGTGGTGGGTTCGCGGCGGATGGAGCTGGTGCCGGTCGAGGTGAAGGCGCTGCTGCGGCATCACGGCGGGGTGGCGACGGCCGCGGTGGACCAGTCGAAGCGGGGGACGCGTCCGCTGCAGGAGACCCGTCCGGTGCACTTCGGGCTGCCGAAGGGCCGGGTGTCGGTGTCGGAGCTGCAGTTGCAGGGCGTGGAGGAGGATCTCGGCTATCGGCTGCCGGGGGCGTACCGCTCGTTCCTGAAGGCGGCGGGCGGGTGTGCTCCGGTGGGGGCGGCGCTCGACGCGGAGCTGGGCGTCCTGGTGGATCAGCCGTTCTTCACGGTGCGGGAGGAGGCGGGGGTCAATGACCTCGTGTACGTCAACAAGTGTCTCCGTGACCATCTGACGAAGGACTATCTGGGCGTCGCTTTCGTCCAGGGCGGTCTGATCGCGTTGAAGGTGCGGGGTGCGGCGGTCGGTTCGGTGTGGTTCTGCGCGTACGACGACGCGCGGGATTCCGGCGAGGTGGCGGCCGGTTGGACGGTGAACGAGCGGGTGGAGCGGCTGCTGCTGCCCTGCGGCGCGGACTTCGACGCGTTCCTCGGGCGTCTGGCGGGCAATCCGCCGGAGCTGGAGACGGTGGCGAACCTGATGGTGGACGGTGGCTTCGCGCGTGCCGTGCCCGTGGTCCCGGTGGGGGAGTGAGCTGGCTGTGGTGACGTTCGCGCAGGCGCAGGAGCGCGCCGAGGAGTGGATCAACGGCGATCTGCCGGGGTACCAGCACCGTGAGGTGCGGGTGCGGGAGTTCGAGCTGGGCTTCGTGGTGTGGGCGGAGGACCGTGAGGGCGGTCCGACGTCGGACGGCGGGCGTCAGCGGCTCGTGATCGCGCGCACCGGTGAGGCGACGCTGTGGCCGGGGCTGCCGGTGGGTGAGGTGATCCGGCGGTACGAGGAGGAGTACGGGGCGACGGACGAGGTTCCGGCGCAGGCGGCGGTGCCGGCGGCGCGGATCGATCTGAACCAGACGTCGTTCCTGTTGAGTCCGCCGGAGTGGTTGCAGGACGCGGCGGACAAGATCGGGTTGCCGAGGGAGGAGTCGCACGCCTCGCAGGAGGGCGTGAGCGCGTCGGAGCCGGTGGACGACACGTCGGACGGGGTGGGGGTGGCGGAGTCTTCGGCTTCGGTGGCTTCTTCCGCTTCCTCTGTTTCTTCCGCTTCTTCTGCTTCTTCCGCGTCCTCCGTCCTGACGGACTCGTCGGCGCCGGTGACGGGGGCGGCGTCGGGATCGGCATCGGCATCGGCGACCGGGTCGGTGTCGTCGTCGGCGGCCGGGGCGGCGTCCGAGGAGGCTTCGGGGGCCGCGACGGCTCCGGTTCCGGCCGCGGAGCCCGTGCCGGCGGCCGTCGAGCCCGCGCCGGCCGTCGAGCCCGCGCCGGCTCCCGTTCCGGACGGCGACGCGTACGAGCCGACGGCGATGGACGGTGTCCCGGCGTCGGGTCCGGCCGCGTCGAGCCCCGCGGCGCCGCCGCCCGCCCCGCCCGCGCCGCCGGTCGTGCCCCCGGCTCCGCCCGCCCCCACGCCCCCTCCCGCGCCGTCCAGCCCGTGGGTGGACGCGAACGCGAGTTCCGGTGGTGCGGACGGGGCGGTGCCGCTGCCCGCGACCGTGTTCGCGCCGCCGCTGTCGGGGACGGACGACGAGGACGCCCCGCCGCCGTCGGTGGGCGCGGACGCGCCGACCGCCCTGATGAAGGGCGGCAGCGCGCTGCCGCCGACCGCGATCGCCCCCCGTCTGGACCCGGCGGCGCCGGCCCCGGGCGCGGTTCCGGCCGCCCCGCCGTCGCCGCCCGCGCCCGCGCCGGTGCCTTCGCCGGCTCCGGCGCAGGCCGGGCCGGGTGCGCCGCTTCCGCCGCCCGCGCCCTCGGCGCCGGGTGCCGGGGACATCGCGGACGCCGCGACGAGCAAGGCCACCCCGCCGCCGAAGGCCGGGCGCGGTCCGACGCCGCCTCCGCCGCCGGGGGCTCCGGGCGTGCCGGGGGCCTCGTCGGGCGGCAACGCGTACATTCCCACGCAGCTGGTGTCGCAGCTCGGTCCCGAGGGGCTCCAGCCGCCGGGCCCGCCCGGTCCGCCCGGTGCTCCCGCGCAGCCGGGCCCGCCCGGTCCGCCGCCTCCGCCGGCCGCTCCGGGTCCCGTGACGCCGCCGCAGCCGGTGCACCACGCGGCGACGATGCTGGCGCATCCGAACCAGGGCGGTCCGGGCGCGCCTCCGCCGCCCCCGCCGCCGCCGGGTGTGCCCGGTGGTACGCCCGCGGGCGGCATCGCGCACGCCGCGACGATGCTGGCGCACCCCGGTCCGGGCGGTCTGGGGACTCCGCCGCCTCCGCCCGCTCCGGCGCCGCCGGTCGGCGGGCCCACGCCGCCGCCCGCGCCCGGTCCCGTGCCGGGGGCGCCCGTCCCGGGGGCTCCCGTGCCTCCGCCGGCGTACGGCTATCCGCATCCGGCGGGTCAGCCGACGGTCGGTCCGGGCTATCAGGCGGTGCTGCGGTATCGGGCGCCGGACGGTTCGGAGGCGCAGATCATCCGGCGTTCGGCGCCGGGCACCCCGCATCCGGAGTGGCAGATCCTGCACGAGCTGCGCGCGCTGAACGTGCCGCCGCAGCAGGTGCTGGAGCTCCACACGGAGCTGGAGTCCTGTGAGCTGCCGGGTGGTTACTGCGCGCGGATGATCCGGGAGACGTGGCCGCAGGCGCGGATCACGAGCATCGCCCCGTACGGCCGTGATCACGCGGGCCGACAGCAGGGGATGCGTCAACTCCTGACCCATCAGGGCGAGTTGCACCAGGTCGCGGACGGTCCGGCACGTCCGGCTCCGGTACGGGCGCCGCTGCCGCAGGTGCAGCCGGCGCCGCCGATCCCCCCGGAGGGGATCGCGCAGGAGCTGGCGGGCGCGTTCGGTCCGGGGATCCTCCGCTTCGACCAGCGGGCGGTGTCCCGGCAGGGCGTGCCGGAGATCGTGGCGCGCACGCTGGTGTGGGCGGGCCTTCCGGCGGACTTCGGTCCGTTCTTCTGGGCGCAGCCGGCGGTGCCGGTGGTGCCGACGCTGGCGGAGCTGGCGGCGCAGCGGCAGGTGCAGGCGGCGCCGGACGCGAGCTCGTACCTGGTGCTCGGTTCGGACTTCGGCCGGGCGATCTGCGTCCAGTACGGGACCGCGCACATCGTGGCGGTGCCGGTGGAGGCCGGTCCGGGCGGGCAGCCGGTGCCGCCGCAGTTCGTGAACACGGGGCTGCCGGAGTTCACGCGGTCGATGGCGCTGCTGGGCCGGATGTGGCGGCTGCGGTTCGGGTTGAACCCGGAGCAGGCGGGTCGCTGGACGGTCGATTTCCAGGCGCAGCTGGCGATGCTGGACCCGGCGGCGCTGTCGTCGCCGGAGAACTGGTGGTCGGTGCTGCTCGAGCAGATGTGGGACGGTCTGCTGTAGCGCAGGGGAGTCGGAATGTGACGAAGGGCGCTCGACGTGTGGCCACGTTGGGCGCCTTTTGTCCGTTCTGATGCCGCATTCTTTATGGGTCGGGCTTTACGGGTCGGGACCAGGGAGAAGGGGCGTCAGGGATGAGTTTCGCCGTCGGGCGGGGGCGCGGGTACCGCCCCGAGCAGGTCGACCGCCACGTCGCCGCACTCGAACGGGACCGCGACGCCGCCTGGGAGCGGGCGGCGCGGCTGACGGTCCTCGCGAAGGAGATGGAGACGGAGGCCGCCGGGCTCCGCCTGGCCGTCAAGCAGCTCGCCCCGCAGCGGTACGAGTCCCTCGGCGAGACCGCGCAGAAGATCCTGGAGCTGGCCGAGCGGGAGGACGAGCGGCTCGTACGGGATGCCGAGGCGGAGGCGCAGGCCCTCGCGGAGTCCGCCGAGCAGGCGGCCCGGGAGGTGACGGAGGCCGCCGGGGCGTACGCGGAGGAGGTCAGGTCGACGGCGGACGCGGAGGCCCGGGCGACCCTGGAGGAGGCCCGCGCGCGGGCCGAGGAGATGGTGGCGATCGCCCGCCGGGACGCCGAGGGCGCCCGGGAGGCCGCGCGGGAGGCCTTCGAGGAGACCGAGCGCCGGGCGGAGGCGCTGCTCGCGGCGCAGCGGGAGGAGCAGCGGACCGTACGGGCCGAGGCGGAGCGTGCGGCCGAGGCGGAGGCGGCGGCCCTGGACGCCCGCCACGAGGAGCAGATCGCGGCGGCGCAGGCGGGGCTCGCGGAGACGCAGCGGGCCCTGGCCGAGACGGAGGAGCAGGCCCGGCACGGCCAGGAGGACGCCGAGGCGCGTGCGGCGGAGCTGCTCGCCGAGGCCAGGATGAAGGCGGAGCGGATCGAGCGCGAGACGGAGCGGGTGCTGCGGGAGCACGAGGAGGCCCGGGACGAGATCCACTCCCACATGGAGCACATCCGCAACTCGCTGGCGGCGCTGACGGGCCGCCCGACCGCACCGGAACGGGCCGAGGAGAAGCCCGAGTCGAAGGAGACCGAAGGCGCGCAGGGCGCCGGGGACTCTGAGGGCGCCAGGGACTCCGAGGGTGCCGGGGACTCCGAGGGCGCCAGGGGCTCCGAGGACGCGTAGGGCTTCGGGGGGCCGAGGGTGCCGGGGGCTCCGAGGGCGCCAGGGGCTCCGAGGACGCGTAGGGCTTCGGGGGGCCGAGGGTGCCGGGGGCTCCGAGGGCGCCAGGGGCTCCGAGGACGCGTAGGGCTTCGGGGGGCCGAGGGTGCCGGGGGCTCCGAGGACGCCAGGGGCTCCGAGGACGCCGAGGTGCCGGGGACGGGCCCGGGGCTCCGGGGTGCTCGGGCGCCAAGGGTTCTTGGGGCTCCGAGAGGGCCGACTAGGCTCCCGCCCCATGATCATGAGACTGACGGCGATCACGCTCGACTGCGCCGACCCGATGGCCCTGGCCGCCTTCTACCACCGGGCCACCGGCATCCCGCTCGCCGACCGGTCCGACGGCGAGTTCGCGGGGCTGCGCGGCGCGGACGGCTTCTTCCTCGGCTTCCAGCGCGTCGACGGCTACCGCCCCCCGTCCTGGCCGGGCCAGGAGGTCCCGCAGCAGCTGCACCTCGACTTCGACGTCGACGACCTGGACGAGGCCACGGCCCGTCTCGTGGAGTGGGGCGCGACCGTCCCGGACGTCCAGCCCCGACCGGACCTGTGGCGGGTCCTCCTGGACCCGGCGGGACACCCGTTCTGCCTGACGATCCCGCGCGGGCCCCGCGAGGAGTAGAGCGTCGCGTACGTGTCGGGGTCCAAGGCCTGCTCCTTCGGGCGGGGTGACCCCATCGTCGGGTCCGGGGCGCCGCCCGGGCACGGGGGCGCGTGCTCATCTCCGGGCGGGCGCGTACTCAGTCGGCCGGGTCCCGGCGGGGCGCCCCCTGGTCCTCCTCCTTCAGGACCGGGAAGCGGCGGGGGGCCAGCGTGAGGAGGGCCAGGAGGGCGAGGGCCGCCGCTGCCGCCGCGCCCAGGTAGACCCGGTCCACCGCCGCGTCGACCGCGCGGCGGGTCTCGTCGGTGGCGGCCAGAGAGCGGGCCAGCGTGTCGAGGTCCGTGCCGGCGCCGAGGCGGGCGGCGAGGACGCCGTTCGCGACGGCGCCGAAGAGCGCGGCGCCGACGCTCTGGCCGACCTGGCGGCAGAAGAGGACGGAGGCGGTGGTCGTGCCGCGTTCCTCGTACGGGACGGTCGACTGCACGCCGACGATCAGGGGCAGTTGGAAGAGGCCCAGGGAGCCGCCGAGGAGCAGCATCAGGAGCGCGGGCTGCCAGGGTTCGCCGGGGAACGGCAGGAACGGGAACGCGAGCAGCAGCAGCAGGGCGAGCGAGATGCCCAGGATCGCGGTGAGGCGGAAGCCGATGCGGGTGTAGACCCGGTTGGAGAGCGCGGCCGTGGTGGGCCAGCTCAGGGTCCACGAGGACAGGACGAAGCCGGCGGCGATCGGGCCGAGGCCGAGGACGGACTGCGCGTACGTGGGCAGGAAGACCGTCGGGGCGACCATGAGCAGGCCGAGGGCGCCGAGGGAGAGGTTGACGGCGGCTATCGTGCGGCGGCGCCAGACCCAGCCGGGGATGATCGGTTCGGCCGCGCGCCGCTCGACGGCGACGGTCAGGGCGGCGAGGACGGCGGCGCCGCCGAGGAGACCGAGGGACGGGGCGGAGAGCCAGGGCCAGGCGACGCCGCCCTGGACGAGCGCGGTGACGAGCACGGAGCCGGTGGCGAAGATGGCGAGTGCTCCGGCCCAGTCGATCCGGACGCGCGCGCGGGGCGCGGTGCGGGCGGGTTCCCGCAGGTGGCGGCCGATGAGCCAGAGGGCGATCAGGCCGACGGGCAGGTTGACGAGGAAGATCCAGCGCCAGTCGGCGTAGCTGGCGAACAGGCCGCCGAGGGCCGGTCCGGCGACGGAGGAGGCGGCCCACACGGAGGACAGCTTCGCCTGGATTTTGGGGCGTTCCTTCAGGGGGTAAAGGTCGGCGGCGATGGTCTGGACGGTGCCCTGGAGGGCGCCGCCGCCGAGGCCCTGGACGACGCGGAAGGCGATCAGGGAGGCCATGTTCCAGGCGGCGGCGCAGAGCAGGGAGCCGGCGAGGAAGAGGACGGTCCCGGCGATGAGGACGGGCTTGCGGCCGAAGGTGTCGCTGAGCTTGCCGTACACGGGCAGGGTGACCGTGACGGCGAGCAGGTAGCCGGAGAAGAGCCAGGAGAAGACGGAGAGTCCGCCGAGGTCGCCGACGATCTGGGGGACGGCGGTGGACACGATCGTGCCGTCGAGGGCGGCGAGCCCCATGGCGAGCATGAGGGCGGCGACAACGGGTCCGCGGCGGGGGTTCGGCGCGGCGGGGGCGGTCACCGGGGCGGGGTCGGATCCGGCCCGGGCGGTCGACGGCTCTGTCACCGCGCACCTTTCCTTTCTTCGTACACCTAAATGGGCGCGGACAGGGTCTCACTCGGCCCCTGGGTGGAGGAACCGTTTCTCAAAACTGAGCGGGAGTGGGTCCTGTTGCCAGGGCTCGTGCTCAGTCGAACGTCCCGAACGGTGTTGGACGCTCTGGTCGCCCGCGTTCGTTCCGCGTCCGGGCGGCGCGGATCGGGTCCGTGGTCCGGGGATGCGGTGGCGGGGTTCCTCACGCCTGAGGGTGCCTGGTCCGGCCTGGACGGTCCGATGCCCTGCACGATCTTCCCCAAGCTCTCAACTTCGTTCGAGCAGGGGAGACCCCATCGGTCGTGTGGGGGCGGTGCCGTCCGTCGCCGGATCGGGTGTCCTTGGGCGCGTCTTCCGATGGCCACGGCGGCAGCATCGTGGCGGGTGGTCTTACGGGTGGGGCTGGTGAGGGGTTCCTGCCAGTGCTGGGCGCCCCAGCGGCTGGTGTAGGCGGGGTCGACGGCGATGACCGCGATACCGGTGGCGACGGCCATGGAAGTGAGCCGGGCTCGGAGTCTGCTGGTGGGCATGCCGGAGACGAGCTGCCGGAAGCGGCGCTTGCGGCCGTGTTTCTCCCTGGTCTTCTCGGCCGCGAAGTCGAGGTCTTCGACGGCGATCGCGCGGACGCGGCAGGTTTGTGCCCAGTGCAGGAGTCGGGTGAGGGCGTGGCGGACCTGCGCGTCGCGGTAGCCCGCCGACCCGGTCAGGTCGTAGGGAAAGCGGCGGGGGTGGCCTACGGGGTTCCCGTGGGGATCAAGACGCCAGGCGGCGAGGTGATCGGCGTTCATGTCCACGCCGATCACCCCGTCGGCCAGTGCTGTGGCCAGGAGGACGGTGGGAGCCACCGGAGTCTGCCAGGACGCGGTGAGGTACCAGCGGCCACGAGCCACGTCGTAGTGGATGCGGTACGCGACCGCCCCGTTCGCCTCGACTCGGTCGGCCCACTTCCCGCCCCGGTGCGCGAACCGCACGCGGACGGGAAGCGCGTACCGGCCGCGCGGGGCGTTCGCCAGGTGCTTGAGCGGGGTGGGGAGCTTGATGCTCACTTCGCCATCAGGGCTGACGCGGATGGTGTCGTTGCCGTATCGCTTCCCGGCCTCCCCGTCCGCCTGGCAGAACCAGCGCTCGGCCTCCCACCGTGCCCGCCACTCCGCCTCGGTCAGCCGGGCGGCCTCAAGGTTGTGCCGTGAGCGGGCGAGCCGTTTCCCGCCGCGTACCACGCGGACGCGACCGGCAGCCGCGTCCGCCTGGGCAGCGGCCAACCGGTCCTCCAGCACACGCAGTCGCCGCGACTTCGCGTGCCATTCCTGCCGGGTGTGGTACCCGCCGGGTGCCTTCTTCGCCCCCTTCGTGCCGATCGGCAGCGACAGGCGGTGCCGGATCATCCGGATCCCGGCCTCAAGGCCCCGGAGATGTGCCGCCTGGCAGCGTCGGGCCAGGGCCCACTGATGGTGCGTGGCCTTCGTGAGGGCTCCGGCCCAGCGTGACGACGACAGAGGTGTCAGTTCCCGCTTCCGGGCTGCCCACGTGTCCTTTGAATGTGCCATACCCTCGGCGCAGCGGACCTTGAGGTCCTTGGATGCGAGCGCACCCAGAAGCGCCCCCACCTCCCGAAGGACCTTCTCGTCCTCCGGCCTCAGGCCCTTGAGTCGCGTGCGGATCGCCACACCCGACGGTCCGGGGACCACGAACGCAGGCGCGATCGCCCGCAGGGGTGCGGTGGGCTTCATGGTGTCGACTCTGCCACCCCGAGTCGTACAAATATGCAGACATCGCATGAGCGCACCGGAACAAGTGACAAATCGAACTCATGCCCCCTCTCCTGTGTCTGGCCATGTTCCCCCTCGGCCAGCCGGCCCCCATCGAACGGATGAGAACCCCTAGGGGCGCCTCCCCCATGCGGCCCAGGGGTCGTTGGTACCGGCGGAGGAGGTGAAGTGCCGTGCCCGCTTCTTAACTTGAACTTACAAACCCACCCATCGCTCCAAGGAGAAATCCGTGACTTCGGCTGTGACCATCCCCAGGCACGGGGGTACTGGCGAGGGGACGGCCGTCGCGGCGCGGGCGCGGCAGGTCGTCAAGGCGTACGGCTCGGGGGAGACCCGGGTCGTCGCCCTCGACTCCGTCGACGTGGACATCGCCCGCGGCAGGTTCACCGCGATCATGGGGCCCTCGGGCTCCGGCAAGTCGACCCTGATGCACTGCCTCGCCGGGCTCGACACCGTCACCAGCGGGCAGATCTTCCTCGACGAGACCGAGATCACCGGCCTCAAGGACAAGAAGCTCACCCGGCTGCGCCGGGACCGGATCGGCTTCGTCTTCCAGGCGTTCAACCTGCTGCCCACCCTGAACGCCCTGGAGAACATCACGCTGCCGATGGACATCGCCGGGCGGAAGCCGGACGCCGAGTGGCTGCGGCGGGTCGTCGACACCGTCGGGCTCGGTGAGCGGCTCAAGCACCGTCCCACCGAGCTCTCCGGCGGCCAGCAGCAGCGCGTCGCCGTGGCCCGCGCGCTCGCCGCCCGGCCCGAGATCATCTTCGGTGACGAGCCGACCGGAAACCTCGACTCGCGGGCCGGTGCCGAGGTCCTCGGCTTCCTCCGCGCGTCCGTGGACGAGCTGGGGCAGACGATCGTCATGGTCACCCACGACCCCGTCGCCGCCTCCTACGCGGACCGGGTGCTCTACCTCGCCGACGGGCGGATCGTGGACGAGATGGAGCGGCCCACCGCCGACGCCGTCCTCGACCGCATGAAGGACTTCGACGCGCGTGGGCGGACGTCATGACCGTCCTCAAGACCTCGCTGCGCAACTTCTTCGCGCACAAGGGCCGCATGGCGCTCTCCGCCGTCGCCGTCCTGCTCTCCGTCGCCTTCGTCAGTGGGACGCTCGTCTTCACCGACACCATGAACACGACGTTCGACAAGCTCTTCGCGTCGACCGCCTCCGACGTCACCGTCAGCCCCAAGGGCGCGGCGGGGAACGACGAGACGCCGCAGTCCGGCCGCCCGGAGGCCCTCCCCGCCTCCCTCGTCGAGCGGGTGCGGAAGGTCGAGGGCGTCAAGGACGCGCAGGGCTCGGTCACCTCCCTGAGCGTGACCGTCGTCGACGCGCGGAACGAGAACGTCGGCCCGACCGGCGGCGCGCCGACCATCGCCGTCAACTGGAGCCCGTACGAGCTGCGTTCGGTGGAACTGGCCTCCGGCCACGAGCCGCGCGGGCCCACCGACGTCGTCGTCGACGCCGGCACCGCCGAGAAGCACCACCTGAGGATCGGCGACACCCTGCGCACGATCGCCGTCACCGGCGACCACACCGCGAGGATCTCCGGCATCGTCGAGTTCAAGGTCACCAACCCCGGCGCCACCGTCGTCTACTTCGACACCGCCACCGCGCAGCGCGAACTCCTCGGCAAGGAAGGCCTGTTCACCCAG
This sequence comes from Streptomyces sp. NPDC053513, assembly GCF_044544765.1. NCBI lineage: Bacteria > Bacillati > Actinomycetota > Actinomycetes > Kitasatosporales > Streptomycetaceae > Streptomyces > Streptomyces sp. NPDC053513. The sequence continues at coordinate 137,099 of NZ_JBITXP010000012.1, forward strand.
GTCATGGTCGACGCCGAGCCCGGTGTCGGCGACGACGTCCTCAAGAAGGACGTGGCCGCCGCCCTCGGTGCCGACGCGAAGGACTACAAGCTGCACACCGCCGCCGAGGTCGCCGACGCGGGCCGCGAGGACATCGCCGGCTTCCTCGACGTCATGAAGTACGCCATGCTCGGCTTCGCCGGGATCGCCTTCCTCGTCGGCATCTTCCTCATCGTCAACACCTTCTCCATGCTGGTCGCCCAGCGGACCCGCGAGATCGGTCTCATGCGGGCCATCGGCGCCGACCGCCGGCAGGTGAACCGTTCCGTCCTCGTCGAGGCGCTCCTCCTCGGCCTCGTCGGCTCGGTCGCCGGTGTCGCCGCGGGCGTCGGCCTCGCCGTCGGACTCATGAAGATCATGTCCTCGATGGGCATGGAGCTCTCCACCCGCGACCTCACCGTGGCGTGGACGACGCCGGCCGTCGGCCTCGCCCTCGGCATCGTCGTCACCGTCCTCGCCGCCTACGTCCCGGCCCGCCGCGCCGGGAAGGTCTCCCCGATGGCGGCCCTCCGCGACGCGGGCACCCCCGCCGACGGCAAGGCCGGGCGGGTACGGGGCGCGATCGGGACCGTCCTCACCGGCGCCGGAGCGGCCGCCCTGGTCGCGGCGGCCCGCGCCGCCGAGGCCGGCCCCGGCTCCCTCTGGCTCGGCCTCGGAGTCGTCCTCACCCTCCTCGGCTTCGTCGTCGTCGGCCCGCTCCTCGCCGGCGGGGTCGTCCGCGCCCTCGGCGTCGTCGTCCTGCGGATCTTCGGCCCCGTCGGCCGCATGGCCGAGCGCAACGCGCTGCGCAACCCGCGCCGCACCGGCGCCACCGCCGCCGCCCTGATGATCGGGCTCGCGCTCGTCGCCGGGCTCTCGGTGGTCGGCTCCTCGATGGTCGCCTCGGCCACCGAGGAGCTGGACCGCTCCGTCGGCGCCGACTTCATCGTGCGGTCCGGCACGGGACAGCCGATCGTGCCGCAGGCGCAGGCGGCCCTGGAGAGGACGCCCGGCCTGGACCACGTCACCGAGTACAAGTGGGTCGACGCGAGGATCACCGACCCGCGGGGGAAGACCACGAAGGCCGGCCTGGCCGCCACCGACCCCACGTACCTGAAGGACCTGCGGCGCGAGACCACCGCCGGCACCCTCGCCGACGCGTACGGCAAGGACGCCATGTCCGTCGGCAGCGACTACGCCGCCGAACACGGCGTCAAGGTCGGCGACGTCCTCACCGTCGCCCTCACGGGCGGCGACACGGTGAAGCTGAAGGTCGCGGCGATCACGGCCGACACCGGGCAGGTCGACAAGGGCGCGATGTACACCGACGTCTCCACCGTCGTCCGCCACCTGCCCGCCGAGCGGGTGCCGAACAGCCTGCTCGTCCTCGCCAGCGCGAAGGACGGCCGGGAGACCGCCGCGTACGAGGCCCTCAAGGACGCGCTCGCGCCGTACCCGCAGTACAAGGTGAGCAACCAGGCCGACTACAAGGAGGAGCTGCAGAACCAGGTCGGACAGCTGCTCGACATCGTGTACGGGCTCCTCGCCCTGGCGATCGTCGTCGCCGTCCTCGGCGTCGTGAACACCCTGGCGCTCTCGGTGGTCGAACGGACCCGCGAGATCGGCCTCATGCGGGCCATCGGCCTCTCCCGCCGGCAGCTGCGCCGCATGATCCGCCTGGAGTCGGTCGTCATCGCCCTCTTCGGCGCGCTCCTCGGCCTGGGCCTGGGCATGGGCTGGGGCACGGCGGCCCAGAAGCTCCTGGCCCTGGAGGGCCTCGGGGTCCTGGAGATCCCCTGGCCGACGATCGTGACGGTCTTCGTCGGCTCGGCGTTCGTGGGGCTCTTCGCGGCGCTGGTCCCGGCGTTTCGGGCGGGGCGGATGAATGTGCTGGGGGCGATCGCGAGCGAGTAGCCCCCTGGGCCGAGGCCCCCGCCGCGGGCGGGCCCACCGGGGGCGCCCCGCCGCTGTGGGCACCGCCCCGCCGGGGCGGTGCCCCCGCCCCCGTTGCGGGCTGCACCCGCCGGGCAGTGCCCACCCCCGCGCCCCCGTTGTGGGCAGTCGTTCCGCTGGGGCGGAACGGGTGGGCACAACGGACCCGCGCCCTGCCGGCGCCAGAGGCTGTCGCGCCCTGACCCGCACCCCTTGGTGCACCGATCCCGTGGTGCGGGTTCAGGCGCGGGACGCGGAGGCGCCGCTAAGGGCGCCGTCCCGTGTGCCCACCCGTCCCGCCCCAGCGGGACGATTGCCCACACGGGGGTGGGCGAGGGCACTGCCCCGCAGGGCGCGGCCCGTACGGGCAGGGGGCGCCGCCCAGCACGGGCGCGGGGTGTGTAGCGGGCGCGGGTGTCCGAGGGGCGTCGTAGGCTGGGGGCGACCGGGTCCCCAGGGGCCCGGGACCACCCGGCCCGTGTGACGTGTCGGGCTGTTCGCGTTGCCCGCCCCCGTCGTCCGAACCCGGGATGGAAGCTTCATGAGCCTGCACGGTCTGCTCGATGTCGTCGTCAAGGACGCCGCCCTCGCCGAGGCGGTGAAGGCCGCCGCCGACGGGAACCGCCCGCACGTGGACCTGGTCGGTCCGGCGGCCGCGCGACCGTTCGCCGTGGCGGCGCTCGCCCGGGACTCGGGGCGGCCGGTGCTCGCGGTGACGGCGACCGGCCGGGAGGCCGAAGACCTCGCCGCCGCGCTGCGGTCGCTGCTCGATCCGGACACGGTCGTCGAGTACCCCTCCTGGGAGACCCTGCCGCACGAGCGGCTCTCCCCCCGCTCCGACACCGTCGGGCGCCGGCTCGCCGTGCTGCGCCGCCTCGCGCACCCCCGCGACGACGACCCCGCCGCCGGGCCCGTCTCCGTCGTCGTCGCGCCCATCCGGTCCGTGCTCCAGCCGCAGGTCAAGGGGCTGGGGGATCTGGAGCCGGTGGCGCTGCGCTCCGGCCAGACCGCCGACCTGAACGAGGTCGTCGAGGGGCTCGCCGCCGCCGCGTACTCCCGCGTCGAGCTCGTCGAGAAGCGCGGCGAGTTCGCGGTCCGCGGCGGCATCCTGGACGTCTTCCCGCCGACCGAGGAGCACCCGCTCCGGATCGAGTTCTGGGGCGACGACGTCGAGGAGATCCGGTACTTCAAGGTCGCCGACCAGCGTTCGCTCGAAGTCGCCGAGCACGGGCTGTGGGCGCCGCCCTGCCGTGAGCTGCTGCTGACCGACGAGGTGCGGGAGCGGGCCGCCGCGCTCGCCGAGGAGCACCCCGAACTGGGCGAGCTGCTCGGCAAGATCGCCGAGGGGATCGCCGTCGAGGGCATGGAGTCCCTCGCGCCCGTCCTCGTCGACGACATGGAGCTCCTGCTCGACGTCCTGCCCAAGGGGGCCATGGCCGTCGTCTGCGACCCGGAGCGGGTGCGGACCCGGGCCGCCGACCTCGTCGCCACCAGCCAGGAGTTCCTCCAGGCGTCCTGGGCCGCCACCGCCGGCGGCGGCGAGGCCCCGATCGACGTCGGCGCGGCCTCCCTGTGGGGGATCGCGGACGTCCGGGACCGGGCGGCCGAGCTGGGCATGGCCTGGTGGTCGGTGTCGCCGTTCGCGGCGGACGTCGACGAGAGCGCCGACACGCTCACCCTCGGGATGCACGCCCCCGAGTCGTACCGCGGCGACACCGCCCGCGCGCTCGCCGACACCAAGGGCTGGCTGGCCGACGGCTGGCGGACGGTGTACGTGACGGAGGCGCACGGTCCCGCGTCCCGTACGGTCGAGGTCCTCGGCGGCGAGGGCATCGCCGCCCGCCTCGACGCGGACCTGTCCGAGATCTCGCCGTCCGTGGTGCACGTGGCGTGCGGCTCCATCGACCACGGCTTCGTCGACCCGGCGCTCAGGCTGGCGGTGCTGACGGAGACCGACCTGTCGGGGCAGAAGGCGGCCGGCAAGGACGGGCAGCGGATGCCCGCCAAGCGCCGCAAGACGATCGATCCGCTGACCCTGGAGGTCGGCGACTACATCGTGCACGAGCAGCACGGCGTCGGCCGCTACATCGAGATGGTGCAGCGGACCGTGCAGGGCGCGACCCGCGAGTACCTCCTCGTCGAGTACGCGCCGGCGAAGCGCGGCCAGCCCGGCGACCGGCTGTACATCCCGACCGACCAGCTGGAGCAGGTCACCAAGTACGTGGGCGGCGAGGCGCCGACGCTGCACCGGCTCGGCGGCGCGGACTGGACGAAGACGAAGCAGCGCGCGAAGAAGGCCGTCAAGGAGATCGCGGCCGACCTGATCAAGCTGTACAGCGCCCGCATGGCGGCGCCCGGGCACGCCTTCGGCCCGGACACGCCCTGGCAGCGGGAGTTGGAGGACGCCTTCCCGTACGCGGAGACGCCCGACCAGCTGTCCACCATCGCCGAGGTGAAGGAGGACATGGAGAAGACCGTTCCCATGGACCGTCTGATCTGCGGCGACGTCGGTTACGGCAAGACGGAGATCGCGGTGCGGGCGGCCTTCAAGGCCGTCCAGGACGGCAAGCAGGTCGCGGTGCTCGTGCCGACGACGCTGCTCGTGCAGCAGCACTTCGGCACGTTCAGCGAGCGGTACTCGCAGTTCCCGGTGAAGGTGCGGGCGCTGTCGCGGTTCCAGTCGGAGAGCGAGTCGAAGGCGACGATGGAGGGGCTGCGGGAGGGCTCGGTCGACGTCGTCATCGGCACCCACCGCCTCTTCTCCTCCGAGACGAAGTTCAAGGACCTGGGCCTGGTCATCGTCGACGAGGAGCAGCGCTTCGGCGTCGAGCACAAGGAGCAGCTGAAGAAGCTCCGGGCCAACGTCGACGTCCTGACGATGTCCGCCACGCCGATCCCGCGCACCCTGGAGATGGCGGTGACGGGCATCCGCGAGATGTCGACGATCACGACGCCCCCCGAGGAGCGGCACCCCGTCCTCACCTTCGTCGGGCCGTACGAGGAGAAGCAGATCGGCGCCGCGATCCGGCGCGAACTCCTGCGCGAGGGCCAGGTCTTCTACATCCACAACCGGGTGGACTCGATCGACCGGGCGGCCGCCCGGCTGCGCGAGATCGTCCCGGAGGCGCGGATCGCGACGGCGCACGGCCAGATGTCGGAGCAGGCCCTGGAGCAGGTCGTCGTCGACTTCTGGGAGAAGAAGTTCGACGTGCTCGTCTCGACGACGATCGTCGAGTCCGGCATCGACATCTCCAACGCCAACACCCTGATCGTCGAGCGCGGCGACAACTTCGGCCTCAGCCAGCTCCACCAGCTGCGCGGCCGTGTGGGACGAGGGCGGGAGCGCGGGTACGCGTACTTCCTGTACCCGCCGGAGAAGCCGCTCACGGAGACCGCGCACGAGCGGCTCGCGACGATCGCCCAGCACACCGAGATGGGCGCCGGCATGTACGTCGCCATGAAGGACCTGGAGATCCGCGGCGCGGGCAACCTGCTCGGCGGCGAGCAGTCCGGTCACATCGCGGGCGTCGGCTTCGACCTGTACGTACGAATGGTCGGCGAGGCGGTCGCCGACTACCGGGCGCAGATGGAGGGCGGCGCCGAGGAGGAGGCCCCGCTGGAGGTGAAGATCGAGCTCCCGGTCGACGCCCACGTGCCGCACGACTACGCGCCGGGGGAGCGGCTGCGGCTCCAGGCCTACCGCGCGATCGCCTCGGCGAACTCGGAGGAGGACATCAGGGCCGTGCGCGAGGAGCTCGCCGACCGGTACGGCAAGCTGCCCGAGCCGGTGGAGAACCTGCTCCTCGTGGCGGGCCTGCGGATGCTGGCGCGTGCCTGCGGCGTCGGCGAGATCGTCCTCCAGGGCTCCAACATCCGCTTCGCGCCGGTGGAGTTGCGCGAGTCGCAGGAGCTGCGGCTCAAGCGCCTCCACCCGAAGTCGGTCGTCAAGCCGGCCGTCCACCAGATCCTGGTGCCGCGCCCGACGACCGGCAAGATCGGCGGGAAGCCGGTGGTGGGCCGGGAACTCCTCGCGTGGACGGGCGAGTTCCTGACGACGATCCTCGGGGGCTGAGGGCGTACGGCGGCGCCCCCCTGGAGCGGGGGCGCCGCCGTTCGGCTGTCACGGCGCCGTACCGGTTGTCATGCCGCCGTACCGGTTGTCACGCCGCCGTTCGGCCGTCACGTTGCCGTGCGGCCGCCGGAGCTCGTCTGCGGCTCGTCTACAGCTCGTCGAGGTCCAGGGCCTCCGCCATCGCCGCGTAGCCCGCGTCGCCCGGGTGGAGGTGGTCGCCCGAGTCGTACGCGGGCAGGATGCGGTCCGGGTCGGCCGGGTCGGCGACGGCGCGGTCGAAGTCGACGACGGCGTCGTACGCGCCCGAGGTGCGGACCCAGGTGTTGAAGGCCTCCCGCTTGGCCTCGTTGACCGGGGTGTCGTAGAAGGAGCCCTTGATCGGGGTGAGGGTGGCGCCGACGACCTTGAGGCCCTTGGCGTGGGCCTGGCGGATGAGGGTGCGGTGGCCCTCGATGAGCCGGTCCACGGAGACCTCTGGGGTCGGTCCGCCCGGGAAGGCCGGGCCGCTGCCGCCGATGTCGTTGATGCCCTCCAGGAGGATCACCGTGCTCACGCCCTTCTCGGTGAGCACGTCCTTCTCGAAGCGCGCGACGGCCTTCTCGCCCGCCCAGCTGGTGTCGTTGACGACCTCGTTGCCGCCGATGCCGTGGTTGAGGACGGCGCGGGACCGGCCGGTGGCGGCGAGGCGCTCGGCGAGCTCGTCCGGGTAGCGGTTGTCGGCGTCCGTCGTCGAGCCGACGCCGTCGGTGATGGAGTCGCCGAAGGCGACGATGCCGTCGCGGCGGGCGGTGTCGCGGCCGCCGGTGACCTCGACGCCGGAGAGGAAGTACCAGGAGCTGCTGGTCTCCTTGAAGGCGGCGCCGGAGAGGTCGGCGCGGTGGTCGCCCTCGGCGCGGTAGCTGGTGGCCGAGGAGAAGGAGTGGAAGGTCGCCGGACCGGTCGGGCCCGCGAGGTAGAGGGTGACGGTCAGCTGCTCGAAGGCCTCGACGGGGAGGTTCACGGCGTCGCTGAGGAGGGTCTCGCCGGCCGGGATCGTCACGGACGGCCGGTGGCCGAAGCGGAGCGTGCGCACGGAGCCGGGTTCGACCGCGCTTCCGGCGGTCTTTCCGGCTGCCGTACGGGCGACGGTCGCGCCGGTGATCCGCAGCGGGCCGGTGCCGTAACGGTTCGTCAGCTCGATGCGGGTCCGGGTGCCGGAGGCGGTGACGCGGACGACCTGGCGGACCGTCTGGTTGTCGAAGCCCTGCTGCGACCAGTTGGGGCCGAGCGGCGCGGCCGCCGACTGGGGGGACGCGGCCCAGGCGCCGCGCCAGGCCTGGCCGTGGGAGCCGTGGTGGCCGGTGTCGGCGAGGGCGGTGGGGGCCAGGGCGAGGGTGCCGGTGGTGAGGAGGGCGAGGGCGGCGCGGCGGAGGGTGTTCGAGGTTCGCATGTATTCGTCAATTACGGGCTGACGCGGGCTATTCCCCGTCCGGGATGGGGAGTTGGGCGGCGAAGAGCAGTCCGGCCATCGAGCGGAAGTACTCCTCGGGGTCCTGGTCCCCGAGCGCCGCCGTCACGTTGTGGGTGAGGAGCAGCGTCGCGAAGCCGTGGGCGAGCGACCAGGCGGCGATGCCGGCCTGCCGGGAGTCGGGGACGTCCGCCAGGTCCGCGACGCCCGTGCGGAGTTCGGCGGAGGCGCGTTCCCTGGCGGCGAGGAGGTCCGGGTCGTCGGCGCGCAGCAGCTCGGGCCGGAACATGACCTGGAAGTGCGCGGGGTGGGCGACGGCGAACCGGACGTAGCGCACGCCGCGTTCGCGCAGTCCGGGTGAGCTTCGCAGCGCTTCGGCGAGGAGTTCGTACCCCTCGGCGGCGATGGCCGTGAGCAGGCCGGTGCGGTCCTTGAAGTGGTGGGCGGGGGCGGCGTGCGAGACGCCCGCGCGGCGGGCGAGGTCGCGCAGGCTGAGCGCGCCGGGTCCCTCGGCGGCGATCACGTCGAGGGCGGCGGCGAGGACGGCCTGCCGCAGGTCGCCGTGGTGGTAGGTGCTCCGGGGCGTGCTCTTCGTGTCGCGGTCGCTCGTCATGGCAGCAGCCTAGCCGCAATCTAGGCATTGACAAGTTTGGTGGGCGGGCGCAATCTAGTCACTGTCAAGTTGGTGGCGAGGTGAAGGAGCACCCCGATGGAGACCGCTCGCGTACGTCAGATGTGGCACCTGCTCGAACCCCTGCACGCCGTGCTCTACTACGCCCCCGAGGCCTTCGAGGAGGCGGACGCCCTCGGCTACGAGACGGCCGACCGCTGGCCCTCCTACTTCGCCTGGCGCGCCGCCGCCCTCGGCCCCGTCGGACCGGTCCGCGTCGCCTCCGCCTTCTACGGCTTCAGCCCCGAGAAGGTCGCCCGGCACGTCCCCGCCGCCTGGGAGGTCGCCGCCCCCGCCGACGTGCTCGCCGCCCGGCTCCGCGCCGTCGACCGGATCTACCGGTCCGTCCTCGGCGAGGACGCCGTCGCGAGCCCCGAACTCGCCGAGGCCGCGGCCCTCGCCCGCCGCGCCGCCGGGGCGGCCGGCCACGAAGGCCGCCCGCTCGCCGCCGCCCACGCCGAACTGCCCTGGCCCGACGCCCCGCACCTCGTCCTGTGGCAGGCGGCGACGATCCTGCGCGAGCACCGGGGCGACGGCCACATCGCCGCCCTGGTCGCCGCCGGCCTCGACCCGGCCGAGTCCCTCGTCTCCTTCGCGGCCGTCGGAGCCGCGCCGGAACCGGTCTTCGAGAGCCGGGGCTGGAGCGCGGACGCGTGGCGGGCCGCCCGCGAGCGCCTGACGGCCCGGGGGCTCCTGGACGCGGACGGCGCCGCCACGGAGGAGGGCCGGGCCCTGCGCGCGGAGGTGGAGCGGCGTACGGACGAACTGGCCGCCGGCCCGTGGGACGCCCTCGGCCCCGAGGACACCGACCGGCTCGCCGACCTCCTCGGCGGCCCCTGGCTCGCCGTCATCGGCTCCGGCCTGCTGCCCTCCGAGAACACCCTCGGCATCGGGAAGGTGTGAGGGCGGCCGGGGACGCCCCGCCGGGCCGGGACTTCGGTCCGCCGGGCCGGGCCCTTGTCCTTGCCGGGCCGGGCCCTCGCCCTCGCCAGGCCGGTGCTTCGGTCCGGCGGGCCGGGCCCTCGCCCTCGTCGGCCGGGGCTTCGGTCCGGCGGTCTGGGCCCTCGCCCTCTCCCGCCCGGGACCATCGGTAGGAAACGGGCGGGGCCCTCCGGCCTAGGATTCCAGGGTGCTGACGTACCGAAGGACCCTCGCCGCCCCGACCCTCGTCGTCTCCGTGCTCCTCGCCACCGCCTGCTCGCCCGGGACCGGCACCCCGGGGGACTCCGGCGGCGGGTCCGCCGCGCCGGGGACGGCGCTCGCCGCCGTGGACACCCTCGCGGTCAAGGGCCGCGCCCCGATGACCGGTTACGAGCGGGAGAAGTTCGGCCGGGCCTGGGCCGACGTCGACGGCAACGGCTGCGGCACCCGTGACGACGTGCTCAAGCGGGACCTGACCGGCGTCCGCTTCACGGACGGCCACTGCAAGGTCGCCTCCGGCACCCTCGCCGACGACCCGTACACCGGCACCACCGTCCGCTACGTCCGGGGCCGCTCCAAGGTCGACATCGACCACGTCGTCGCGCTCTCCGACGCCTGGCAGAAGGGGGCGCGGACGTGGGACGCCGAGACCCGGCGCCGCTTCGCCAACGACCCGCTCAACCTCCTCGCCGTGGACGCCTCGACCAACCGCCGCAAGTCCGACGGCGACGCCGCCACCTGGCTGCCGCCGAACCGGGCGTACCGCTGCGCGTACGTGGCCCGGCAGATCGCGGTGAAGAAGAAGTACGGAGTGTGGGTGACGGCGGGGGAGCGGGACGCGATGAAGCGGGTCCTCGACACCTGCCCGCAGCAGAGGCTCCCGTAGCCGCCGGACCGCCGCGGCTGCCACGGAAAAACGTTTGGGCGGCGGGAAGGGCGGTCCTTAGCCTGGCCGCATGGACCTGACCGTCACCACCCTCGCCGAACGTCCCGGGCTCGAAGGGGCGATGTGGTCCATGAAGGACCTGTGGCCCGAGTTCATGATGTACGACCCGGTCGGCTGGGCCGCCATGGGCCGGATCGTCCGGGAGTTCCCGGAGTACGTGCTCGTCGCCACCGACGCCGGGGGCGCGGTCGTCGCCCGCGGCCTCAGCGTGCCCTTCCGGCTCGACGCGGAGGGCCGCCGCGAGCTGCCCGCCCGGGGCTGGGACGAGGTCCTCAACCGGGCCTTCTCCGACCTGCGGCACGGCCGGGAGGCCGACACCGTGAGCGCGATCGAGATCACCGTCGGCCTCGACCACCTCGGCAAGGGGATCTCGCACCGGATGCTCGCCGGCCTGCGGGATAACGCAGGCCGGCTCGGCTTCGCCGAGCTGGTCGCCCCGGTCCGCCCCAACGGCAAGCACCTGGAGGTCGAGGCCTCCATCCACGAGTACGCCTTCCGCACGCGTGAGGCCGACGGACTGCCGCACGACCCGTGGCTCCGCGTCCACGTGCGCGCGGGCGGTGTCATCGAGTCCGTGGCCCCGGCCTCGATGACGGTCTCCGGCTCCGTCGAGGAGTGGCGGAAGTGGACCGGCCTCCCCTTCGACACGGACGGCCCGGTCGAGGTCCCGGGCGCGCTGGTCCCGGTCCACTGCGAGGCGACGCGCGGCTACGCGGTGTACGTGGAGCCCAACGTGTGGGTCCGGCACCGGATCTGAGGGGTCCGGCACCGGGCCTGAGACGCCGGACGTACGCGCGAGAGGGCCGTTCCCCCCCGGGTGACGGCCCTCTCGCGCGTACCGGTCAGCGCGTGCCGGTCACTCGGTCTCGACGACGTCCTTCGCCGCCGGGGCCTTCGCCTCGGCCGGCTTGCCGTACTTCGAGAAGGTGATCGTCCCCGGGTCCTCGCCGCCCTTCGTGACGATCCGCAGGACGTACGGCGTGCCCTCCGTGGCCACGTAGACCGTGCTGCTCTCGCCGCCCTTGCCCGGCTCGGTCAGGGCCAGCGCCTTCTGGCCGCCGACGGTGGTCTCCGCGCCCTTCTCGATCCCGCTCGCGCCCTGCTCGAACCCGCCGAGGAGCTGCTTCGGGTCGCAGAGCTCCAGCATGTCCTTGTTGTCGGGGTCGGAGACGGAGCCCTTCACCCAGCGGCCCTTGAGCTGCTTGATCACGGCCTTCTGCGTCTCGGGGTCCTCGTCCTTGACCTGCTCGCGCAGGGAGCCCTCGTCGAAGCGCATGTACACGTTCTTGTCGTCCGGCTTGATCAGTTCGACCGTGTCGGTCGCGCCCGTGGTCAGCGTGCCGGCGCAGCGCCCCTGGGAGTCGAGGGACAGGTAGGCCTTGATCGGCTCGGCGGCCGCCCGCTGGTCGATGTCCACGGTCAGCGCCTTCGCGCCCTTCGTCGCGGCGAAGGCCTTGTCGACGATCTGTGAACCGCTCAGGTCCCCGAAGGGCCCGGCCGGCTTCGCGTCGTCCGAGGACGGGCCGCAGGCGGTGGCACCGAGGGCGAAGGCGGCGCACAGGAGGACCGTGACGGCGGTGCGTCGGGGAGCGGCATGCATGGTGGTGTGTCTCCGAGAGGGGTGGTGCGGGGGTACGGGGGGCGGGGCCCCGAAGGGCCCCGGTGCCTGAGGCGGGCGCTCGACCCGGATCAGCCGATCTTCAGCTCCCACTGCGAGGCGTCGTAGGTGAAGCCGGGGTTGACCTCGACGGTCAGGTTCTTGGCGTCCTTGGGGGCGTCGAAGGCGGCGGTGATGGTGGCCTTCTTGCCGGGCATGACGGTGCCTTCGAAGCCCGTGCCGACCTTGTCGTCGAAGATCTCCTCGGCCGTGACGCCGTTCTTGCCGGCGGTGGCGCTCAGGCTGACGAGGGTGGTGTCGAACTTCTCCTTGCCCTTGTTCTCGATGACGACGGTGACCTGGTAGGCCTTGTTGCCCTTGGTGTGGCCCGCCGCGAACTCGCCGGGGGAGTACGGCTTGGGGTCCGAGACCGTGACCGTGAGGTCGTCGTCGTAGACCGCGCTGTCGCCGTCCTCCAGGCCCTGGCTCTTCTTGTCGGCCTTGCCGGCGTCGCCCGCCGGGGCCTTGCTCGTCGGGTCCTTCGGGGCGGTGTCCTTGATGGACTTGTCGATCTCGTCGACCGCGTCCTTGACGGCCGTGACCGTGATGACCAGGCCGACCACCGAGAGGATCAGCGCCGCGAGGCCGAGGAGGACACCGGTCAGCGCCACTCCCTTGTTGTTCGCCTCGCCGCGCTTCACGCGGCCCTTGCCGACGAGACCCAGGATCAGCGCGATCAGGCCGAGGATGCCGGCCAGCCAGAAGAAGAGCGGGATGAAGCCGGAGACCGTGCCGATGATGCCGAGGATCAGGGCCGCGGTGCCGAGGCCGTTGCGCATGACCCGCGGGGCGGCGGGCGGGACCTGGGTGTCGTACGACATGGGTGTGTCCTCCCGGACGGAGAAGATGTCTCGTTCGATGGGTCAATCACAGCAGAGGCTGTGAACCGAGTCAACACGGTTCACGAAAAACGAGTCGACTCACACTGTGAAGTGGTGTGGCGTGCGTTCGTCGCTAGGATTGGTGTCACAGCCAGAAGGGCGAGCCAGGGGAGTTGGGTCACGTGCCGGAGAACGCAGCAGAGGCGGGTGCGGAGCACACGGGTGGCACGGAACCCGATGCCACAGAGACGAGCGGCGCGGAGGTGACCGCCGCCGGGATCGCCCGGCTCGCCGGTGTCGGCCGGGCCGCCGTCAGCAACTGGCGCCGCCGCCATCCCGACTTCCCCAAGCCCGTCGGAGGGACGGAGACCAGCCCGTCCTTCGCCCTCGCGGACGTCGAGCGATGGCTCCGGGCCCAGGGCAAGCTGGCCGAGGTCCCGCTCAAGGAGCGCGTCTGGCAGCAGATCGCGGGCCACCCGGCCGGGGCCGTCACCGCCCTCGTCCACGCGGGCTGCGCCCTCCTCCTCGTACGGGACCGGTCCGCGGCCTGGCCCACGCTGGCCGAGCTCCCCGATGGGCGGCTCGCCGAGGTGCTGCCCGTCGCCCTGGAGGAGACGCTCACCGAGCGGCTCGGCCCGGGGCGGGCCGTCCTCACCCCCACCGCCTCCGCGCTCGCCGCCTCCCTCCCGCTCCTGCGCGGGGCCGCCGAGCTCGCGGCCGAGACCGGCGTCCGCGGGGCCTTCGAGTTCCTGCTCGGCCGTCACCTCGACGCCAACCCCCGGCAGTACACGCTCACCCCGCCCGGCCCCGCCGCCCTCATGGCGGCGCTCGCGGCGACCCCGAAGGCCGGGCGCGACGGCGTCCCGCTCACCGTCCTCGACCCCGCCTGCGGGACCGGCGGCCTGCTGAGCGCGGTCGAGAGCCCCGGCGCCGTCTGCGGCCAGGACGCCGACCACGACCTCGCCGCGCTGACCGCCCTGCGCCTGGCGCTCGCCACCGACGCCGACATCCGCGTCCGGTCCGGCGACAGCCTGCGCGCCGACGCCTTCCCGACGCTGGCGGCGGACGCCGTCCTGTGCCACCCGCCCTTCAACGAGCGGAACTGGGGCCACGACGAACTGGCCTACGACCCGCGCTGGGAGTACGGCTTCCCGGCCCGCACGGAGTCCGAACTCGCCTGGGTCCAGCACGCCCTGGCGCGCCTGCGCCCCGGCGGCACCGCCGTCCTCCTCATGCCGCCCGCCGCCGCCTCCCGCCGCTCCGGCCGCCGCATCCGGGCCGACCTGCTCCGCCGGGGCGCCCTGCGCGCGGTCGTCGCCCTCCCGGCCGGCGCCGCCCCGCCGTACGGCATCCCGCTCCACCTCTGGGTGCTGCGCAGGCCCGTCCAGGGCGAGCGGCCCGCCGCCGAACTCCTCCTCGTCGACGCCGCCGCCGAGCAGACCGGGCCGGGCCGGGAGGGCCGCGACCGGCTCGACTGGCCGGCCGTGCACTCCGCCGTCATGGACGCCTGGACGCCCTTCGACCGGGACGGCACCCTCGTCGGGACCCCGGGCGCGAGCCGTTCCGTGCCGGTCATCGAGCTCCTCGACGACGACGTCGACCTCGCCCCCGCCCGACACCTCCCGCCGGCGGCCGCGGCCGAGGGCGCCGTCCAGCTGGCCGGGGTCCGCGAGCGGCTGACCGAGACGCTGCACCGCACCCGCGAACTGACCCCGCCGCCCGTGACCGACCCGGCCGCCGGCACCGCCGGGCTCGGCCGGCCCATGACCACCGTCGGCGAACTCGCCCGCGCCGGCGCCCTGTCCCTGCGCGCGGGCGGCGCCGGCACGGCCCCCGCCTCCGCCCCGGTCGCCGTCCTCACCGACCACGACGTGCTCGCCGCCCAGCCGCCCTCCGGGACGCTGCCCGACGGCCCGCCCGAGGAGCCGGTGCTCCTCGCCGCCGGGGACGTCGTCGTCCCGGTCCTCGGCGGCGGCGCGGCCGTCCGGGTCGTCGACTCCCTCGCCGAGGGCGCCGCGCTCGGCCGCAACCTCCAGCTGCTCCGCCCCGATCCGGCGGCGCTCGACCCGTGGTTCCTGGCCGGTTTCCTCCGGGCCACCGCCAACACCCGGCAGGCCAGCAGCTACGCCTCCACCGCGACCCGGCTCGACGTGCGCCGCCTCCAGCTGCCGCGCCTGCCCCTGGCCGAACAGCGCCGGTTCGGGGAGCGGTTCCGGGCGCTCGCCGAGTTCGAGGAGTCCCTGCGGCTGGCCGCGCGCCTCGGCGACCAGCTGGTCCAGGGCCTGTACGACGGTCTGGCGGACGGCACCGTCGCCCCCTGAAGCCGACCCGTCCGCCCCCTGAGGCCGGCCCGTCCGGTCTCCGGGGCCGCCCCGCCCGGTCCCCGAGACCCGGCCCCGTCCGGTCCCCGAGGCCGGATCGTCCGCTCCCCGACGCCGCCCCGTTCCGGCTCGCTTCGACAACGGTTCCGGGTATCCCGGAGCCGTTGTCCGCATGGGTGTATACGCTCGTCTCCGCACCCGATCCGTCCGAGCAGGAGCAGCAGGATGTACGGCCCCCCGCAGGCCCCGCAGGTTCCGCAGCCGTCGAAGAGCCCCGCCTCCGGTGGCCGGATCGCGCTGCTCGTCCTCTTCTCCGCCCTCGCGCTGCTCAGTTGCGGCTTCCTGTCCTGGGCGCCGATGCTGCGGCTCGCGGTCGTCACCCGCAGGACGCTGGACTGGGTGCTGTTCGGCGTGACGTTCCTGGTGTCGGCGGGCCTCTTCACGTACGCGGCCGCCACCGCCGACAAGGAGGCCACCACCGCGGAGGCCCTCGTCGCCGTCGGCATCATGATGCTCCTGGTGGCGGGCCCCCTCACGTACTACCTGGTGACCGAGATCCGCCGGCTGGACCGGCCCGCCGCCGCGGCTCCCGGGCTCCGCCCGCCGGGGTACGACCCGAGCGCCGCGGTCACGGTCCCGAGCCCGATCGGGAACCCGAACCCGTACGTCGGCCCGGCCGCCGTGCCCCCGGCCGTCCGGGCGCCCCAGCCGCCCGCCGGGCACGGCCCGCGCATCGACCAGGTCCGTGCCGAGCTCGACGAGCTGAGCGACCTGCTGCGGCACCAGAGGGAAGACGACGGTCGCGCGTGAACGGCCGGGTGATCGGCGGGCGTTACGAGCTCGCCACCGTCATCGGCCAGGGCGGGATGGGCCAGGTCTGGACGGCGTACGACGGACGCCTCGACCGCCGGGTCGCGGTGAAGCTGCTCCGGCCGGCCACCATGACGGGCCCCGCCACCGCCGCGGAGGAGCTGCGGCGCCGCTTCGTGCGCGAGTGCCGGGTGACCGCGCAGGTCGACCACCCCGGCCTGGTGACCGTGCACGACGCGGGCAGCGACGGCGACGACCTCTACCTCGTCATGCAGTACGTGGAGGGCGCGGACCTCGCCGACCACCTCGCCGAGCACACCCCGTACCCCTGGGAGTGGGCGGTCAGCGTCGCCGCCCAGCTGTGCGCGGTGCTCGCCGCCGTGCACGCGGTGCCGATCGTGCACCGCGACCTCAAGCCGCGGAACGTGATGATCCGCCCGGACGGCACCGTGACCGTCCTCGACCTGGGCGTCGCCTCCGTCCTGGACACCGACACCACCCGGCTCACGCAGACCGGTTCGCCCATCGGCAGCCCGGCGTACATGGCGCCGGAGCAGGCCATGGGCGGCGCCGTCGGCCCGTCCACCGACCTGTACGCGCTGGGGATCCTGCTCCACGAACTCCTCAGCGGGAACGTGCCGTTCGCCGGCTCCACCGCCCTCGGCGTGCTGCACCGGCACCTGTACGAGCCGCCCGCGCCGCTCCGGCAGCTGCGGCCCGAGGTCCCCGAGGCACTCGAAGCGCTGGTCCTGCGGCTGCTCGCCAAGGACCCGCAGGCCCGGCCGTCCGGCGCGCACGAGGCGTACGAGCACCTGCTGCCGCTGCTCCCGGCGCGCGGCGCCCCGACGGGGCCGATGGACCCGACCCGGCCGTTCCTGCGCCCGCACGCGCCCTGGCCGGACCGCGCGACGGCGAGGGTCGTGCCGGTGCCGCTCGTGCCGGTCCCGCCGGTCCCGGTGGCGCCCCCGCGCCCGCGGGCCGATCCCCGTACCGACCCCCGGGTGTACGGCAGCGGGCCGCAGCCCGCGCGGCCCGACGTGGCCGCGGCCGTCGAGGAGGTGAAGCGGCTGCTCGCGGAGGGTTCGCTGACCCAGGCCGTGGACATGCTCGGCGCGATCCTGCCCGCCGCGACGGCCGAGCACGGCGAACGGTCGCCGGTCGTCCGGATCCTGCGCAAGCAGTACGCGTCGACGCTCATGGACGACGGCCAGTACCGGCGCGCGCTGCCGGAGTTGCGCCGGCTCGCGGAGGACCGGGGCGCGGAGGCGGGCCCGGCGGACCCGCAGTTCCTGCAGTTCCGCTACGACACGGCCCTCTGCCTGGAACAGCTGGGGGAGACGGCCGCCGCGCTGGGGGAGTTCCGCGCGGTCCTGCCGTACTACGAGCGGGATCCGGCGCGGGCCTTCGACATCCGGCAGCGGATCGGGCTGCTGCTCCTGGCGGCGGGCGAGCACGCGGCCGGCCGGGAGGAGCTCCAGCGGCTGCTGTTCGACGCGGAGCGCGTCCACGGCCCGTATCACCCGCTTCCGGTGGAGTTGCGCAGGGCGCTGGACCACCAGCGGCGCCTGGGGCCGTGACTCTGACGAGGCGCCAGGATCACGACTCGACAACTGATCGCCCAGTGGATCTTCATGATCCTTTTTGCCTGTTTTGTTGCATGTAACGTTCGCGTCTGATCATGTCCGCGTCCCCAAGGAATCCCACATGACGACGCCGCCCGCTCCGTTCGCCCCCGAGCAGCCCGCCGCCCCCGCCAAGAAGGGCTCCGCGCTGCTCAAGAAGATCGGCGGCTTCGTCGTCGTCCTCATCGTCGGCGTCGCCGTCAAGCTCGGCCTCCCGCACCTCACGGGCGACGCCCCGGTGCACGCCGAGGCCGGCGAGTGCGTCACGGTCAGCGGCCCCGAGAACGACCCCAAGGCCGACACCGCCGACTGCTCCTCCGGCAAGCCCGACCTCTACAAGGTCGTCAAGGTCGTCGACAACACCTTCGACGTGAACAAGTGCGGCGACGAGCTCTCCGCGCTCGCGCAGCAGCTGGGCTCGGACAAGTTCGTCCTCTGCCTGGACGAGGTCGCCCCGAAGAAGTAGTCGCGCGCCCGCAGGAACGCGAAGGGCCGGAACCCGATGGGTTCCGGCCCTTTCCGCTGTCTCAACGTATAGCGCACAGGGGGCCTTGCGGCAAGGCCCCCTCCCTGGCGCAGAATCACTCCTCGAAGAAAGCCAGATGCTGCGAAAACGGGGTATTCACCACATGACGTCCCTTACTGCCGGTGTGTTCGACCTCTCCGGCACCCTCTCCCCGAAGGCCGCCCCGGCGCTCATCGCCGCGGACGAGCAGCACTTCGCGGCCATCGCGCGGTGCCTCGACGAGACGATCGCCGAACTGTCGGAGCGCCTCGACGCCGAGCGGAAGGCACCCGGCGGGATCGGCCGGGAGGCGATGGACCGGGACGCCGAGATCCACCGGCTCTCCGGCCGCCTGCGCGCGCTGCGCCGCTTCGGCCTGGACCTCTGCCTGGGCCGCGTGGTCGGCGCGGACGACCCCGAGCCCCTCTACGTCGGACGCCTCGGCCTCACCGACAGCACCGGCCGCCGGCTGCTCGTCGACTGGCGTTCCCCCGCGGCGGAGCCGTTCTTCGCGGCCACCCACGCCACCCCCATGGGCCTGGCCAGCCGCCGCCGCTACCGCTGGACCGGCGGCCGGATCACGGACTACTGGGACGAGGTCTTCACCGCCGAGGGCCTCGAAGGACACGCCGCGCTCGACGACCAGTCCGCCTTCATCGCCAGCCTGGGCGGCAACCGCTCGCCCCGCATGAGGGACGTGCTCGCCACCATCCAGTCCGACCAGGACGCCATCATCCGCGCCGGCTCGCGCGGCGCCCTCGTCGTCGACGGCGGCCCGGGCACGGGAAAGACGGTCGTCGCCCTGCACCGCACCGCCCACCTCCTCTACTCCGACCCGCGCCTCGGGCACCGGAGGGGCGGCGTGCTCTTCGTCGGCCCGCACCAGCCCTACCTGAACTACGTCGCCGACGTCCTGCCCAGCCTCGGCGAGGAGGGCGTACGGACCTGCACCGTGCGCGACCTGGTCGCCGAGGGCGCGAAGGCGACGGCCGAGACCGACCCGGAGGTGGCCCGCCTGAAGTCCTCGCGGGACATGGTCGCGGCCATCGAGAAGGCCGTCGCCTTCTACGAGGAGCCGCCCACCGAGGGCATGACCGTCTCCACCCACTGGTCGGACATCCCGCTGACCGCCGCCGACTGGGCGGAGGCCTTCGACGCGGCCGAGCCGGGGACCCCGCACAACGAGGCCCGCGAACAGATCTGGGAGCACCTGGCCTCCCTCCTGTACGACAAGTACGACGGCGAGGAGATCCCGGAGGAGCAGTTCCGCAAGTCGCTGCGCCAGGACCGGGAACTGACCGGCGCCCTCCACAGCGCCTGGCCGATGCTGGAGCCGGCCGACCTCGTCGGCGACCTGTGGACGGTCCCCGCGTACCTGCGGATGTGCGCGCCCTGGCTCACCCCCGACGAGGTGAAGCGGCTGCGGCGCGCGGACGCCCAGGCGTGGACCGTCTCGGACCTGCCGCTCCTGGACGCGGCCCGGCAGCGGCTCGGCGACCCGAAGACGGCCCGGCTGAAGGTCCGGCGCGCGGCCACGGTCGCCGCCGAACGCGAGCGGATGGCCGGCGTCATCGACAGCATCGTCGCGGCCGACGCCGACGGCGAGGGCGCGGTCACGATGCTGCGGGGCGAGGACCTCCAGAACCGCCTGGTCGACGAGGACGCCCTGCCGACCGCCGAACTGGAGCCGCTCGACGGACCGTTCGCCCACATCGTGGTGGACGAGGCGCAGGAACTGACCGACGCGGAGTGGCAGATGCTGCTCCTGCGCTGTCCCTCGAAGAGCTTCACGATCGTCGGCGACCGCGCCCAGGCCCGGCACGGCTTCACCGAGTCGTGGCGGGAGCGCCTGGAACGGGTCGGCTTCGACCGCATCGGGACGACGTCCCTGAGCATCAACTACCGCACGCCCGAGGAGGTCATGACGGAGGCCGAGCCGGTCATCCGCGCCGCGCTCCCGGACGCCAACGTGCCGACGTCCATCCGCAGCAACGGCATCCCGGTCACCCACGCCCCCGTCGCCGAACTGGAGGAGATCCTCGACACCTGGCTCGCGGAGAACGCCGAGGGCGTCGCCTGCGTCATCGGCGCCCCGGAGTTCGAGGAGCGCCCCCGGGTCCGCTCGCTCACCCCGTCCCTCTCGAAGGGCCTGGAGTTCGACCTGGTGATCCTCGTCGACCCGGAGTCCTTCGGCGAGGGCATCGAGGGGGCGGTCGACCGGTACGTGGCGATGACGCGGGCGACGCAGCGCCTGGTGATCCTGGAGAGCTGAAAAGGGAATGAGCGCCGCCGGGTCCCCTTGCTAGGGTGCCCGGATGGCAGCGATCAAGGAAATCCAGGTCACCCTCGACTGCGCGGAGCCCGCGCGCCTCGCCGAGTTCTGGTGCGAGGTGCTGGGGTACGTCCTCCCTCCGGTCCCCGAGGGGTTCGCCACCTGGTCGGAGTACCACCGGTCGCTGCCGTTCGAGGAGCAGCCGGTGTACTTCGCCTGCTCCGACCCCACGGGCGCGGGCCCGCGCGTGCTCTTCCAGCGCGTCCCCGAGGGCAAGGTCGTCAAGAACCGGGTGCACCTCGACGTGCGCGCCGGCAAGGGCCTCGTGGGCGACGAGCGCCTGGCCACCCTGGAGGCCGAGTGCGCACGCCTGGTGAAGCTCGGCGCGACCCACCTGTACACGCAGTACGCCGACGGGGAGAACGAGTCCTGCATCACCCTGCAGGACCCCGAGGGCAACGAGTTCTGCCTGGACTGACCTCCACCGCGGGCGTCATCCACGCGAACGTCATCCGCACGAAGAACTTCACCGTCGTCGGCAACCACCTCGCGCAGCACGAGCACCTCTCGCTCGCCGCGATCGGCCTCGCCCTCCGCCTCCAGCGTCATGTACCGCCGGTACCGCTTCTTGAGCCGCGTCGGGTCTCCGCCGCCGGCTCGCACAGCTCAGCCCGTGTCCGATCCGAGCCGGCCGCCGGAGCCCGTACCGCACCGTGACGCGTGTGCGCTGCTCGTACGGGACCGGCGGGAGGTCCGGGGGCGGTTCGACCACGGTGCGGTGACGGACGCGGACGTGCTGCTCCGGCGGCGCCTGTGGCAGGGCCATCCGCAGGTCAGGTCCGGGGGGCGCGCTTCATGGACCACAGGACGGGGCCGCCGCCCGGGAGTTCGAACTCGTCGCGCACCACGAAGCCGAAGTGCTCGTAGACCGGCAGGTTGTCCGGCTTGGAGGACTCCAGGTAGACCGGCAGGCCCGCCGCGTCGGCCTTCGCGAGGCCCGAGCGGAGGAGGGCCGAGCCGTGGCCCTGCCCCCGGGCGGCGGGGTCGGCGCCGATGACGGCGAGGTACCAGTGGGGTTCGGTGGGCCCGTGCTCGGCGGCCGCCATGACGGCCTGCTGGAAGGCCGGGGCGCGGTCGCCGAGTATCTCCACGAGCTCCTGGACGGTCTCCGCGTCCGGGACGGCCTTGTCCGCGCCCTCGGGCGACACCCAGAAGGCGGCGGCCGAATCGGTCCGCTCGCAGACGCCGTGCAGGCCGTACTGCCGGGTGAAGAGGGTCGTGAAGTAGCGGTCGAGGCCCTGCTCGCGGGTGGCGGCGTCGGGGAAGAACCACTGCATCATCGGGTCGTCGCCGAAGGCGGAGGCCAGGGTGCGGCCGACCATGGAGGCGTCGTCGATCAGGGCCGGTTTCGGTGTGTTCGACAGGGTCATACGGGTCATTCTGTACCCGTGTCGATCTTGGTCGGCGGGCGGGTGGCCCCTCCGGGTCCCGCCCCTGGTCAGGCCGCCCTGGGCTGGGTGCGGAGCAGGCGCACCGCCGCCGCGGCCGGCAGGGCGATGCCCACGACGAGGACGGCGATCAGCTCCGTCGGGCCGAAGCGGGCGGCCAGGAGGAAGGCGCCCAGGGCGACCACGACCGGGGTCGCGAGGGTGAGGGCGGTCGCCAGGACCTTGGTGCCCCGGTCCCAGGCATCGGACGTCCACAGCAGGACGAGGCCCACGATCAGGGCGGCCACGGCGGGCAGGGAGCCGGCGAGGCCGGCGAGCCCCGTGAGGCCGAGCAGGACGGCGGTGACGGTGTTCCGCGTCCGGGGCCGGGGCCCCGCCGCCGGGGTGGCGGCGGTCTCCGGGGAGGCGGCGGCCTCCGGCTCCTCCTCGCGGGCGGCCGCGACGATGGCGGAGGGGCTGCCGAGCCGTTCGAGCGCCGTGCGGACGGCCTCCGGGTCCTGCTCCTCCCCGACGGCGACCGCGAGGTGTTCGCGCAGGTCGGCGAGGAGTTCCTCGCGGCGTCCCGCGGGCAGGAAGGACGCCTCCCGCTCGATCGTGGCCAGGTAGTCGGTCACGAGGGGGTGTTCGGTGCCGGTCATGCGGAGCCTCCGTGGGATGCGGTCAGGAAGTGGTCGACGCCGTCGCGGAAGCGCGGCCAGCTCTCGGCGAACTCGGCGAGGGCGGTCCTGCCGGGCGCGGTGAGCGTGTAGTAGCGGCGGGCGGGGCCGGTGGCCGACTCGCGCAGCTCGGTGTCGACGAGCCCGTCGCGGCGGAGCCGGGACAGCAGGGGGTAGATCGTGCCCTGGCTGGTGGTCATGACGCTGACGGCGGCCAGCTCGTCGAGGATCTCGACGCCGTAGCGCGGGCCGTCGCGCAGCAGGGCCAGGACGCAGTACTCCAGTACGCCCTTGCGCAGCTGACTGGCGACCTTTCCGGACGCCTCTGATCTTGCTTCGCCAGGAACCATGCAATGCAAGATACCCCCGGGAGCGCCGCCGATCAACGGAGAACCGCGGTGGAGCGGCGCGTGCGACGATGCCGGGGTGCGAGAACCGCGTGGACTGGGCGAACTGACCGAGGTCGAGGACCCGGCGTGGCCCCTGCTCGAAGAGGAGCTGCGGACGGCGAAGGTGCCCGTCGAGGTGCCGGCCGCCGACCCGGCGCGGGCGGCGGCGACGCTGCTGCAGACGCAGGTCACCGTCCGCTCGTACCTGGGCGCGTTCCTCTTCCGCACCGGCGGCGCCCTCGTCGACGACGGCTGGCTGCGGGTGTACGGCAGCCCGGCCGTCCACAACGACCGGCGCCTGCCCGGCCTCGCCCGGGTCAACGGCTACCCCGACGAGCCCGACCCCGACTGGCGGCCCGCCGCCGGACTCGTCGTCGCGCACGACGTGCTCGGCGGGGCCTTCGCCGTCCAGGGCGGCACGGAGGAGGAGACCGGACTCCCGGGCAGCCCCGGCGAGATGGTCTACTTCGCGCCCGACTCGCTGCGCTGGGACGCCGTCGGCGCCGGGTACGGGGCCTGGCTGTCGTGGATGCTCGCCGGGGGGACCGAGGAGTTCTACGAGGGCCTGCGCTGGCCCGGCTGGCGCGACGAGGTGCCCGGCCTGACCGGCGGCGAGGGCCTCAGCCTCTACCCGCCCCTGTGGTCCGCCGAGGCGCACCGGGACCTGGCCGCGACCAGCCGCGCGGTCGTCCCCCTGGGGCAGCTGCTCGGGCTCGGACGCGACACGGCGGTGCAGCTCGACGGCACCGACCCGGGCTTCCTGGGGGACCTTCCGGGCGCCTCCTAGGGGGTGTCTTGTCGATCAGGCCGGATCAGGGAGCGGCGTCTGGTGCCGTGCATTGCAAGGCGGAGGAGGGAGACAACGCGGAGCGTTGTCGACCGACGACAACGCGGCGAGGCGCGGCACCAGACGCCGCGAGCCCGGCCTGATCGACAAGACACCCCCTAGGGGCTGCCCGGAACGTCACGGGAGCCGAGGGCCGGGTCGCGCGTCACCAGGGGCGGTAGGCCGTGAAGGGGCGGGCTCCGTCGCCCGACTGCACGGTGACGACCAGGTCGTCGTGGACGATCAGGTCGGTGACGGGCTTCCCGTGGTCGACGTCCTCCGCGTAGCTGCGCCGGTCCTCCTCGTCGCCGGTGGCGGCGTCGAGGACGTACAGCCCTTCCCGCCCCGACTGCTTGGGGCCGCGGTCGACCAGGACCGTCACCCGGTCGCCGACGGTCCTCAGGGCGAGCCCCTCGTCCTGGCCCTCCAGGCCCGCGCGCCACAGCTCGCGGCCGTCCGACAGGTCGAAGGCGACGACCTGGTCGCAGTCCCACTTCCGGCACCGGGTGCCGGTGACGGCGAGGAGCCGTCCTCCGTCCCCGTCCACGGCCACGCGGGCCGGCTCGTACTCGTCGATCTTCCCCGCGTCGCCCTCGAACTCGACCCGCCCCCGGGGACGGCCGTCCGGACCGAACGCGAGGTAGGCCCGCAGCCCGCTCGTCCCGTCCTCCACGACCCGTACGACCAGCGGATGGGCGGACGTGAACGTCACGTCGGCCCCCACGTCGACCGAACGCCGGTCCAGGGGGACGGTCCACCGCTCCTTGCCGTCGGCGGGGTCGAAGGCGGCGAGCCTCAGCTCGGTGCGGTCGCACACGAGGACGGCGACGACCTGCCGCGCGGCGGCGGCGACCCGGTGCGGGACGCAGCCTCGGGCCACCGCGGCCTTCCAGCGCGGAGCGCCGGTGCGCAGGTCGAAGGCGCGCAGGGCCCGGTCGCCGCGCAGGACGTGGCCCCCGGCCGACTCGTCCCGCCAGGCGTCGTCGCCGTCACGGAGGACCGCGAGGCCCCCGCCGGTGGCGACGAGATCGGGCTCGGCGGCCGGTTCGCCGGTCTCACCGGCGCGGCGGGTGTGCCACAGTTCCCGGCCGCTGGTCAGGTCGAGGGCGGTGACGGTGTCGCATCCCCTCCCCCGCCGGGCCTCGCCGTGGGCGAGCAGGGCGACGGAGCCGTCGGCCTCCTTGCTGACGGCGCACATCTCGTCCCGGCCGGGCACCACGTACTCCCAGCGGCGCTTCCCCGAGCCGACGTCGAAGGCCGTGACGGCGTCGAACCGGCTGCGGACGACGGTGTCGCCGACGAGCCAGTCGCCATTGCCGTACGCGGCGGCGCCCCGGTCGGGCGGGGCCTGCCAGGCGAGTTCCATGGAGTCGCCGGGCAGGAGGCCCACGTCGGAGAGGATGCCGCCGAGGACGGCGCCGCCGCCTCCCAGGACGACCGATACGCCCGCCAGGGCGGTCGCCCAGCCCCGCCGCCCGCGGCGACGGCCGGGCACCTCGCCCGCGACGGTCTCCCCGGCCGGGAGGGTCCCTCCGTCCGGGGCGGTCTCCCCGGCCGGGGCGGTCTCCCCGTCCGCGACGGTCTCCCCGTCCGTGCCCGTGTCCCTGCCCGAATCCGCCGACATGTGACCCCCACCCCTTGCCCGGCCGCTCCCGCAAAGGCGCCCAGCATAGGGGGATCACCGATCGGCCACGGCTCCGAGGGCGCAGCGCCCCCTCGCCCGCCTCGGGCTCCGGCGCCCCTGGCTTTCCTCACCTCCTGGCCACCTCCTAGGGGGCCGCCTTCGCGAGGGCCTTCTCCCGCATGTGCCGGAGCGCGGCGAGCTCGTCCGCGTAGCCCGCGCCCAGCTTCCTCTCGGCGTCGGCCTGTGCCGCCGAGACGGCGGCGCCGAGGCCGGCCTCGGCCTGGCAGGCCGCGTCCGCCCCGGACAGCTTCAGTTCGACCCCGGCGACGGCGTGCAGCTTCGCCCGGTCCCGGCCGGCCTGCCGGAGCTGCCGGTCGACCGTGCCCTGCGGGTCGCCGATCGCCTTCGCCTCCGCGCCCGCCTCCTTCATGCAGGTCCGCCAGGAGTCCTGCGCGGCGAGGTACCGGCGGTCGGTCCTGACCTTCTCGACCACCGCGTCGTCGAGGACCTGGAAGGTGTTGAACAGCCGGTAGTAATCCGGCCCGAACAGCCGGGACTTGGCGTCTCCGGCGCAGGAGTCCGAGTGGTAGAAGAACTTCCGCCCCAACGGCATCTCCAGGTCCACGCGATGGGCGGCGGTGCCGAGCAGGGCCTCCTTCCAGCGCTTGTCCGTGCCCGAGGCGGCGTTGGCGTCCGCCGGCGGCCGCAGCGAGAGCGCGGTGCTCGTGATGCCGTAGCCGTCGTTCGCCGCCTGCGCGGCGGTCAGCAGTCCGTACGGGTTGAGGTCGGCGAGGTGGTCCCCGGTGGCCAGCGGCTGGGGGCGGTACGTGAAGCCGCGCCGCTTCATGCAGGCGGCGACGAGCTCCTCCTCCGCCGTGTGCAGGGCCACGCGCTGCGGCTCGGGGTAGTGGGTGACGCCCTGGAAGGGGCGCGGGGCGGGGAGTGGCGCGGGGCCGGGTGCGGCGGTGCCGCCGGACGTCGAGCATCCGGCGGCACCGAGACCCAGAAGCAGCGCCACGGCTGCGGTGCGTCTCCTGGAGCTCATCGATCTAGTACGTGCACCACTTGTTGGAGCCGATGGTGCTCAGGTTGTCACCGATGTCGTAGAAGCCGGTGCCGCGGTCCAGCCTCCAGCCGGTGCCCTGGTAGCCCGTGGCCTTCCACAGCACCACGTTGCAGGAGTTGCCGTTGTTCCAGGCCGAGCCGTGCAGGGCGTTGTTGAAGTTCGCGTAGCCGGTGAGGTCGTAGTTGTCCTGGTAGACGGTCTGGACACTGCCCGTCCAGCCGGTGTTCCAGTACACGCACAGCCCGCCACTGGCACAGCCCGCTGGGGCGGCGCTCGCGGCCGGCGCGACGGCCGCCGCACCGAGGGCGACTCCTGCCGCCATGCCGAGGGCGACGAGCGATCGCTTGAGGTTCATGAGGTGGTCTCCGTTTCTCGCGCACCGGGGTTTCCGGTGCGGCACGAGACTCGCAACGAGCCCCAACCGAAGCCCAAGTTCCCCTCAACGACCGCTCAACGAAGGGCCGTTGAAGCGCAGGTGGGCCGGTGTCGCGGAAGGCGGGGGAGGGGCCAGAATGAGGGGGGAAGACGACCGAGGGATCTGGGGTTTCGACGCGTGAACACCGAACGGCGGACAGACGTGGCGGCCCTCGCGGGCGTCGCCGTACGGACCGGGCGCCTCGACCTCGTGCCGCTCGCCGTCGCGCACGCCGACGAGATGGCCGGGGTCCTCGCCGACCCCGCCCTCCACGCCTTCATCGGCGGCGCCCCGCTCACCGCGCCCGAACTGCGCGCCCGGTACGAGCGGCTGGTCGCCGGATCGCCCGACCCGGCGGTCGTCTGGTGCAACTGGGCGGTACGGCTCCGCGCGGAGGACCGGCTCACCGGCACCGTGCAGGCGACGGTCACCGACGGCGGGCGGACCGCCGAGGTCGCCTGGGTGATCGGAACGGCCTGGCAGGGCCGGGGAATCGCCCGCGAGGCCGCCGAGGGGCTCGTCGGACTGCTCCTGGAGCGGGGCGTCCGCACCGTCGTCGCCCACGTCCACCCCGACCACACGGCCTCCGCCGCCGTCGCCCGCGCGGCCGGCCTCGCACCGACGGACGAGGTGCAGGACGGCGAGGTCCGCTGGGAGCTGCGCCCGTGAGCGCGGAGACGTTCCTCTTCCGGTTCGTGGGCGGGGAGTTCGCGGCGCTGGACGTCGAGCTGTTCCGTCGGGTGGTCGAGCCGTACGTGGTGGCGGGGGACCCGGACCTCGGTGAAGTCCTGCTGCGCGCGGAGGACGGGGGCACGGCGGAGGTCGACGTGCGCGGCGGCGGGGCCGACGACCCGGCGTACCTGACGGTGACGCACATCTCGCGCGGCGCCGCGCTCGACGTCGTCGTCCGGCTCGCCGAGGCGCTGGGGGCCGTCGTCCTGCCCGTGGGCTGCCCCGCGCTCCTCTTCCGCGAGGAGCAGCGCCGTCACCTGCCGTCGGCGCTCCGGGAGACGGCGCTCGTCGTCCCGCCGACGGGCGCGGCCGTCGGCGAGGTGATCGCCCGGTCCTGACGCGGCCGGCGGCCGGCCACGGCCACGCCCGCGAGCCCCAGCGCTGCCAGTGCCCCCGCCGCCAGGCCCGCTCGCAGGCCCGGTGGGCGGAACGCGCAGGAGAGCTCGCCGCTCCCGGCCGGGACGGCCAGGAGGCCGCCGTACGAGGTCGGGTCGGCGCCGTCGCAGTGCCAGCCCGCGATGTGCGGGGCCGCCACGACCGCCGTGCCCGTGGCGCCCGGCGGGAGGGTGGCCTGGATGCCGGAGGAGGTGACGCGGACCGAGGTCGCCGCGCGGGCGCGCAGGGCCGTCACCGCCGCGCGGAGGCGGCCGTGGTCCAGGCAGCCGAGTTCCCCGGGGGCCGGGAGGTCCGGTTTCAGGCCGGGTACGCGCTGGACGCCCAGGGACGTCAGGGCCGCGCGGCGCTTCGGGCCGCCGCCCAGGAGGTGGGTCTTCCGGGCGCCCAGGGCGGCCGTGCCCGTCGCGTCCGGGGACCAGAGGAAGACCTCCGTACCGACCCGGCACGCGCCCGCGTGCGGAGGCTCGTACACCCGGGCGCCGAGCAGGAGTTCCTGGTTGCGGAACGGCGACGGGCCGTAGACCGGGGGCGGGCCCGGGGGCCGCACCGTCACCAGCGGCAGATGCGCGTCCGTACGGACCACCTCGCCGTCCCGCCACCGCGCGCCCACCCCGAACAGCGCGTCCGTCACCGGGTTGTCCAGGCTCAGCAGGTTCCGGCCGCGCGAGGTCCAGCCGCCGCCGAGCGCGGCCAGGGTCTCCGTCAGGACCGCCGGGGTGTGGCTGCTGTAGTACGCGGCGCCCTGGCCGCCCAGGAGCAGCGGATCGTTGCCCGCCACCCGGGGCAGCCCGGAGTCCGTGCGGTAGGCGGGCCAGCCGTCGGCCGCCGCGAGCGCCGCCGCCCGCCGCTCGTGCTCCGCGCCCCACGGCGGGTAGTCGTCGAGCCGGGCGAGTCGCTCCCGGTCCGCGTGGGCCGTGGTCGCCGCCGCCTGGCCGACCAGGGTGCCCGTGACCAGGAGCGCCGCGAGCACCCCGTACCGCCCCCGCCCCGGCAGCAGCAGCGCGCCCGCCACCGCCGCCAGGCCCACGCCCGCGAGGAGCAGCGACCAGGGGGTGAGGAGCGGGCTCGGCAGGGCCCCGGCGGTCAGGGCCAGGACGACCGCCGCCCCGCCGAGCAGGGACCGCCGGTCCGGCAGGCCGCGGGCGAGGCCCGTCCAGGCGGCGAGCACGAGGACGCCGGACAGGACGAAGGTCTGGCGGTACGGGCTGCCGTTCGGGGTGGCGAAGACGTGCCAGACGAGGTGCGTCGGACCCCATTGCATGGACAGGGCCACCGCCGCGCACAGGCCGCCCCACAGCCACCGCTCCCGGCCCGGCGCGTCCCGGCGGAAGAGGAGCGCCCCCGCCAGCAGCGGCACCGCCGTGCAGACGAAGGCCGCCGGGGTCGCGAAGCTGTACGTCACCGGCAGCAGCCGGGCGAGGAAGTCCGTGCCGGCCGCCGGGGCGAAGTCCCGGACCACGCCCGGGTGGGCGTGCCGGGAGCCGAGGAGGACGGGGACGAGGACGGGGGCCGCGAGGCCGGTCCCGAGCACGGTCGTCAGTGCCGCCCGGAGCAGGGGCCGCCACCGGAACGAGTCCGTGACCGCCAGGCGGACCAGGAGCACGAGCGCGGCGCCCAGGGTCGCCATGTACGCCGTGTAGAAGTTCGCGAGCCAGCAGACCGCCACCACCAGGGGGCCCAGGAGCGGCCGCCGGCCCTCCCGGACCCACTCGCCCACCAGGCAGAGCAGCGGGAAGGCGATCAGGCCGTCCAGCCACATCGTGTTGTACGTGCCCTCCGCGAGCGACCAGCCGCACAGCGCGTACGAGGCGCCGAGCACGGCCGCCCACCACCACCGGCCCTCCGGGCCGGTCCGCCGCAGCAGGAACGTCATCGCGGCCGCCGCGACCGCCGTCTTCAGGACGGTGATCCCGTACACCGCGTACTCGATGTCGCCGCGCGGGAAGAGCGCGACCAGCGGCGCGAAGGGGCTCGACAGGTAGGTGCCGTAGTCGGGCAGGAAGCTCGTGCCCCAGCCGCTCTGCCAGTCGAGGAGCAGCCCGCCGTCCGCCCGGCCGTGCAGCAGGTCCCACAGGTGCGCGTGAAACGGCACGAACTGGTTGGCGAGGTCGTTGACGGCCCGGTGGCGCGGCCCGAAGGGGAACACCCGGGCGACGGCGTCCCCGCCGCAGACGGCGAGGACGGAGAGCAGCGCGGCGAGCGCCGGAGCCGGCACCGGGGCCGGCGCCCGGGAGGGCGGCGGCGGGGGCGGGCCGGCGGGGCGGACGGAGGGCGGCTGGGGGCGCGTGGCGTTCGGCATGACCGTTCGAATATGCCAGCGCTCCCGGGGGAAGGGACGGGCCCGGCGGGCCAGTTCATGGGATGGTCGCCTGAAGGTCACCCGCGCGGACCGGACGGGTCACCGGGCTCCGTTGTCGTGGTCCGCGTGCTGCTCTCGATCGTCGTCCCGTGCTTCAACGAGGAGGACGTCCTCGCCCGCTTCCACGACCGCGTGACCGACGAACTCGACCGTCTCGACGGCGCGTTCGAGATCGTCTACGTGGACGACGGAAGCCGGGACGGGACCCTCCCCCTCCTCCGGGAACTCGCCGGGCGCGACCCGGACCGGGTCCGATTCCTCTCCTTCAGCCGCAACTTCGGCAAGGAGGCCGCGATGCTCGCCGGACTCCGGCACGCCGCCGGAGACGCCGTCGTGATCATGGACGCCGACCTCCAGCACCCGCCGGAGCTCGTGCACCGCATGGTCGCCCTGCACGCCGAGGGGTACGACCAGGTCGTCGCCCGCCGCACCCGCGAGGGCGACCGGGTCACCCGCACCCTCACCGCCCGCCTCTACTACCGGGCGATCAACCGGCTCGTCGACGTCGAGCTCGTCGACGGCGTCGGGGACTTCCGACTCCTGTCGCGGCGCACCGTCGACGCCGTCCTCGGACTCGGCGAGTACAACCGCTTCTCCAAGGGGCTCTTCTCCTGGGTCGGCTTCCGCACCACGACCTTCTCCTACGAGAACGCCGTCCGCGAGCAGGGCCGCTCCACGTGGACCTTCGGCAAGCTCCTCAACTACGGCCTCGACGGCCTGCTCTCCTTCAACAACAAGCCCCTGCGGGCCGCCGTCCACCTCGGGCTCCTCCTCACCGTCGTCGCCCTCGGCTACGCGGCCTGGATCGTCGGCGACGCCCTCGTCAACGGCGTCACCACCCCCGGCTACGTCACCCTCCTCGTCGCCGTCACCGCCCTCGCCGGCGTGCAGATGGTGATGGCCGGGCTGATCGGCGAGTACGTCGGACGCATCTACTACGAGGTGAAGCGGCGGCCGCACTATCTGCTGAAGGAGACGGGCGGCGCTTCGCGAGCGGCCGACACCCGGGTGACGGGTGAGTCGTTGTGGGAAACAGTCGCTCCGAAGTAGTGGCTCCGGCCCCGGCGACTCCCTACCATCGATCACCGCAAGGTCGTTCAACTGACGCACGACCAGCCCGGGAGGCTCCTTTGCACCGCCGCACTGCGCTCACCGTCTCCGCCGCCCTCCTCGCCGCGGCCCCGCTGCTCACCGCCTGCGGCAGTGACGCCCATCCAGGAGCGGCGGCCGTCGTCGGCGGCCAGCGGATCGAGGTCGCCAGCCTGCAGGCGCAGGTCGAGGACGTACGGGACGCGCAGGCGGCCTCGCCGCAGTCTGCGCAGCTCGTCGCGGCCACCGGTGACCTCAGCCGCCGCAAACTCAACGTCATGATCTTCGACCGGGTCGTCGACCGGGTCGCCCGCGACAACGGCGTCACCGCCACCCGGGCCGAACTCCAGCAGGCCCGGACCGCCTTCGTCCGCCAGGCCGGCGGCGAGGACGGGCTCGCGGCGGTCCTCCTCCAGGAGCAGGGCGTGGCGCCCGACCAGATCGACGCGTTCGTCCGCCGCAACGTCCTCATGAACAAGATCGCCCAGAAGCTGGGCGTCACCCAGAGCCCCGAGAGCCAGAAGAAGCTGACGGACGTCTTCTCCGCCGCCTCCAAGGACCTCGGCATCGACGTGAACCCGCGCTACGGCCGCTGGGACGACGCCCAGGTCCGGCTCTCCGACACCACGGCCCCCTGGCTCCGCCAGATCAGCCAGGACCCCGCTGCCGCCGCGTCCGGCGCGTAGGTAGGTTGGAGGGGTGAATTCCGAGAGCCCCGGCCGCATCGTCCTGCTCACCGCCAGCCACCGCGTGGCGCCCGGACTGCTGTCCTGGCCCGCCTGGCAGGCGCTGCACGGCGCCGACCGGGTGCTCTGCCCCGACGAGGACCACCCCCAGCTGCCGTACCTGCGGGAGGCCGGCGTCGCCGTCGAGCACGCCCGGCCCACCGCCGAGGAGCTCGTCGAGGCCTGCGCCGGAGGCCGTACGGTCCTGCTGCTGCCCTCCGGCGAGGGCGACCGGGCGCTGACCGACGGCCTCGCCCGGCTCGCCGGCTCCGGCCGCGTGTCCATGCCCGACCTGGAGCTGCTGCCCGGCTCGTACGACCTGCCCGGCGCCCGCCTCCTCGACCTCGTGCAGATCATGGACCGCATCCGCCGCGAGTGCCCCTGGACCTCGCGCCAGACCCACCGGGGCCTCGCCAAGTACGCCATCGAGGAGGCGTACGAGCTCGTCGAGGCGATCGAGGAGGGCGACCGGCGGGAGCTGCGCGAGGAGCTCGGGGACGTGCTGCTCCAGGTCGTCTTCCACGCCCGGATCGCCGAGGAGGACGCGGAGGAGCCGTTCTCCGTGGACGACGTCGCCGGGACGCTCGTCGAGAAGCTGATCCACCGGCACCCGCACGTCTTCGGGGACGCCACCGCCGAGACCCCCGAGGACGTCCACGCGCACTGGCTGCGCACCAAGGCCGTCGAGAAGCAGCGGGAGTCCGTCACCGACGGGGTGCCGCTCGGGCAGCCGGGGCTCGCGCTCGCCGCGAAGCTCGCGGGCCGGGTCCGCACGGCGGGCCTCGACGTCGAACTCCCGGCGGGGGAGGGCGTCGGCTACGAACTGCTCGCCCTCGCCGCCCGCGCCGACGCCGCCGGCGTGGACCCGGAGGCGGCCCTGCGGGCGGCGGCCCGGGCGTACCGCGACACGATCCGCGCGGCGGAGGGCCTGAAGGACTAGAAGGACCGGGAGGCGCCGCGCGGCGCCCGTGCCTCCGGGTCGTGCCAGAGGGGGGTCGGGGGGCCCAGGAGGCGTTCGGCCGCCGTGTTCGGGCGGGTGGTGAAGCGGCCCACCGACGGCAGGGTGTCGTGGTGGATCCGCTCCGGGTCCGTGCCCAGCTCCTCCAGGACCTCGGCGACCTCCGCCACGAACCCCGGCGGCCCGGCGAGGTACACGTCGTGCGCGGACCAGCGGACGCACGCCCGCAGTGCCCGGAGCAGCCGCTCGGTCGCCTGGTCCTTGCGCTGCCGGGGCGCGGCCGTGATGTAGGTGACGTTCAGGCCGGGGAGGCGCTCCTTCAGGCGCTCGGCGTCCTCGCGCGCGTACAGGTACTCCTTGGAGCGGGCCACCACGAACAGCCGGCCCTCCAGGTCCGGCTCGGCCACGGCGGCCTCCGCGAGGAGCGCCCGCACCGGGGCCCAGCCCGTACCCGCGCATATATAGGTGCGCAGTCCGCCCGGCGGCGTCCGCGCGACCAGCCCGCCGCCGGGGGCGCTGAGCCGCAGCACCTCGCCCGGCCCCGTCTGCTCGACCAGCGCCGTGCTCATCGCGCCGCCCGCGATCCGGCTCACGTGCAGCTCCACCGTGCCGTCGGGGCGGGGCGCGTCGGCCAGGGAGTAGGTGCGCCAGACGCGCGGGACCCGCAGCGAGCTGACGCCGACGTACTGGCCGGGCAGATGGAGGAGGGGCTGCCGGGGGCGCAGGGTGAGGACGGCCAGGTCGTCGCCGTACCGCTCGTGCCGCACGACGTCCGCGTCCCACCAGGCGGGCTCCCCGGCCCCGGCCGCCGCGTCGGCACCCGCCAGCATCAGCTCGGCGACGTGCCCGTACGCCTCGGTCCAGGCCTTCTCCGCCTCGATCGTCCAGGCGGCGCCGGCCGCGTGCGCGAACGCGGCGAGCAGGCTCTGCCCGACGGCCGCGTACAGCGCGGGGGAGGCGAGGAACTTGCGGTGGTCGCGGCCCAGCTGCCCGAGGTAGGCCGCGAGCCCGGGGTCCTCCAGGTGGGTCACCACGTGCGTGAGCGCGGCGAGGAGTCGGTCCCGCTGGGGGAGCATGTCCTCGGGGAAGAGCTCGCGCACCCCGGGGTTGTGCCAGAAGAGGTGCGAGTAGAAGAACGTGACGGCGTGCTCGGCCCGTCTCTCGACGACCGCGAAGGTGCTCCTGAGCAGCTGGTGATCCACTGACAGGAATGTAGGGCACGACCTGTACGACCTGCTCACAGGATCTCCACGAAACGTTCCTTCCGGGGCGGCCCTGTACGGTCGTGCCGTGAGTACGTCCCCCGGTCCCACCCCCGCGCCCGAGCTCTTCACCTGGGAGTTCGCGAGCGATCCGTACCCCGCCTACGCCTGGCTGCGGGAGCACGCCCCCGTCCACCGGACGACGCTGCCCAGCGGGGTCGAGGCCTGGCTCGTGACCCGGTACGCGGACGCCCGGCAGGCCCTCGCCGACCAGCGGCTCTCCAAGAACCCCGCGCACCACGACGAGTCCCCGCACGCGAAGGGGAAGACCGGCATCCCCGGCGAGCGCAAGGCCGAGCTGATGACGCATCTGCTCAACATCGACCCGCCGGACCACACCCGGCTGCGGCGGCTCGTCTCGAAGGCCTTCACCCCGCGCCGGGTCGCCGAGTTCGCCCCGCGGGTGCAGGAGCTCACGGACCGGCTCATCGACGCCTTCGCCGAGAAGGGGAGCGCCGACCTCATCCACGAGTTCGCCTTCCCGCTCCCCATCTACGCGATCTGCGACCTGCTCGGCGTGCCGCCGGAGGACCAGGACGACTTCCGGGACTGGGCCGGGATGATGATCCGGCACGGCGGGGGCCCGCGCGGCGGGGTCGCCCGGTCGGTGAAGAAGATGCGCGGCTACCTCGCCGAGCTGATCCACCGGAAGCGGGAAGGCCTGCGGCAAGAAGGGGCGGACGACCTGATCTCGGGGCTCATCAAGGCCTCCGACCACGGGGAGCACCTCACCGAGAACGAGGCCGCCGCCATGGCCTTCATCCTGCTGTTCGCCGGCTTCGAGACGACCGTCAACCTCATCGGCAACGGCGTGTACCAGCTGCTGCGCCATCCCGATCAGCGCGCCCGGCTCCAGGCCTCGCTCGCCGCCGGGGAGACCGGCCTCCTGGAGACCGGCGTCGAGGAGCTGCTGCGGTACGACGGGCCCGTGGAGATGGCGACCTGGCGGTACGCGACGCGGGCGCTGACCATCGGCGGGCAGGAGATCCCGGCGGGCGACCCGGTGCTCGTGGTGCTCGCCGCCGCCGACCGGGACCCGGAGCGGTTCGACGGGCCGGACACACTCGACCTCGCCCGGCGCGACAACCAGCACCTCGGCTACGGGCACGGCATCCACTACTGCCTGGGCGCGCCGCTCGCCCGCCTCGAAGGACAGACGGCGCTCGCGACCCTGCTGACCCGGCTGCCGGACCTGCGACTCGCCGCCGATCCGGCCGAACTCCGGTGGCGCGGTGGGCTCATCATGCGCGGTTTGCGCACGCTTCCGGTGGAGTTCTCCCCTTCCGTACCGGTCCCGCCCACTGATGCGCCATCAGAAATGTGATCTTCGTGTGATCGTGGCGCCATCGACTTGTGACGGACGTTCGAATGCGGCTACGTTTCCCGGCAGTCTCAGCCGTCACGCGAAAGGCGCTCCTATGCGTTCCGGGAACGGACGACACCGTCGCCCCCGTCAGGCCCCCGCCATCGTCGTCGCCGCGGGCGTGACCGGATCCGCCATGGCACTGCCGTTGCTCGCCACCGGATCCGCCTCCGCCGCCGACGCCGCCACCTGGGACCGGGTCGCCGAGTGCGAGTCCGGTGGCCAGTGGAGCGCCAACTTCGGCAACGGGATGTACGGCGGCCTCCAGTTCACCCAGGACAGCTGGGAGCGGAACGGCGGCCTCGCGTACGCGCCCAGCCCCGACCTGGCCAGCCGCGCCCAGCAGATCGCGGTGGCCGAGAAGGCGCTCGCCAAGGGCAGCGACGAGTGGGCCACCTGCGCGCCGATCGCCGGCCTGACCAACGACGGCAAGGCCACCGGGGTGAACCCCGGCCCCACCGTCGTCCCGACGGCGCCCACCGGCCCCCTGCCCGAGTCCGACCGCACCGCCGGCACGCCCGCGGCCCCCTCGGCCGCCGGGAAGGCGGGCCGGTCCGCCGCGTCCGCGACCCCCTCCGCGCCGGCCGCTCCGGCGACCTCCGCCACGCCGACCTCGCCGGCCACGTCCACCGCGCCCGCCACGCCGACGGCCCCGGGCACTCCCGACGCGTCCGTTACGCCCGGTACGCCGGATTCGTCCGACACGCCGAAGACTGACGCCCCGTCGACCGCGCCCGGCACCGGCAAGCACCGCGGCGAGGCCGCCCCGGAGGAATCCGGCAAGGCGGACAGCTCGCCCGAATCGGGTCGACACGCTTCGAGTGCGGACAAGGTGGGGGAAAAGGTCGAGGCCACGCCCGCCACTGACGAGGCGAAGGATTCGGGCACAACGGACAGTCAGAACACTTCGGGTGAATACACCGTGCGTCCGGGCGACAGTCTGTCTGGCATTGCGCAGGAGAACGAACTCCCCGGGGGCTGGACCGCCCTCTACGACGCCAACCGGCAGACGGTGGGCACCGATCCGAACCTCATCCTGCCTGGTCAGAGCCTTGACCTGACGGTGGGTTCGACGACAGCGGCCGGTTAGTTCGAGGGCTTATGTCCGGTTCTGGGCAAGTGAGACATGAGTCTCTTCGCCCCAACTGGCGTGTCGCGTCCGCAAACTTTGCTTCCGTCACCTCTCACCTGCGCAAACACCGCCCGCCGGAGGGCGAACAGGGGCGATTTTTCCTCGATGTGCCTCTTTGAACTTCCGGCGGGTCTGTGTCTACGGTCTTCATCGCTCGCCACCGCGGGCCCCGTCGACCGAAACGCCGAATCCTGCCGTCGGTCGATGGGAACAGTCGTCGCGCAAGCGCCGAAGGCAGGAGTGGGGGACCCAAGGTAAGTGCCGGGCCCGGCCGTTGAGACAGACGGCCGACGACCGGCTTGGGGTGAAGCCGCGTGCAAGGACACGCGGCCGGGCAACTTTCCGGCCCGAACCCGACAGCTCACCTCACAGGCGTCGGTGAGGAGAATCCCCATGCTGTTTTCCGCCAAGGGCAAACACCGTCGTCCCTCCAAGGCCGGCCAGGTCGCCGCGCTCGTCGGCGTCACCGGCATCGCCGTCGCCGCCCCGCTGATGACCGCGGGCACCGCCTCGGCCGCCACCTCCGCCGAGTGGGACGCCGTCGCCCAGTGCGAGTCCGGCGGCAACTGGGCCATCAACACCGGCAACGGCTTCTACGGCGGCCTGCAGTTCACCAACTCCACCTGGGCCGCCTTCGGTGGCACCGCCTACGCCCCGCGCGCCGACCTGGCGTCGAAGTCCCAGCAGATCGCCGTCGCCGAGAAGGTCCTCGCGGGCCAGGGCAAGGGCGCGTGGCCGAGCTGCGGCGTCGGCCTCTCCGGTGCCTCCTACGACGGCGGCGCCGCCGAGAGCGCTCCGCAGCAGCAGGCCGAGCCCCAGCAGGCCGCCCCGCAGCAGGCCGCCCCGAAGCAGCAGGAGCGTCGCGCCGAGCAGCCGACCACCCGCAGCGAGCAGCGCAAGGCCCCCAAGACCGTCACCACCCCGACCGGTGAGAAGGTCAAGAAGGGCGACGGCGAGTACAAGGTCGTCACCGGCGACACCCTCAGCAAGATCGCCCAGGCGCACGGCGTCAAGGGCGGCTGGGCCAAGCTCTTCGAGCTGAACAAGGACGTCGTCCAGGACGCCGACCTCATCTACCCGGGTCAGCAGCTCCACCTGAAGTGAGTCCGGCGGCCCGCGTGAGTCCGGCGGCTCACGCGGCCCCGACGACCCTCCCGCGGTGACCACCCCGGTCCGGCGTGCCTCTCCCCCGTGCGCGCCGGACCGGGGTTCCCTGTTTCCGGGGGCTCCGCGGTTACTGTCCAGTAGATCTGGGGTCCTTCGTCCCGGGATGCATGCCCTTGGGTCCTTTTTCGTCCCAGCGGGCGGGCGCCCGACCGACCGGAGCCCCCGAGCCGGTTAGGCTCTTGTCGCAAGGCCAAGCGACCCTGCACCGACCTTGCGTCACATCCAGCGTCACATCCCAGAAGGAGATGCTCGTGCCGTCCATCGACGTCGTCGTAGCCCGGGAAATCCTGGACTCCCGAGGCAACCCCACGGTCGAGGTCGAGGTCGGCCTCGACGACGGCAGCACCGGCCGTGCTGCCGTTCCGTCCGGTGCCTCCACCGGTGCCTTCGAGGCCATCGAGCTCCGCGACGGTGACCCCAACCGTTACCAGGGCAAGGGTGTCGAGAAGGCCGTCCTCGCCGTCATCGAGCAGATCGGCCCGGAGCTCGTCGGCTACGACGCCACTGAGCAGCGCCTGATCGACCAGGCCATGTTCGACCTGGACGCGACCGAGAACAAGGGCTCGCTCGGCGCCAACGCCATCCTCGGCGTCTCCCTCGCCGTCGCGCACGCCGCCTCCGAGGCCAGCGACCTCCCGCTCTTCCGCTACCTGGGCGGCCCGAACGCGCACCTGCTGCCCGTTCCGATGATGAACATCCTCAACGGCGGTTCGCACGCGGACTCCAACGTGGACATCCAGGAGTTCATGATCGCCCCGATCGGCGCGGAGTCCTTCTCCGAGGCCCTCCGCTGGGGTGCGGAGATCTACCACACCCTCAAGGGCGTCCTGAAGCGCAAGGGCCTCTCCACCGGCCTCGGCGACGAGGGCGGCTTCGCCCCGAACCTGGAGTCGAACCGCGCCGCCCTCGACCTCATCGTCGAGGCCATCAAGGAGGCCGGCTACACCCCGGGCACCGACGTCGCGCTCGCCCTCGACGTCGCCGCGTCCGAGTTCTACAAGGACGGCTCGTACGAGTTCGAGGGCAAGTCCCGCTCGGCCGCCGAGATGACCGAGTACTACGCCGAGCTGGTCGCCGCGTACCCGCTGGTCTCCATCGAGGACCCGCTGTTCGAGGACGACTGGGACGGCTGGAAGGTCATCACCGACAAGCTGGGCGACAAGGTCCAGATCGTCGGCGACGACCTCTTCGTCACCAACCCGGAGCGCCTGGCCCGCGGCATCGAGGAGGGCACCGCCAACGCCCTCCTGGTCAAGGTCAACCAGATCGGTTCGCTGACCGAGACCCTCGACGCCGTCGAGCTCGCCCAGCGCAACGGCTTCAAGTGCATGATGTCCCACCGCTCCGGCGAGACCGAGGACGTCACCATCGCCGACCTCGCCGTCGCCGTGAACTGCGGTCAGATCAAGACCGGCGCCCCGGCCCGCTCGGACCGCGTCGCCAAGTACAACCAGCTGCTGCGCATCGAGGAGATCCTCGACGACGCCGCGGTGTACGCCGGCCGCAGCGCGTTCCCGCGCTTCAAGGGCTGACACCCACGCTCATCCGTACGTCCCCGTACTCGGTCCCGTACCGTGTGCGGGGACGTACGCGTGAACAGGGGAGGCGACACGACATGGCCGCGAAGGACCGGGACCGGTTCTCGACCGCGACCCGGATCAGACTGCTCGGCGAGCAGACCGCCGCCCGTGTCTACCGCTCCCAGACCCGCCGTCAGGCCCGCCGCTCCCGGCTCACCGGCCGCGCGGCCTTCCTCGCCCTCGTGGTCTGCTCCCTCGTCGTGGCGCTCGCCTATCCGATGCGGAGCTACGTCTCCCAGCAGGGCGAGATCGCCGAGCAGGAGCGCAAGGCCGCCGAGGCCGCCCGGCGGGTCGAGGAGCTGAAGGACGAGAAGGCCCGCCTCCAGGACCCGGCCTACGTCCGCCGCCTCGCCCGCGAGCACCTCCACTACGTGATGCCCGGCGAGACCGGCTTCACCGTGAACGACCCCGACGCGGAGCGACGGCCCCGCGCCGACCAGGGAGCGGCCGACCGCCCCTGGTACGACAACCTCTGGGACGGCGTCGACCACGCCGACCGCCCGTAACGACCTGACGAGCAAGGCAGACATGGAAACGCCCCCTCCGCAGACCGAACGCACCGAGCCCACCGACACGGACGTCGCCGCCTTCGAGCTCCAGCTCGGCCGCCCGCCCCGCGGCCTGCGCGCCATCGCGCACCGCTGCCCGTGCGGCAACCCGGACGTCGTCGAGACCGCGCCCCGGCTCCCCGACGGCACGCCGTTCCCCACCACGTACTACCTGACCTGCCCCCGGGCGGCCTCGGCCATCGGCACCCTGGAGGCCAACGGGGTCATGAAGGAGATGCAGTCCCGGCTCGCCACCGACCCGGAGCTGGCCGCCGCCTACCGGGCCGCGCACGAGGACTACATCGCCCGCCGCGACGCCATCGAGGTCCTGGAGGGCTTCCCGAGCGCCGGCGGGATGCCGGACCGGGTCAAGTGCCTGCACGTCCTCGTCGGCCACTCGCTGGTCGCCGGCCCGGGCGTGAACCCGTTCGGCGACGAGGCGCTCGCGATGCTGCCGGAGTGGTGGGCGAAGGGCCCCTGCGTGAACCCGTGCACGGACGAAGGGAAGTCCTCGGAATGACCCGGGTCGCCGGAATCGACTGCGGTACGAACTCCATCCGCCTCCTCGTCGCCGACGTCCACCCGGAGACCGGCGAGCTGATCGAGCTGGACCGGCGGATGACCATCGTCCGGCTCGGCCAGGGCGTCGACAAGACGGGCCGGCTCGCCCCCGAGGCCCTGGAGCGGACCTTCGCGGCCTGCCGCGAGTACGCGGAGGTCATCAGGGAACTGGGCGCCGAGCGGCTCCGCTTCGTCGCCACCTCCGCCTCCCGCGACGCCGAGAACCGCGCGGACTTCGTGAACGGGGTCGTGGAGATCCTGGGCGTCGAGCCCGAGGTCATCACCGGCGACCAGGAGGCCGAGTTCTCCTTCACCGGCGCCACCGGCGAGCTGCACGGGGACGACCGGCGCCTCGTCGTCGACATCGGCGGCGGCTCCACCGAGTTCGTGGTCGGCAACAAGCACGTCGAGGCCGCCCGCTCCGTCGACATCGGCTGCGTCCGGCTCACCGAGCGGCACGTCCGCCACGACCCGCCGACCGCCGAGGAGGTCGCCGCGATCCGCGCCGACGTCCGTGCCGCGCTCGACCTGGCCGCCGAGGCCGTGCCGATCGACACGGCGGAGACCCTCGTCGGACTCGCCGGCTCCGTCACCACGGTCGCCGCGATCGCCCTCGGGCTCCCCGAGTACGACTCCGAGAAGGTCCACCACTCCCGGATCTCCGCCGAGCAGGTCGCCGAGGTGACCGAGCGGCTCCTCGCCTCCACCCACGACGAGCGGGCCGCGATCCCCGTCGTCCATCCCGGCCGGGTCGACGTGATCATCGCCGGGGCGCTCGTCCTGCGGGAGATCGTGGAGCGCGTCGGGGCCCGCGAGGTCGTCGTCAGCGAGCACGACATTCTCGATGGGATCGCCCTATCCGTCGCATAGTGGGCGCCTATCGAGCCCTCCGGCGACACCCCGTCGGAAAAGGTTCGTGAAGTTCTTCACAAGGAAAAGGGCCCCGTGGGCACCCGAGGAAGGTCTTTAGGCCCTCCGAGGGGTACCCCGGGGCCCTTTCGCAGGTGCGGAGGCCGATTCGCTCGATGTTTCCATCGTGTGAAGCAGTGCTCCGCTTCAGCGTTAACGGAGGCTCTCCAGGCCAGTTCACGGGGGGTGAACAACGTTCGCCAGTGCACCCCGGTTCCTTTGCAGGACCATGACGTGGATCACGTGGGCGGCGGAGTGTAGCAGAGGTCTCCCCGAAGCTTGTGAAGGGGCGCACGAGCACCCCCCTCCGGAGGGGTGGATACTCGATCCCATGAGCACCACGGAGCGTCCCAGGATCCTCGTAGTAGGCGGCGGGTACGTAGGCCTGTACGCAGCTCGGCGCATCCTCAAGAAGATGCGCTACGCGGAGGCGACCGTCACGGTCGTCGACCCGCGGTCGTACATGACCTACCAGCCCTTCCTCCCCGAAGCCGCCGCCGGCAGCATCTCCCCGCGTCACGTCGTCGTCCCGCTGCGACGCGTCGTCCGCGGAGCCGAGGTGCTCACCGGCCGGGTCACCACCATCGACCAGGACCGCAAGGTCGCCACGATCGCGCCGCTCGTCGGCGAGGCGTACGAGCTGCCGTTCGACTACCTGGTCATCTCGATGGGCGCGGTCTCGCGCACCTTCCCGATCCCCGGCCTCGCCGAGCAGGGCATCGGCATGAAGGGCATCGAGGAGGCCATCGGCCTGCGCAACCACGTCCTCGAGCAGCTCGACAAGGCCGACTCGACCACCGACGAGGAGGTCCGCCGCAAGGCCCTGACCTTCGTCTTCGTCGGCGGTGGCTTCGCCGGTGCCGAGACGATCGGCGAGGTCGAGGACATGGCCCGCGACGCCGCGAAGTACTACCAGAACGTGTCGCGCGAGGACATGCGCTTCATCCTGGTCGACGCGGCCGACAAGATCCTTCCCGAGGTCGGCCCCAAGCTCGGCCAGTACGGCAAGGAGCAC
Source organism: Streptomyces sp. NPDC053513 (assembly GCF_044544765.1). Classification (NCBI taxonomy): domain Bacteria; kingdom Bacillati; phylum Actinomycetota; class Actinomycetes; order Kitasatosporales; family Streptomycetaceae; genus Streptomyces; species Streptomyces sp. NPDC053513. The sequence continues at coordinate 179,333 of NZ_JBITXP010000012.1, forward strand.
CTGGAGTCCCGCGGGATCGAGATCTACCTCGAGACCTCCATGGACTCCTGCGTCGACGGCCACGTCGTGCTGAAGAACGGCCTCGAGGTCGACTCCAGCACCATCGTCTGGACCGCCGGCGTGAAGCCGAACCCGGCGCTCGCCCGCTTCGGTCTGCCGCTCGGCCCCCGCGGCCACGTGGACTGCAACGAGAAGCTCCAGGTCAACGGCATGGACTACGTCTGGGCCGCGGGCGACAACGCCCAGGTCCCGGACATGGCCGCGATCAAGGCCGGCGTCCCGCGCGAGCGCGCCTGGTGCCCGCCGAACGCCCAGCACGCCCTGCGCCAGGCCAAGGTCCTCGGCGACAACGTGGTGGCCGGCATGCGCGGCTTCCCGCAGAAGGAGTACAGCCACGCCAACAAGGGCGCGGTGGCCGGACTCGGTCTGCACAAGGGCGTCGCCATGATCGTCATGGGCAAGATGAAGATCAAGCTCAAGGGCCGTCTCGCCTGGTACATGCACCGTGGCTACCACGGCATGGCGATGCCGACCTTCAACCGCAAGATCCGCGTCTTCGCCGACTGGACCCTCGGCATGTTCCTCAAGCGCGAGGTCGTGTCGCTCGGCGCCATGGAGACGCCGCGCGAGGAGTTCTACGAGGCGGCCAAGCCCGCCCCCGCGCCGGCCGCCCCGGCGCAGGAGAAGGCCAAGGCCTAGCAACACCCCGCAGTACGCGAGCAGTACAGGAAGTACCAGCAGGACCAGCAGTACACGCAAGGCCGTAAAAGGGCCGTCCGCCATCCGTGGTGCGGACGGCCCTTCGCGTGTTTTGCCGACTCGTTGCGCCGATTCGGGACTGCGACGCCTACCGACGGTGTTCCCTTGGTGACGAACATTTCTGGGGCTTTGAAGATCACGGAGGTGTGCACCATGGCCGACGCCGCGTCGCGGCTGGCGACCCTCGCCGAGGAACTCCTCGGCGGGCCGCTCCCGGTCCGTCTGCGAGCCTGGGACGGCAGCGAGGCCGGGCCCGTCGGTGGTCCCGTCCTGATCGTCCGCGACCGCCGGGCGCTGCGAAGGCTGATCTGGAAGCCGGGCGAACTGGGCCTCGCCCGCGCCTGGGTGGCGGGCGAGATCGACGTGGAGGGGGACCTCTACGCGCTCCTGGACAGCCTCTCCGGCCTCCTGTGGGAGCGCGGCGAGGAGACCAGGGGCCTGCTGGACTCCGTACGCGACCCCAAGCTGCGCGCCGCCGCCCGCGCCCTGCTGCGCATCGCCGGCCCCTTTCCGCCGCCGAAGCCCCCGGCCGAGGAGATGCGCGGCCGCAGCGGCAGCCGGCACAGCAAGCGCCGCGACAAGCAGGCGATCAGTCACCACTACGACGTGGGCAACGAGTTCTACGAGCTGGTCCTCGGCCCCTCGATGGTCTACTCGTGCGCCTACTGGACCGAGGACGGCACCCTGGAGGACGCCCAGCGCGACAAGCTGGACCTCATCGCCCGCAAGCTGAACCTCAAGGAGGGCGACCGGCTCCTCGACGTGGGCTGCGGCTGGGGCTCCATGGCCCTCCACGCCGCCCGCGAGTACGGCGCCAGGGTCGTCGGCGTCACCCTCTCCCGCGAACAGGCCGTCTACGCCCGCAAGCGGATCGCCGACGAGGGCCTCACGGACCTGATCGAGATCCGCGTCCAGGACTACCGGGACGTCACCGACGGCCCGTACGACGCGATCTCCTCGATCGGCATGGCCGAGCACGTCGGCTCCGTGAAGTACCGGGAGTACGCCGACACCCTGTACGGCCTCCTCAAGCCCGGCGGACGGCTCCTGAACCACCAGATCTCCCGGCGCCCCGAGCCCGACGAGGAGGCCTACGAGATCGACGCCTTCATCGACGCGTACGTCTTCCCCGATGGCGAACTCTCGCCCATGGGCAGCACCCTGACGACCCTGGAGGACGCCGGATTCGAGGTCCGGGACGTGGAGGCGATCCGCGAGCACTACGCGCTGACCCTGCGCCGCTGGGTGGCCAACCTGGAGGCCGGCTGGGACCGGGCGGTCCGGCTCACCTCGCCCGGCCGGGCCCGCATCTGGCGGCTCTACATGGCGGCCTCGGCGGTCTCCTTCGAGCGCAACCGGATCGGCGTGAACCAGTTCCTCGCCGTGAAGACCCCGGAGTCGGGAAGGAGCGGGACGGCGCTGCGGCCGCGCGTCTGGCAGGAGTGAACGGGGGAGGGCCGGACCCCCGCTCGGGGGTCCGGCCCTCTTCTCCGTGCGGGTCCGGCTATTCGGCCTTGATCGCGGAGAGCATGTTCAGCTTCGCCGCGCTGCGGGCCGGCCACAGGGAGGCGAGGACGCCGACCAGGGCCGCCAGGACCACGAAGAGGCCGATCCGGTCCCAGGGCACGACCAGGGCGTAACCCGGCAGGCTGCTCTCGAAGGTCTTGCCGAGGGCCCAGGCGAGGAAGGTGCCGAGGCCGATGCCGACGACCGCGCCGAACACCGAGATGACCACGGCCTCCAGACGGACCATCCGCTTCACCCGGCGCCGGTCGAGACCGATCGCCCGGATCATGCCGATCTCCTGCTGGCGTTCGAAGACGGACATCGCGAGGGTGTTGACGACTCCGAGGACGGCGATGAGCAGGGCCATCGCGAGCAGGCCGTACATGATGTTCAGCAGGAGGTTGATCTGCCCGCCGAAGGTGTCGCGGATGTCCTTCTGGTCGAGGACGGTGATGGCCGGGTTGTCGCCCATTGCCTTGGCCAGCGCCCGCTCGTTCGCGTCGCTCGGGCCGCCGTCGGTGGAGACGAAGATCTGCGGGATGTACGGCTGCGGGTCGTGGGCGTCGAGGATCTTCGCGTCCACGAGGACGGGGGAGAGGAACTCGCTGTCCTGGTAGATCGCGCCGACGGTCAGCGTGCCCTTCTTCTTGTCCAGGTACTCGACCGGGACGCCGGAGCCGACCTTCAGGCCGCGGCTCGTGGCGGTCTTCTCCGCGACGGCGATCTTCCCCTCGCCGAGGGACGCCAGCGAGCCGTTCACGACCTCCACCTTGAGGACCTTCCCGATGTCGCCGGGGGTGACGCCGGAGGCGGAGACGTACGTGCCCTTGAGGTCGAAGGCGCCCGCCTGCTGCGGGGAGACGGCGGTGACGCCCGGGGCCTTCTCCAGGGCCGTCAGGGCCTCGTGCGACAGGCCGCCGCCGCTGGCCATGGTGACCATGTAGTCGGCCTTGATCTGGTCGACGGTCATCTTGTCCAGGGCCTGGCCGGCGCTGACGCCGATGACCGAGAGGCCGGTGACCAGGGTGAGGCCGATGGCGAGCGCGGAGCCGGTGGCGCCGGTGCGGCGCGGGTTGCGGACCGCGTTGAGGCCGGCGAGCTTGCCGGAGATCCCGAAGACCGTCTCGAAGAGGGGACGGATCAGGGCGATCACGGGCCGGACGAGGAACGGGATGAGGACGATGACGCCGATGAGGGTGGCGAAGGCGCCGCCCGCGATGGTCATGCGGCCCTCGTCGCCGCCGGTGTTCGCGCCGAGCACGATGAGGACGGCGCCGATCGCGGTGATCGCGGCGCCGATCGAGTTCCGTACGACCAGCGACTTGGCGTTGGGCGTCGCGTGGACGCTGTTCATCGCGGCGACCGGCGGGATCTTCGCGGCCCGGCGGCCGGGCAGCCAGGCGGCCAGCGTGGTGATGACGACGCCGACGCCGAAGGCGGCCACGGCCGGGGTGGCGCCGAGGACCAGCTCGCCGTCCGGGACCTTCATGTCGAAGGCGGCCATGCCGGAGCGCAGGGCCGAGGCGAGCCCGATGCCGAGGACGTATCCGACGGCGGAGGCGAGCAGGCCGACGATGCCGGCCTCGGCCAGGACGGAGCGGGTGATCTGCCGGCGCGAGGCGCCGACCGCGCGCATCAGGGCCAGTTCCTTGGTGCGCTGGGCGACCAGCATCGTGAAGGTGTTGGAGATCAGGAAGATCCCGACGAAGAGCGCGATGCCGGCGAAGCCCAGGAGGACCTGGTTGAGGGCGCCGAGGCCGGCCTCGATGTCCTCGGCCTGCTGGTCGGCGAGGGCCTGGCCGGTCTGTGCGGTGGCGGCCTTCGGGACCACCTTCAGGACCTCGTCGCGGAGCTTCTCGGCATCGGCGCCGGGGGCCGCCGTGACGTTCATGTCCGAGTAGTAGCCGGGCTTGAGGTAGAGCTTCTGGGCGACCGGGGCGTCGAAGACGACGAGGCTGCCGCCCGCGTTGACGGCGCCGTCCTCGGTGGTGAAGACGCCGGAGAGGGTGAACTCCTTCACCGGGCCGTTGGTGGCGACCCGGACCCGGTCGCCGACCTTGTAGCCGCCCTTGTCGGCGGTGTCCTTGTCGAGGGCGATCTGGTCGGCCGCGGCCGGGCCGGTCCCGGTGGTGAAGGCGAGGGCCGGGTCCTTGCCGTCCTTGCCGGGGGCGAAGTTGGTGCCCTTGTTGGACCAGCCGACGCCGATCAGCTTGCCGTTCTTGTCCGGCACGCCGGCGAAGCCGTCGACGCGCGGGGCGACGGCGGTGACGCCGTCGAGCTTCGCGACCTCGTCGACGGTCCGCTGGGAGAGGCCGGGGTTCTTGACGGCCTCCTCCGGGTTCGGCCGGAGGCTGACGGCGACGGCCACGTCGTCGTAGCTCTTCGCCGACTGGTTGCGGAAGGCCTGGGAGAGGGTGTCGGTGAAGACGAGGGTGCCGGAGACGAAGGCCACGCCGAGCATTACGGCGAGGACGGTCATCAGCAGCCGCGCCTTGTGCGCGAGGACGTTGCGCAGGGCGGTACGGAACATGGGTGGGTCCTGGAGTCCTGGGAGGAGGGGCGGGTACGGGGTGACGCCGGTGCGTCAGCTCGTACGGCCCTTGGCGTCGAAGGCCTTCATGCGGTCGAGGACGCCGTCCGCCGTCGGGCGCAGCATCTCGTCGACGATCCGGCCGTCCGCGAGGAAGATCACGCGGTCCGCGTAGGAGGCGGCCACCGCGTCGTGGGTGACCATGACGACGGTCTGGCCCAGCTCCCGCACCGAGTTGCGCAGGAAGCCGAGGACCTCGGCGCCCGAGCGGGAGTCCAGGTTTCCGGTGGGCTCGTCGCCGAAGATGATCTCGGGGCGGGAGGCGAGGGCGCGGGCCACGGCCACGCGCTGCTGCTGGCCGCCGGAGAGCTCGGTGGGGCGGTGCTTGAGGCGGCCGGAGAGGCCGAGCATGTCGATGACCTGCTGGACCCACTGCTGGTCGGCCTTGCGGCCCGCGATGTCCATCGGCAGCGTGATGTTCTCCAGGGCCGTCAGCGTCGGCAGCAGGTTGAAGGCCTGGAAGATGAAGCCGATCTTGTCCCGGCGCAGCTGGGTGAGCTGCTTGTCCTTCAGGGTGGAGAGCTCCGTCTCGCCGATCCGGACCGAGCCGGAGGAGAAGGAGTCCAGGCCGGCGACGCAGTGCATGAGCGTCGACTTGCCGGAGCCCGAGGGGCCCATGATCGCGGTGAACTCGCCCTGCCGGAAGTCGACGGTGACGTGGTCGAGGGCGACCACCTGGGTCTCGCCGTGGCCGTAGACCTTCGTGAGGTCCGTGGCGCGGGCGGCCACCGCGGTGGCGCGGGACACGGTGGGGGTGGTGGTCACGGGAGGACTCCTGTCACTGCGACTGCGATTCGGGAACCCCTCCATCGTGTCGAGCGTTCCGGCGCGGGACGTCCGTCCCTGTGCCGGTTCCGGGGGCAGTCTGGAGTCTGACCGGGAGGGTGTCCCGTCCTCCTTTGGTATGACGGCGCCCCTGAGGGACGCCGTCGAGCCGACGTGACAGAAGTGCGACGACTTTTCGTCATTCCAGGGGGTGCGGCTTTGCGCCTGCGACCCCCGTCACAGTTTGTCGAAAGGGCCCTCACCTGCACTGACGCACCCTCAGGCGTCAATAAAATAAGACAACATCGGGCCGCTGTTCCGCTGATCGGGCGAAGTCGCCCCGATAGGCTCATGTGCCGACGCGGAGCTTCGCGGCGACGCCCGGATGGTGGAACGCAGACACGGCGAGCTTAAACCTCGCTGGCCTTCGGGCCGTACCGGTTCGAGTCCGGTTCCGGGCACCACGGTTCGCCTACTGCGGCAGCCGGTCCAGCAGCCAGGAGCCGTACTCCTCGGGGAGGAGCGGGCCGCCCGGGGACGCCGTCCCGCCGGTGATCGTGTCGTCGGCGGTCTCCCCGGCCAGGCCGTCGACCACGCCCTCGCCGACGAGCCGCAGGAAGCGCGGGATCCGGGGCCGCCCGCCCATGCGGCTCAGCTCGGCCTCGTCCTCCAGTTCCGGGTCGGCGCCGTCGTGGGAGAAGAAGACCCCCGTTCGGTGGTCGATCCGCTGGTACTCCATGCCCGCCAGGGCGTAGCGCGCGGCGAGGGCGCCCTGCCCGGTGCCGCCGACGGTCAGCGGGGCGTCGCCCAGGCGCTCCGCGAGCGCGCGCGTCACGGTGTTCTGCACGATCCCGCCGTCGCCGGTCATGGAGCCGTCGGCGGGCAGCCCGAGCAGGACCAGGTCGTGGCCGCGCGCCTTCAGCTCGGCGAGCAGCGAGTACGAGGCGTGGTCCGCGCGCGCGGCGAGGTCGGCGAGCTCGGCGCCGGCGTCGCCGGCCAGGATCACGGGCCTGGTGAGGTGCCCGTTCGCGGTGAAGACCCACGCGGTGGCGTGGCGCAGGGTCCAGGTCTCGTGGGGCTCGGCGGTCAAGGGGGCTCTCCCGGGGTAGGGGTGTTCTTCGACGGGAAGAGCCTGGCCGGACGGGGAGGTCCGCTGCCGACGAAGATCGAAAACTTACGGGAAAAGATCCTCCCCGAGCACTAGGGTCTTTCTTTTGCCTACGCATTACCCTTGACGCAAGGCCGCGCCGCGCGGCCTGCCATGGAGGAGTGAGATGAGGAGCAGCAACCCGGTCTTCTCGCGACGGGGGTTCAGCCGCGACGCGGGCTACGCGGGCTTCAACGCGCAGCAGCCGCAGGCCGGGGGCCCCGCCGTGGGAACCAACCCGTACGCCACGGGCAACCCCTACGCCCAGGGCGCCGCGAACCCGTACGCGACCAACCCGTACGCCCCGCAGGACACCCAGCTCGGCGCCCCGCAGCAGGCCCGCGGCAACGTGATGACGATCGACGACGTCGTGAGCCGTACGGCCATGACGCTCGGCACGGTCGTGGTCACCGCCGTCCTGTCCTGGCTGCTGCTGCCGGTCGACCCGGCGAACCTCGGCAAGTCCTACGGCATCGCCGTCGGCGCCGGTCTGGTCGCGCTGGTCCTGTCGCTGGTGCAGTCCTTCAAGCGCCGGCCGTCGCCCGCGCTGATCCTGGGCTACGCCGCCTTCGAGGGCGTCTTCCTCGGAGTGATCTCCGCCGCCGTCTCGACGTACATCGCCGACGGCGTGGTCATCCAGGCGGTCCTGGGCACGATGTCGGTCTTCGCCGGCGTGCTCCTCGCCTACAAGATGGGCTGGATCCGCGTCACCCGCCGCTTCTACGGCTTCGTGATGGCCGCCGCGATGGGCTTCGTGCTGCTCATGGCGGTCAACCTGCTGTTCTCGGTCTTCGGCGGCGGTGACGGCCTCGGCTTCCGCAGCGGCGGCCTCGGCATCGTCTTCGGCATCATCGGCATCGTCCTCGGCGCCCTGTTCCTCGCCCTCGACTTCAAGCAGGTCGAGGACGGCATCACCTACGGCGCGCCGCGCGAGGAGGCCTGGCTGGCCGCCTTCGGTCTCACCATGACCCTGGTGTGGATCTACCTGGAGATGCTGCGTCTGCTGTCGATCCTTCAGGGCGACGACTGACGCACCCCCCGACTCGGGGGGAAGGGCCCGTCCGGCTTCGCGCCGGGCGGGCCCTTCCGCGTTCCCGGGGGCGTTCCCGCGTCCTCAGGGGCAGGGCGTGTCTCTCGGCGGAGTTCGCGTTCCCGGGGGCGGGTCGTGTCCTCAGGGACGGGCCGCGTTCTCAGGGCGGGCCGTGTCGAGGAGGACGCGGGCCGCCGCCTTCGCCTGGGCGGCCGGCTCCGGGGAGCCGGTGATGCCCGCGACGACCATGGCGCCGTTGGCGAGCAGGGCCAGCTGGTCGGCGAGGACGGACGGGACGCCGAGGGCGTCCGTCTGCTCGGCGAAGTACGCCCGCAGGGCCGCCTTGTGGTCGCGGGCGATCGTGGCGACCGCCGGGGTGACCCCGCCGAGCTCCCCGAAGGCGTTGATGAACGTGCAGCCGCGGAACCCGGGCTCCGCGAACCAGTCGGCCAGCCGGTCGAAGACCGCGAGCGCCCGCTCGTACGGCCCCTCCGCGGTCCGCGCGCCGTGCTCGGCGAGCCCTGTCCGCACGGCCTCGTCGCGGCGCCGCAGGACGGCCTCGACCAGCAGGTCCTTGGACGGGAAGAGCTGGTAGAGCCGTTTCAGGGAGACCCCCGAGGCGGCGCGGAGGGTGTCCATGCCGACGGCCTGCACCCCCCGCTCGTCGAAGAGCCGCTCCGCGGTGTCGAGCAGCTTCAGCTCGGCCGTCTCCGCATCCATCGTCCGATCACCCCTTGCGTGGAGAACCATCGTTCTCGTAGTCTACAGGGCACCGGGAGAACGCTCGTTCTCTCGACCGGAGACCGGAAACGGGGAGTCAGTCATGTCCGCATTCGCCCTGCGCGCCCGCACCACCACCGTCGACGGCCTCGACGTCTTCTACCGGGAGGCCGGAGACCCGGCGAACCCCACCCTCGTCCTGCTGCACGGCTTCCCCTCCAGCTCGCACATGTACCGGGGGCTCATCGCCGAGCTCGCCGACGAGTACCACCTGATCGCCCCGGACCACATCGGCTTCGGCGCCTCCGCCGCACCGGCCGTCGAGGACTTCGAGTACAGCTTCGAGAAGCTCACCGAGGTCACCCTCGGGCTCCTCGACCAGCTGGGCGTGGAGAAGTTCGCGCTCTACATCCAGGACTACGGCGCGCCGATCGGCCTGCGGATCGCCTCCCGCCACCCCGGACGCGTCACCGCGATCGTCAGCCAGAGCGGCAACGCCTACACGGAGGGGTTCACCCCCTTCTGGGACCTACTCTTCGCCCACGCCCGGGACCGGGCGGCGCACGAGGCCGACGTGCGGCAGCTGCTGACCGCCGAGGCCACCCGCTGGCAGTACACCCACGGCGTGCCCGCCGACCGGCTCGACCACGTCCCGCCCGAGACCTGGACCCTGGACCAGGCCGGCCTCGACCGGCCCGGCAACAAGGAGATCCAGCTCCAGCTCTTCTGGGACTACCAGTTCAACCTGGACGGCTACCCGCTCTTCCAGGAGTACTTCCGCACCCACCGGCCGCCGCTGCTCGCCGCCTGGGGGCGCGGCGACGAGATCTTCGGACCGGCCGGGGCGGAGGCCTTCGCCCGGGACCTGCCCGACGCCGAGATCCACCTCCTGGACGCCGGACACTTCGCCCTGGAGACCCACGGCGAGGAGATCGCCGGACTCGTCCGCGACTTCCTCGGCCGGCACGTGAAGTGACGGCGGCCTCGTTGGAAAGGGGGCCCGGCGGGCGCGTAGGGTCGCGGGGTGCACGATACGAGTGAACTGACCGCCGCCGTGGAGCGGTTCGCCGACCGGCTGCGGTCCGCCCCGCAGAGCCGCCTCCGGCAGGCCGCGGCGGCCGAAGGGCTGGCCCTCGCCCGCGAGTTGGCGGTGCGCGCCCAGCGCGCCGAGAACCCCGACCGGGAGCCGAGGACCATGCCGGACGCGGGCCTGTTCGCGGTGGGCGACCAACTCGCCGTCGCCGGGAACGATCTGGCCGAAGTCCTGCGAACGGCCCCGGCCGGCTCCCACGAGGGAGAGCTGGACGAGGCCGTGAGGCTGGTACGGGAGGCGATGGAGCGCGCGGGGCTGTAGGGCTCCCCGGCGGGCCTCGGCGGGCTTTGCGGGACGGCCGGGGGTCCTGCGGGGAAGGGCGGCCGCCGGGGGCGGCGGGGCCCTACAGGGAGGCGATCACGCGGTCCGCGAGGATGTAGACGTTCTCCTCGTCGGTGTCGCCGTACGAGAAGGTCAGGGCGAAGGCGCCCGAGACGCCCGACCCGCCGAGCAGGACCGGGGTGCGGCCCGCGCGCAGGGCCTCGGCGAGACGCTCCGCGGTCTCGCGGTGACCGGGGGTCATACAGAGGGTGGTGCCGTCCGCGAAGACGTACACGTCGAGGGTGCCGAGCGGCCCCGGGCGGACGTCGGTGAGCGCGGTGCGGGTGTCCGCGAGCTCCTCCAGGCGGGCCACCGTCCGCTCGTGGTCGGTGACCACGGGCGTCTGCACCGGCACGAAGTCCGGGTGCGAGGGGTGCCGGCGGCGGGCCGCGGCCAGCTCCGCCGAGTCCTCGGGGTACTCGTCGAAGGCGTCCTGCGCCTCCGGGCCGTCCAGCGCGGCGGCCTCCGCCTCCATGGCCTCCAGGGCCATCGCCTCCAGGCCCACGAAGTCGGTCTGGCGCGGCACGAAGAAGGTGCCGTCGTCGGCCGGGCCGCCCAGACCGCCCAGCAGGGACGGGGCGTCGGCCGCGTCACGGGCCTCCTGCGCGGCCCAGAAGGCCCGCGCCTCGGCCAGCTCGCGCTCGCGCTCCTCGGCCAGCGCCTCGGCGACCGCGGCCCGTATCTCGGCGGCGGGCGAGGTGCGGGCGGCCGGAACCGTCCCGCCGTGACCGGCGACCAGCTCGCCCCGGAGGGCGGTGACCTCCTTGCGGAGACCGTGGACGGCGTGCAGGGCAGCAGCGCCCACGGCCGTGGCAGCGGCCGTGGTCAGCAGCAGGGCAAGAGACATGGCGCTCACTGACGTACTCCCGATTCCGAGTCGATCCCCCGACTTCTACATCAGCTTGTCCCGAGGTGGTGCCCGCTGTCAGTGCATTACGTCACGAATTGGACAGGTATTTCTGCCGGGCGTTTAGTCCCGAAACTGCTCTGACCTGGGAAAACGAACTCCCCCGGGATGTAGGTCACATCCTGGGGGAGATTCGGTCACGGCTCGGACGCGGTGCGGTTGACGGGTTCGGGCCGTGGAGAGCGGGCGGTGGTGACTAGCTGAGGCGCTCGATGACCATGGCCATGCCCTGGCCGCCGCCGACGCACATGGTCTCCAGGCCGAACTGCTTGTCGTGGAACTGGAGGCTGTTGATCAGCGTGCCGGTGATCCGGGCGCCGGTCATGCCGAAGGGGTGGCCGACGGCGATGGCGCCACCGTTGACGTTCACCTTGTCCAGGTCCAGGCCCAGGTCCTGGTAGGACGGGATGACCTGGGCGGCGAAGGCCTCGTTGATCTCGGCGAGGTCGATGTCGCCGATCGTCAGGCCGGCGCGCTTGAGGGCCTGCTTCGAGGCCTCGACCGGGCCGAGGCCCATGATCTCGGGGGAGAGGCCGGAGACGCCGGTGGAGACGATCCGGGCCAGCGGGGTCAGACCGAGCTCGCGGGCCTTGGTGTCGGACATGATCACGAGCGCGGCGGCGCCGTCGTTCAGCGGGCAGCAGTTGCCGGCGGTGACCAGGCCGTCGGGGCGGAAGACCGGCTTGAGGCCCTGCACGCCCTCCAGCGTGACGCCCGCGCGCGGGCCGTCGTCCGCGGAGACGACCGTGCCGTCCGGCAGCGTCACCGGGGTGATCTCGCGCTCCCAGAAGCCGTTCTTGATGGCCTGCTCGGCGAGGTTCTGCGACCGCACGCCGAACTCGTCCATCTCCTGGCGGCTGATGCCCTTCCAGCGGGCCAGGTTCTCCGCGGTCTGGCCCATCGCGATGTACGCGTCCGGGACGAGGCCGTCCTCGCGCGGGTCGTGCCAGGTGGAGCCCTCGGACTCCGCGACGGCCTTCGTACGGGCCTCCGCCTCGGCGAAGAGCGGGTTGTGCGTGTCCGGCAGCGAGTCCGAGTTGCCCTTCACGAAGCGGGACACCATCTCGACACCGGCCGAGATGAAGACGTCGCCCTCGCCCGCCTTGATCGCGTGCAGCGCCATGCGGGAGGTCTGCAGCGAGGAGGAGCAGTAACGGGTGATCGTGCAGCCCGGCAGGTGGTCCATGCCCATCTGCACGGCGACGATCCGGCCCAGGTTGTTGCCCTGCTCGCCGCCGGGGAGGCCGCAGCCGAGCATCAGGTCGTCGATGTCGCGCGGGTCCAGCTCCGGAACCTTCGCCAGGGCGGCCTGGACGATGGTCGCGGTGAGGTCGTCCGGCCGCAGGTCCTTGAGGGAGCCCTTGAAGGCCCGGCCGATGGGCGAGCGGGCGGTCGAGACGATCACGGCTTCGGGCATCACGGCTCCATGAGGGTGCGGAGTGGGCGGACTGAAAGGGAAGTTACCCGTACGTACCGCACGGGTCACCGCCTGAACGGTGTGACGCGGGCCTCTTTTCTAAGCGCCCGCTCAGCCGAGCCCCGCGCCCTGCGGGACGGTACCCGCTGCCCGTGCGTGCAACCGTCCCGGATGGGGGCTCTCCCGCCCACCCGCCGTGTGGGCAGTCGTCCCGCTGGGGCGGGACGGGTGGGCACACGGGACGGCGCCCTTAGCGGCGCCTCCGCGTTCCGCGCCTGAACCCGCACCACGAGCGGTGGTGCACCTAGGGGTGCGGGTCAGGGCGCGACAGCCTCGGGCGCCGGCAGGGCGCGGGTCCGTTGTGCCCACCCGTTCCGCCCCAGCGGAACGATTGCCCACAACGGGGCGCGAGGGGCGGGCACCGCCCGGCGGGCGCAGCCCGCAACGGGGTGGCCGGGGGCGCCGCACCGGCGGCGGGCGCCCGCGACGGGGGCGCCGTCCGGGGGTGGGTCACGTCTGGGCGTCCTCCGGGGAAGGTTCCGGGGGGACCGGGAGGCGCCGGCGGCGGCGGTGCTTCAGGAGGGCCCACGGCGCCCGCGCCCCGGTGACCTCCGTCCCCGCCTCCCGTACCGCCTCCGCCGCCGCCCTCGCCACCGGCAGCATGTTCTCCCGGCGCTCCGGCTCCAGCCGGTCCGCTTCCGGCCAGACGCCCAGCGCGGCGCAGAGCGTCGGCAGGACGGCCATCGCCGCCGTCGCGTACCCCTCCGCCGAGGGGTGGAAGCTGTCGATCCCGAACATCTCGCGCGGGTTCGCCGCGAACTCGGGACCGAGTAGGTCCCCCAGCGAGACCGTCCGCCCGCCCTGCTCGACCACCACGATCGTCTGCGCCGCCGCCAGCTGCCGCGACGCCCGCCGGGCCAGCCAGCGCAGCGGCTGGTAGACGGGCTCGATCGTGCCCAGGTCCGGGCAGGTGCCGACCACCACCTCCGCTCCCGCCGTCCGCAGCCGCCGCACGGCCGAGGCCAGCAGCCGTACGGATTCCGTCGCCGGCAGGCGGTGCGTGACGTCGTTCGCGCCGATCATGATCACGCACACGTCCGGCGGCCCCAGCGGCTGCGAGAGCAGCAGCGACACCTGGCGCTCCAGGTCGTCCGAGCGGGCGCCGGAGAGCGCCACGTTCCGCAGCACCACCGGGCGCTCCGCGACCGCCGCGAGGCCGGAGGCGAGGAGGGCGCCCGGGGTCTGGCCCGAGCGGCGGACGCCCTGGCCCGCCGCCGTGGAATCACCCAGAAGGGCCAGCCGCAGCGGGTCCTCCGTGCCGAAGGCGCGGCCGTAGAGGCCGTCCGCCACCGGCGGCAGCGGTGCCGGGGCGCCGTAGACCGTGCGCTTGGCCAGCTGTGCCTCGGCCAGGAGGACCCCCACCGCCGCCACACCGAGCAGCCCGATGCTCCCGCCGCCGTACGCCGCACCCGCCGCGATCCGCCGCGCCACCCTCGCCCTCGACATGGGGGCCGTCACCTCCTTCAAGCCGTTCAGGGTCTAACTGCCCCGTAACCCGCTCCGACTACGCATACGCTGGCCACACCATTACGGAGACCCCGGAGATTACGGTGCAATTCCACGACTCGATGATCAGCCTCGTCGGCAACACCCCGCTGGTGAAGCTCAACAACGTCACAGCGGGCATTCAGGCGACCGTTCTGGCCAAGGTCGAGTACTTCAACCCCGGAGGCTCGGTCAAGGACCGGATCGCCCTGCGCATGATCGAGGCGGCGGAGCAGAGCGGAGAGCTCAAGCCCGGCGGCACGATCGTCGAGCCCACGTCCGGCAACACCGGCGTCGGCCTCGCGATCGTGGCCCAGCAGAAGGGCTACAAGTGCATCTTCGTCTGCCCCGACAAGGTGTCGCTCGACAAGATCAACGTGCTGCGGGCCTACGGCGCCGAGGTCGTGGTCTGCCCCACGGCCGTCGACCCCGAGCACCCCGACTCGTACTACAACGTCTCGGACCGCCTCGTCCGCGAGACGCCGGGCGCCTGGAAGCCCGACCAGTACTCGAACCCGAACAACCCGCGCTCGCACTACGAGACCACCGGTCCCGAGCTCTGGGAGCAGACGGACGGGAAGATCACCCACTTCGTCGCGGGCGTCGGCACCGGCGGCACGATCTCCGGCACCGGCAACTACCTCAAGGAGGTCAGCGGCGGGAAGGTGAAGGTCATCGGCGCGGACCCGGAGGGCTCGGTCTACTCGGGCGGTTCCGGCCGTCCGTACCTGGTCGAGGGCGTCGGCGAGGACTTCTGGCCCACCGCGTACGACCGCAACGTCACGGACCGCATCGTCGCGGTGTCCGACAAGGACTCCTTCCAGATGACCCGCCGCCTCGCCAAGGAGGAGGGTCTCCTCGTCGGCGGCTCCTGCGGCATGGCGGTCGTCGCGGCCCTGGAGGTCGCCAAGGAGCTCGGTCCCGACGACGTCGTCGTCGTGCTGCTCCCGGACTCCGGCCGCGGCTACATGTCGAAGATCTTCAGCGACGAGTGGATGGCCGGCCACGGCTTCCTGGAGGACACCTCCACCGCCACCGTCGCCGACGTGCTGCGCCACAAGGAGGGCGTCATGCCCTCCCTCGTCCACATGCACCCGGACGAGACGGTCGGCCAGGCCATCGAGGTGCTGCGCGAGTACGGCGTCTCCCAGATGCCCATCGTGAAGCCCGGCGCCGGCCACCCCGACGTCATGGCGGCCGAGGTCGTCGGCTCGGTCGTCGAGCGCGAGCTCCTCGACCACCTCTTCACCAAGAAGGCCTCCCTGGAGGACCCGCTGGAGCAGCACATGAGCGCGCCGCTGCCGCAGGTCGGCTCGGGCGAGCCGGTCGCCGACCTGATGTCCGTCCTCGGAGAGTCCGCCGACGCGGCGATCGTGCTGGTCGAGGGCAAGCCGACGGGTGTGGTGAGCCGCCAGGACCTGCTGGCCTTCCTGGCCAACGGCGGCACGAAGTAGCGCGTCGGCAGTTCGCGCGAACGGTACGAGGGCGACACGTGGCCGCAGCACCGGCTTAACACGAGTCGGGCACATTGGTGGTCGTCGGCGTCACGGACTTCCGGAGCGGCTCCCGGGTTTCTGCCAGACGCCGCGGACGCGGAGACCGGCCCTGACCCGGGTCCGCGTCTCCGCGGGGACCGCCGTCGTCCCGCCCCCCGGTGACGGGGGTGCGGCGGTCCCCGCGCAATCTCGCCCCTGGGCGCCCTGCGCCCCACGTGAACGGGCCCCCGCTTGCGGGGGCCCGTTCACGTGCTGTCTGCTGTCTGCCGGCCGCCGGTCGGCACCCCTGCCGCCCGGCGCCCGATGTGCATATCCTTATGCAGGAGCTTCGTGGGTGAATAGGTGAGAGGGGGCGGCATGAGCGACAGCCCGGCCGGCCGGCTGCAGGCGCTCTTCGAGGGGCACCGGCTGACGCCGACGCAGCGGCGGATCGCGCACTGCATGGTGCGGCGCGCCGGTGACGTGCCGTTCCTGTCCAGCGTCGAGCTCGCCGAACTCGCCGGCGTCAGCCAGCCCTCCGTCACCCGCTTCGCCGTCGCCCTCGGCTTCGACGGCTACCCGGCGCTGCGCAAGCACCTGCGGGAGAGCATGCCCGCGGCCGTCGAGGAGAACCCGGGCCTCAACGAGTACCAGCAGGCCGTCCTCGCCGAGATCGAGAACCTCCAGCACCTCGCCGGACTCCTCGCCGACCCCGCCCCCGTGGAGCGGGCCGGCCGGCTCCTCGCCGGCTCCCGCCCGCTCCTCGTGCTCGGGCTGCGGGCCGCCTCCTCGCAGGCGCGGGGCTTCGCCTACTTCGCCGCCAAGGTGCATCCGGACGTCCGGCTCCTCGACGAGGGCGGCTCGATGCTCACGGACCGCGTCGACGCGGCCGTACGGGCCGGGGCCACGGCCCTGCTCTGCTTCGCGCTGCCCCGGCACCCCCGGGAGGTTGTCGAGGCCCTGGAGTACGCGCGGAAGGCCGGGCTCACGGTCGTGACCGTCGCCGAGTCGGCCTTCGCGCCCGTCGCCGCCCACAGCGACCTGCTGATCCCCGCCGCCGTCGGCACCGGCCTCGCCTTCGACACGGCCTGCGCGCCGATGCTGCTCGGCCGGGTCCTCCTGGAGGCGATGGCGGACGAACTCCCCGACGCGCAGGCGCGCCTGGAGGAGTTCGACACGAAGGCGGCGACCCGGGGCCTGTTCGTCGAGTGAGTCCGGGCGGCGGTCAGACCTCCAGCTCGGCCTCGATCTTCTTCAGCTGGTGGCGCGCCATCGCCAGGTTCGCGCGGTTCTTGTCGAGCGCCAGGTAGAGGAAGAGGCCGTTGGTGCCGCGCCCCTTGAGCAGCCGGATCAGGTGGTATTGGGTGCCGAGGGTGATGAGGATGTCCTCGATCTCCTCGTTGAGGCCCAGCATCTCCATCGTCCGGACCTTGGCCCGGACGACGTCGGTGTTGCCCGCCGCCGCCACGGTCAGGTCGAGGTCGTTGCCGCCGCCGATCGTGCCGAGCGCCATGCCGCTGGTGTAGTCGACGAGGGCCGCGCCGATCGCGCCTTCGATCGTGACGGCTTCCTTGAGGGAGGTCTCGGTGTTCGCCATGGTGTCGTACTTCTTCCTTCTCGGTGCTGTTCGGACGGTGCTGTTCGGACGGTTCAGTTCAGGTCTCTGCGTTCCAGCGCGCCGTCGACGAGCTCCCCTATCCGGGCGCTGGACCTGCGGGCCTCCAGATGGAGCCGCCCCACGTTGATCCGGGGCTCGGCGAGCAGCGTCAGGACGGCCGAGGCGCCCGCCGCGTAGGTCGCCACGTAGCCCTCCTCGCCGCGTACGAGCAGCTCGCGGAAGCGGCCCTGCCCGGTGCTGTCGGTCAGCCGCTGCCCGACGCCGAGCGCCGCCGCGGTCAGCGCGGCCACGGTCTCGGCCTCGCCGTCCACCGTGTCGTGGGCGAGGACGAGGCCGTCGGCGCTGGCCGCCAGGGCTCCGGTCAGCTGGGGCAGTCGCGCCCGCAGCCGTCTGAGCTCGCCGAGGACCTCGGCTTCTGCCGTCATGAGCTGTCTCCTCTCGGCGCGCATGCGCAGGGCACGCCTCATCACCGGGTACGTCCGGGGATGCTGTCAGGGCGAGTCGGCTTCTGCCGCGACGGCGTCGCGCTCGGCCTCCAGTCGGTAGACGATCTCGGAGTTGAGGGACCTTCTGGCGGAGCTGGCCTGCGCGACAAGCCACGCGTGGAGGTCGGCGGGCAGGCGGAGGGTAATGCGTTTCTCTTCATCCATGACTCCACCGTAGTGTCTTCTGTCCCTCTCTTTGGTGGTAGCGTGACACCATGTCGACACCATGCAGGATGAGTGGAGATGTCGGGTACGCCCGGTACGTCTACCGTCTGCGCGTGTCGTCGACTGCCCGCGCCGCCCTCGTGGCGGAATGGGCGCGGTGCCGGTGGATCTGGAACGAGTGCTGTGCCCGCTCGAAGAAGGCGTATGCCGACGGCGAGAAGTGCGGCCCTGCCCGCCTGGACAAGATGCTGACCGAGGCCCGTACCGCGAACGCGTGGCTGCGCGAGGGCAGCTCGGTCCCGCAGCAGCAGATCATCCACGACTTCGCCAAGTCCCGGGCCAAAGCCCTCAAGGACATCAAGGCCCGGCTGCCGCAGCAGCAGCGCGCGGGAATGCCGAAGTACAAGAGGAAGCACGCCGCCGACCCGTCGCTGAACTACACGCGGCGCGGATTCCGCCTCAAGGATGGTCGCCTGCATCTCGCGGGCGGCACCGTCCTCGGCGTGGTGTGGTCGCGTGACCTGCCCGAGTCGCCATCCTCGGTCCGGGTCTACCGTGACACCCTCGGTCACTGGTACGCCTCTTTCGTCGTGCCGGCGACCATCGAGCCACTGCCCGCCACGGGGCGGGACATCGGCATCGACTGGGGCGTCAGGGAGGCGGCGACCACCACCAGCGACCCCCATGACCTCCCACACGCCCGGCACGGCAGGACGGCCGCACGGAAACTCGCCCGCTACCAGCGGCAGATGGCCCGCCGGAAACCCGCACGCGGTCAGGCCGAGTCGAAGGGCTACCGCGAGGCGAAACGGCAGACTGCCAGGCTGCACAAGAAGGTCACGCGACAGCGTGAGGACACCAGCCGCAAATGGGCCAAGTCCGTCGTCCGTGACCACGACCGACTCGCGGTGGAGGACTTCCGCCCCAAGTTCCTTGCCAAGTCCACGCTGGCCCGTAAGGCGGCCGACGCCGCGATCGGCGCGACCAAGCAGGCCCTGATCCACATGGCCCGTAAGCACGGCCGTGAACTGCACCTCGTCAACCCCGCGCACACCACGATGGACTGCGCACAGTGCGGAGCGAGAACCAAGCACGCGCTTCCCCTCTCGGAACGTACCTACGCCTGCACCGTGTGCGGAGCCGTGTCCCCCAGGGACAAGAACTCCGCACACGTGATGCTGGTCCGGGCTGGTCTCAACCCGGCTGGTGCTGATCGTGTAAGAGCTGACGGACCGCCGGTCCGCAGCCGACGTGAGCCAGGAATCCCCGCCTTCAGGGAGGGGAGGATGTCAAAGGTGTGCCTCCAGGGCGTCACGGAGCCGGCGCAGCAGGGCGATGTCGGGATCGGCCACCGGTGGGGCCGGTAAGGGCGCCCGTGGTGGCGGTACGGGGTCGGGGGCGAGCGGCGTCTCGACGAGCCCGGCGGCGGCCAGGCGCCGCACGTCGAGCAGCGTGTGGAAGGCGGGCCGGCCGAGCAGCCGGGCCAGCTCCGCCGGCGTCCGCTCCCCGTCGGCGGCGGCGAGCAGCGCCCGCTGTCGCGCCCCCGCGGTCTGGCCGGGGGAGGCCGGGCGCGGCACGACCGGGGCGGTGTCCACGGCGGCGTACGGCCAGACGGCGTCGAGGAGTTCGCGGCGGCGGACGGTCTCGCGCTCGACTGCCTCGGCGGAGACCGGTCGCACCGTCCCGAACCAGTGCCCCACCCCGTAACGGAAGCGGGTCGGCCCGCTGGTGGGGGAGAGGGCGAAGAAGGCCGCGTCGAAGACGGCGCCGAGGTGGCAGATCTCCAGCTCGCCGTCGTGCAGCCGGCCGCTGTCGACGAGGAAGCGGCCGACCGCGCGGTGTGCCCCGGCCCGGTCGACGGCCTCGTCCCAGCCCTCGCGGGGCAGTCGGCCGCCGGTGGTGAGGAGGACGTCGACGCCGGGGGCCGCGGGCGACTCGGCGTGCACGACCCGGCCGTCGACGAGGTAGAGCGTGCCGTGGTCGCGCAGCAGGGCGCCGGTGGCCTTCTCGGCGGCGAGCCGGACCAGCATCGGGGAGACGGCCGTCCTGCTCATCCCAGGACCAGTCTCTCGGCGAGGTCGCGGAGCCGGAGCCGGGCGAGGGCGAGGTTGCCGGAGTCGCGGTCGAGCCAGAGGTGGAGGAAGACGCTGCTGTCGAAGGAGGTCTCGACGAAGCGGAGGACGTGGTAGCCGGCGCGGGTGGTGACGATGAGGTCCTCGACGGGCGGGCCCGCCCCGGGGGCGCCGTCCGCCGCCGTGAAGGAGTCGAACTCGGCGGCGGAGCGGGCGAGTTCGGCGGTCTCGGCGGCCGTCGTCTCGTGGTCGCCGACCGGGGAGTCGCCCGCCGTGCCGAGGGCGAGCCCGCTGGTCCAGTCGACCAGGGAGGCGCCCCGGGCCCCGGGCAGGGCCATGGCCTCCAGGAGGCACTCGTCGATTCCGGGCACGCGGATTCCCCTCCCGATGCGGCGTGCGAACGTGCGGCAGTGACGGTGACGCTACTGAACGTTCCGGCCTCGGGGAGGGGTTCTGGCATTTTCCATCGGAACATGCCGCGGTCCGGCTCGAATTGGCCGAGAGGGCATGGAACAGTCGTGCGAATCCGAGGCGTTCGCGGCGCCGGTGAGGCCTACCCGACGGGCTGCCGGACCAGCGCGTCCGCCCGGTCCCCGCCCGCCTCGGCGACGATCTCGTCGAGCGTCTGGGCCCCGCGCACGGTCGTGAACGTCACCGCCCCGTCGCCGTCGACCGTGAAGCCGTGGATCCCGGGCCGGGGCAGGCTGTTGTACGCGTAGTGGTGGGCGAAGTAGTACGCGCCGGTGTCCGGGACCGCCACGACGTCGCCCGGGTGCAGCAGCGGCAGCGCGCGGCCCGTGGCGAGCAGGTCCCCGGCGAAGCAGGCGGGGCCCGCCACGTCCTGGACGGTGACGTCCCCGGTGCGGGGGCGGCCCTGGGAGTCGTACGCGAGGACGCGCAGCGGCCAGGAGGCGGGTGCGTAGACCGTGCGGGCGGCCAGCTGCACGCCCGCGTGGGTGACGGCGATCGGGCGGCCGCCGGAGGTCTTGGTGTACTCCACCCGGGCGAGGACCGTGCCGTGCTTGGCGAGCAGGGAGCGCCCGAACTCGGTGACGAGCCGGTAGCGGCCGTCGAGGAGGCCGGGGACGGTGTCGGCGAGCAGCCGGGCGTACTCCGCGTACGTCGGCGTCTCCTCGTCGGAGGCGAAGTTCACCGGCAGCCCGCCGCCGATGTCGAGGGTGTCGATCTGCTGCCGCCCGGCCGCCCGGTTGATCTCCTCGGCGAG
This sequence comes from Streptomyces sp. NPDC053513, assembly GCF_044544765.1. Lineage (NCBI taxonomy): Bacteria > Bacillati > Actinomycetota > Actinomycetes > Kitasatosporales > Streptomycetaceae > Streptomyces > Streptomyces sp. NPDC053513. Next base: position 200,173 of record NZ_JBITXP010000012.1, read on the forward strand.
CGCGTACGCCTCCCCGACCCCCTGGGCCATGAGGGCGAGCGGGATGCCCTGGGAGCCGGTGTGGGTGTGCAGCCGGGTCAGCCAGGGGCGGTCCAGGAAGGCCCGGACGACGGTCTCGCGGGCGCCCTCGTCGCGGAGCGCCACGCCGAACTTGGAGGTGGCGGTCGCGGTCGAGAGCGCGTCGATGGAACCGGCTCCGACCTGCGGGTTCACCCGGAGGCCGAGCGGCGAGGCGGTGGGGGCGGAGGCGACGAGGGCGTCGAGGCGGGCCAGCTCCTGGAGGTTGTCGGCGTTGACGGCGATCCCGAGCGCGAGGGCCTGGCGGAGCTCGGCCGGGGTCTTGGCGGGGGAGTCGAGGACGGTGTGCGTGGGCGGGATCCCGGCGGCGCGGGCGAGGGCCAGCTCGCCGGGGCTCGCGACCTCGACGCCGAGTCCCGCCTCGTGGAGCAGGCGCAGGACGGGGACGAGCGGGGCGGCCTTCACGGCGAAGGCGTGCAGCACGGGCGCGTCGGTGACGGCGGCGAAAGCGCTGGTCAGGGCGGTGGCGGAGGCGCGGATGCCGGCGGTGTCGAGAAGGGCGACGACCGGCTGGGCGGGGGAGAGGAGTCCTTGGTCGACGGAGGCTCGGACGGCGAGATCACGACGGGAGGAGGCCATGCGGCTCATCCTCGTCCATCGACTGGCCGGTACGCCCTGTTGACTACAACTATTCAGCGAGACAAGATGTGAATATCTGAACGACATTCCGAGGAGGCACCCCCATGTCAGGACCCCGCCCCGTGCGAGCAGCCCGCGGTACGGAACTGAGCGCCCTGGGATGGCAGCAGGAAGCCGCCCTCCGGATGCTCCAGAACAACCTCGACCCCGAGGTCGCCGAGCACCCCGACAAGCTCGTCGTCTACGGCGGCACCGGCAAGGCCGCCCGCGACTGGCGCTCCTTCGACGCCATGGTCCGCACCCTGCGCACCCTCAAGCAGGACGAGACGATGCTCGTCCAGTCCGGCCGCCCCGTCGGCGTCATGCAGACCCACGAGTGGGCCCCCCGCGTCCTCCTCGCCAACTCCAACCTGGTCGGCGACTGGGCCAACTGGGAGGAGTTCCGCCGCCTGGAGCAGCTCGGTCTCACCATGTACGGGCAGATGACCGCCGGCTCCTGGATCTACATCGGCACCCAGGGCATCCTCCAGGGCACCTACGAGACCTTCGCCGCCGTCGCCGCGAAGAAGTTCGGCGGCACCCTCGCCGGGACGATCACCCTCACCGCCGGCCTCGGCGGCATGGGCGGCGCCCAGCCCCTCGCCGTCACCATGAACGACGGCGTCGCCATCTGCATCGACTGCGACCCGCGCGCCATCGAGCGCCGCATCGAGCACCGCTACCTGGACGTCAGGGCCGACAACCTTGCCCACGCCCTCCAACTCGCCACCGAGGCCCGCGACGCCCGCCGCCCGCTCTCCATCGGCCTCCTCGGCAACGCCGCCGAGCTGCTCCCGCAGATGCTCGCCGAGGGCGCCCCCATCGACATCGTGACCGACCAGACCTCGGCCCACGACCCGCTCTCCTACCTCCCCGTCGGCGTCGCCTTCGAGGACATGGCCGACGCGGCCGCCAAGGACCCGGCCGGCTTCACCCAGCGCTCCCGCGAGTCGATGGCCAAGCACGTCGAGGCCATGGTCGGCTTCATGGACGCCGGCGCCGAGGTCTTCGACTACGGCAACTCGATCCGCGGCGAGGCCCAGCTCGCCGGCTACGACCGCGCCTTCGCCTTCCCCGGCTTCGTCCCCGCCTACATCCGCCCGCTGTTCTGCGAGGGCAAGGGCCCGTTCCGCTGGGCCGCCCTCTCCGGCGAGGCCTCGGACATCCACAAGACGGACAAGGCGATCCTCGACCTCTTCCCGGAGAACGAGTCCCTGCACCGCTGGATCAAGATGGCCGGCGAGCGCGTCCACTTCCAGGGCCTCCCCGCCCGCATCTGCTGGCTCGGCCAGGGCGAGCGCGACAAGGCGGGCTCCATGTTCAACGACATGGTCGCCGACGGCACCCTCGCCGCGCCCCTCGCGATCGGCCGCGACCACCTCGACTGCGGCTCCGTCGCCTCCCCGTACCGCGAGACCGAGGCCATGCTCGACGGCTCCGACGCCATCGCCGACTGGCCGCTGCTCAACGCCATGGTCAACGTCGCCTCCGGCGCCTCCTGGGTCTCCATCCACCACGGCGGCGGCGTCGGCATGGGCCGCTCCATCCACGCCGGCCAGGTCTCGGTCGCCGACGGCACCAAGCTCGCCGGCGAGAAGATCCGCCGCGTGCTGACGAACGACCCCGGCATGGGCGTCATCCGCCACGTCGACGCCGGCTACGACATCGCCGAGCGCGTCGCCGACGAGAAGGGCGTCCGCGTCCCGATGCGCGAGGGCTCCGAGGACGAGGCCTCCGCGTGAGCGACAGCTTCCACGCCATGTGGCGGTCGCTGCGGCCCATCGGCCGCAGCGCCGCCTCCGGTGGCTACCGCCGCTACGCCTGGACCGAGGCCGACGCCGACTGCCGCCTCTGGTTCCGGATGCAGGCCGAGGCCCGCCGTCTCGACGTCGAGACCGACCGCAACGGCAACCAGTGGGCCTGGCTCGGCGACCCGACGGCCGGTGACGCCGTCGTCACCGGCTCCCACCTGGACTCCGTCCCCGACGGCGGCGCCTTCGACGGCCCCCTCGGCGTCGTGTCCGCCTTCGCCGCCCTCGACGAACTCCGCGCCCGCGGCGCCTCGTTCAGGCGGCCCCTCGCCATCGTCAACTTCGGCGACGAGGAAGGAGCCCGCTTCGGCCTCGCCTGCGTCGGCTCCCGCCTCACCGCCGGCCGGTTGACGAAGGAGCAGGCGTACGAGCTCCGCGACGCCGACGGGACCACCCTCCCGCAGGCCATGGAGGCGGCCGGGTACGACCCCTCGGGCATCGGCGCGGACCCCGAGCGGCTCGCCCGCGTCGGCGCCTTCGTCGAGCTCCACGTCGAGCAGGGCCGCGCCCTGGACCTGTCCGGGGACGCCGTCGGCATCGCCTCCTCCATCTGGCCGCACGGCCGCTGGCGTTACGACTTCGCCGGTGAGGCCAACCACGCCGGCACCACCCGGCTCGTCGACCGCCGCGACCCGATGCTCACCTACGCCGAGACCGTCCTCGCCGCCCGACGCGAAGCCGAACTCGCGGGCGCCGTCGCCACCTTCGGCAAGATCGCGGTCGAGCCGAACGGCGTCAACGCCATCCCGTCGATGGTCCGCGGCTGGCTCGACGCCCGCGCCGCCGACCAGGGCTCCCTCGACAAGGTCGTCGCGGGCGTCGAGGCGGCGGCCCGGGAGTACGCCGACCGCCACGGCATCGACCTCGCCGTCGTCCGCGAGTCGTTCACCCCGATCGTGGAGTTCTCGCACGCCCTGCGCGACGAGCTCTCCCGGATCCTCGGCACCTCGGGCAAGGTGCCGGTCCTCGGCACGGGCGCGGGACACGACGCGGGCATCCTGTCCGAGTCGATCCCGACCGCCATGCTGTTCGTACGGAACCCCACCGGCGTCTCGCACTCCCCGGCCGAGTTCGCGGCCGAGGACGACTGCGTGGCCGGGGTCCTCGCACTCGCCGACGTACTGGAGGAGCTGGCGTGCCGCTGACGACGTACTGGCTGGAACACGCCTGGCTCGACACGAACGTCGAGCCGGGCGTGGCCCTGGAGGTGACCGAGGACGGCCGCGTCGGAGCCGTGCGCACGGGGGTGGAGACGCCCCCGCCCGGCGCCGTCGTCCTCCGCGGCCTCACGATCCCCGGCCTGGCCAACGCCCACAGCCACGCCTTCCACCGGGCCCTGCGCGGCACCGTCCAGGTCGGCTCCGGGACCTTCTGGACCTGGCGCGAGGTCATGTACTCCGTCGCCCAGCGCCTCACCCCCGACAGCTACTTCGCGCTCGCCCGCGCGGTGTACGCGGAGATGGCCCTCGCCGGCGTCACCTCCGTCGGCGAGTTCCACTACCTGCACCACGCGCCCGGCGGCACCCCGTACGCCGACCCCAACGCGATGGGCGAGGCGCTCATCGCCGCCGCCGCCGAGGCGGGCATCCGCATCACCCTCCTCGACACCGCGTACCTCTCCTCCGGCTTCGGCGCCGCCCCCGAGCGGCACCAGCTCCGCTTCACCGACGGCACGGCGGAGAAGTGGGCGGAGCGGGTCTCGGCGCTGAAGGAGCGCGAGGGCGTCCGCGTCGGCGCGGCGATCCACTCGGTACGGGCGGTCCCGGCCGACCAGCTGTCGACCGTGGCCCGGTGGGCACAGGAGCGGAACGCCCCCCTCCATGTCCACCTCTCGGAGCAGACGGCGGAGAACGACGCCTGCCGGGCGGCCCACGGCATGACGCCGACCCAGCTCCTGGCCGAGCACGGCGTCCTGGGCGCGCGCACGACGGGCGTCCACAACACGCACATGACGGACACGGACATCGCGCTGATCGGCTCGACGTCCACCGGCACCTGCATGTGCCCGACCACCGAACGGGACCTCGCCGACGGCATCGGTCCGGCGGTCGCCCTCCAGCGCGCCGGCTCGCCGCTCTCCCTCGGCAGCGACAGCCACGCCGTCATCGACCTCCTCGAAGAGGCGCGGGCGATGGAGCTGAACGAGCGCCTGCGCACCCGCACCCGGGGCCACTGGACGGCCGCCGCGCTGCTGCGCGCGGCGACGGCCGACGGCCACGCGGCCCTCGGCTGGGCCGACGCGGGCGCCCTGGAGACCGGCGCCCTGGCCGACTTCACCACGATCGCCCTGGACTCGGTCCGCACCGCGGGACCGGTCCCGCGCCTGGCGGCGGAGACGGCGGTCTTCGCGGCGACGGCGTCGGACGTGCACCACGTGGTGGTGGGCGGCCGGACGATCGTCCGGGACGGCGCCCACGTCGCCGTACCGGACGTGAGCGAGGCCCTGGCCTCCGCGATCGCCACGCTCAGGAACTAGGGGGTGTCTTGCCGATCAGGCCGGGCTCGCGGCGTCTGGTGCCGCGCCTCGCCGCGTTGTCGTCGGTCGACAACGCTCCGCGTTGCCTCCCTCCTCCGCCTTGCGATGCACGGCACCAGACGCCGCTCCTTGATCCGGCCTGATCGGCAAGACACCCCCTAGGCGCGCCGGCCGGTCGTGGGCATGCGTTCCGCGGGGCGGAACGGGTGGGCACGACCGGCCCGCCGGCCCGCACCCCAACCGTCCGCCCCCACCGGAGAGCAACGCATGACGACGACGCTGATCACGAACATCGGCAGCCTGGTCACGAACGACCCCACCCTCGGCAAGGGCCCCTTGGGCCTGATCGAGGACGCGGCCCTGGTCCTGGAGGACGAGCGCGTCGCCTGGGCGGGCCCGGCGGCGCAGGCCCCGGCGGCGGACGAGGCCGTCGACGCGCGGGGCCGCGCCGTCATCCCCGGCTTCGTCGACTCCCACTCGCACCTCGTCTTCGCGGGCGACCGCACGGCGGAGTTCAACGCCCGCATGTCCGGCCAGCCCTACAAGGCCGGTGGCATCCGCACGACGGTCGCGGCGACCCGCGCGGCGAGCGACGCCGAACTCTCGGCGAACGTCGCCACGTACATGTGGGAGGCCCTGCGCCAGGGCACCACCACCTTCGAGACCAAGTCCGGCTACGGCCTCACCGTCGAGGACGAGGCCCGCGCCCTGCGCATCGCCGCCGAGCACACCGACGAGGTCACCTACCTCGGCGCGCACATCGTGTCGCCGGACTACGCCGACGACCCGGCCGGGTACGTGAAGCTGGTGACCGGCGAGATGCTGGACGCCTGTGCCCCGTACGCCCGCTGGGTGGACGTCTTCTGCGAGAAGGGCGCCTTCGACGGCGACCAGGCCCGCGCGATCCTCAAGGCCGGCATGGCGAAGGGCCTGCAGGCGCGCGTCCACGCCAACCAGCTCTCGTACGGCCCCGGCGTGCAGCTCGCGGTCGAGCTGGACGCGGCGAGCGCCGACCACTGCACCCACCTGACGAACGCCGACATCGACGCGCTCGCCCAGGGCAACACGGTCGCGACCCTGCTGCCCGGCGCCGAGTTCTCCACCCGCGCCGAGTGGCCGGACGCCCGCCGGCTCATCGACGTGGGCGTGACGGTCGCCCTGTCCACGGACTGCAACCCCGGCTCGTCCTTCACGTCCTCGATGCCGTTCTGCATCGCCCTCGCGGTCCGGGACATGCTGATGACGCCGGACGAGGCGGTCTGGTCCGCCACCGCCGGCGGCGCGGCGGCCCTGCGCCGCACCGACGTCGGCCGGCTGGGCGTCGGCGCCCGCGCGGACCTCGTCGTCCTCGACGCCCCCTCCCACGTCCACCTGGCCTACCGTCCGGGCGTGCCGCTGGTCGCGGAGGTCTGGCGGAAGGGCGCGCGGACGGTCTGAACGGGGACGGCGAGGCCGTACCCGGACGGGCGGGGCGGGTCCCGATCGGCCGTGACCGGACGGGCGGGACGGGCGGGCCCTACCCTCAGGTGCCATGACGACCACCACCGCCCTCTGGTCCTTCGCCCTGGTCGTGGGTCTCCTGACCCTCACGCCGGGCCTCGACACCGCCCTCGTCCTGCGCACGGCGGCCCTCGGCCACCGCGCGCGGGCCTGGGGCGTCGTCCTCGGCATCCAGACGGGCGTCCTGGCCTGGGGCGCGCTCACCTCCCTGGGCGTGACCGCGCTCCTCACGGCCTCCCACCTGGCGTACGAGGCGCTGCGCTGGGCGGGCGCGGCGTACCTGGTGTGGATGGGCGTCCAGATGCTGCGGAAGACGTTCGGCGGACACCCGGCGCAGGAGGCGGCCCAGGAGCGGGCCACCCCGGACACCTTCACGGCGGGCTGGCGGCAGGGCACCCTCACGAACCTGCTCAACCCGAAGGTGGGCGCCTTCTACGTGGCGGTGCTCCCGCAGTTCCTCCCGCCGGAGGCGAACCACCTGGCGATGGGCCTCCTCCTCACCACGGAGCACATCCTCCTCGGCCTCCTCTGGTCCGCCGCCCTGATCGCCGGCGCCCGCCTGCTCTCCGGCTGGCTCCGCCGCCCCACGGCCCGCCGCACCCTCGACCGCCTCACGGGCACGGTCATCACGGCCTTCGGCCTCCGACTGGCCTTCGGCGACTGAGGCGAGGGGACCGCCCCCGAGGGGACCGCCCCGAGGGGCCGTCAGTGGAACTCGTGGACGACCTCGATCCCGCCCACGACGTGCGCGTTGAACTCGTCCAACTCCTCCGCCGGAACCCACAGTTCGAGAATCGTCCGTCCGCCCGCCCGCCGGACCGGATACCTGCGGAGGAACTCCGTGTCGACCTCGAACCGGGTGACGTACCCGGAGCCGTCGTGCTTCACGTTCCAGTCGCGTGCGATCCTCACCGCGTACTCCTCGTTCAGCACCGGATAGAAGATCGGCTGCTCCGGCAGCCGCGGCGGCCACGCACGCCAGCCCGACTCGCGGACGAGCTCCAGTTCGACGGGGCCGGTGGGGCGCCACAGGGTCGTCGTCGGACGGGGAGGGGCGGTCATGGCGGTTCGCTCTCTCTGCGCGGGGTCGGGGCCTGAACCGTAGCGGTGGCCCTGCGGGCGGGCACCTGAATTCCGTCGGTCGCCCGCCGTGTTCCGTGCGAGCCTGGGGCGCATGGGGAGCTCGCGGGCGTACGCCGTCTTCAGGACCGCCGACCTCGACGAGGCGTACGCGCGGGCGCGGCGGCTCGTCGCGCTGCTCGAGGACGTCGAGGACGAGGTGTACGTCGACGTCGAGGTCCGTACCGTCGGGGAGGCGCGGCGGATCGCGCGGCTGTTGCCGGGCGCGGCGGTCGACCCGGTGGAGACCGCGTACGACCCGGCGGGGGAGTACCCCGACCTCGACCTCGGCACGGCGGGCGACGACGAGATCCGCGCCGCACTCCCTCTCTGCCTCTCCGCCGAGCTGCCCGCGGCGAGCGTGGGGCCCGGGTTCGTCCGGTCCCTCGGGGACGGCCCCGCCGGCGTCGACCGGCACGGCCGGTGGCCGGACGATCCCGAGACGGGCGACCGCGGCTTCGGGAAGTACGACGGCGTGCAGCTCGTCCTGCACGGCGACGGGCCCCGGCTCGGGGCGTGGACCCCGCACCACACCGTCTTCCTGCACCTCGACAAGTGGGCCCGCCTCCCCCGCGCGCGGAAGCTCGCCGCCCGCGCCGGCTGCGAGGTCCTCGGGGACGCCCGGATCGGCTGGTAGCCCGGTCGGGGCCGGGCGTGACGGCGAGAAGGGCCCGTCCAGGATCCTCGGACCGTGGGCGGGCCCTTCCGGGGCCGTCTCGGAGGGCTCGGTGGCGGGGGTCACTCCTCCAGCGTCAGCCCGCGCCGCAGCCGGCCGAGGGTGCGGGAGAGCAGCCGGGACACGTGCATCTGCGAGATGCCGAGTTCCGCGCCGATCTCCGACTGGGTGAGGCCGGAGACGAAGCGGAGCGAGAGGATCTGCCGCTCGCGGAGGGGCAGCGAGGCGATCATCGGCTTGAGCGAGGCGATGTACTCGATGCCGGTGAGGCCGTGGTCCTCGTAGCCGAGCCGGTCGGCGAGCGCGGCCTCGCCGCCGGCGCCGTCCTCCTCGTCGGGCTGCGCGTCGAGCGAGGCCGCCGTGTAGGCGTTGCTGGCGGCCATGCCCTCGACGACCTCCTGCTGCTCGATGCCGAGCTCCTCGGCGAGTTCGGCGACGGTCGGGGCGCGGTCGAGGCGCTGGGCGAGCGCGTCACCGGCCCTGGCGAGGTCGAGCCGGAGCTCCTGGAGTCTGCGGGGCACGTGCACGGACCACGAGGTGTCGCGGAAGAAGCGCTTGATCTCGCCGATGATCGTCGGCATCGCGAAGGTCGGGAACTCGACGCCCCGGGTCAGTTCGAAGCGGTCGATCGCCTTGATCAGGCCGATGGTGCCGACCTGGACGATGTCCTCCATGGGCTCGCTGCGGGTGCCGAAGCGGGCGGCGGCGAACCTGACCAGGGCGAGGTTGAGTTCGACGAGGGTGTTGCGGACGTACGCGTGTTCATGGGTGCCCTCCTCCAGCTCGGAGAGCCGGGCGAAGAGCTGCTTCGACAGGGCACGGGCGTCGACCGGGGCGATCCGGTCGAGCGGCATGTCGTGCAGCCGGTCGGGCAGTTCGACGACAGGGGGGACGGGGTGCGGGGGGAGCGTTGCCGACGGCGCGTCGGGGGTACGCGGGGCGTCGAGCCGGGGTGACATGGGTCTCCTTCTGGTGCTTCTCGCTGCGGTTTGCGGCGCCTCCAAAGCCGGCCGGGTCGGACGTTCCCTTCTAGCCCTACCGGGTCGACCCGGATCGTTGCAAGTGGCAATAATCCTTTTCGTGTCGATATGAGAAGTACCTCGTGTGCATTGGAGGGCGTGCCGCTTGTAGGGTTCGAGGCACGTCAGTCGGCATCCGCGAGAGCGAAAGAGGCACGGCCATGGACCGCCAGCACATCGGCAGCGCGCCGCCCGCGCGACTGCGGGTCGAGGTCCGGGACGTGGCGGGGAGCACGCTCCTCACGCCCGTCGGTGAGCTCGATCACCACACCGCCGACCTGCTGCGCACGCCCCTGGACGAGGCCCTCGACGAGGGCAGCGCGCGGCTCGTCGTCGACTGCTCCGGCCTGGAGTTCTGCGACTCGACCGGGCTCAACGTGCTGCTCGGCGCCCGGCTGAGGGCGGACGCCGCCGGCGGCGGCGTCCATCTGGTGGCGATGACGTCCGCCGTGGCCCGCGTGTTCCACATCACGGGCGCGGACGCCGTCTTCACCGTCCATGAGACGCTCGCCACAGCCCTCCCGGACTGAGCCGCCACGCCGCACGACCGCTCGGCCACGCTCCGTGGCGCCCGTACATTCCCACTCCTCCGTCCCGTCGATAGGTGAGGTGAAGCGTTGATGGACCAAGCTTCCGACGTCCGTACGCTTGCCCTCGGCGAGACCAGCGGCACCGTGCCGCTCGCACGCGACTTCACACGGACGGCGCTCCACGAGTGGGGCTGGCTGCCGGCCGCCACCGCCGACCGCAGGGCCGCCGCCGAGGACGTCCTGCTCGTCGTCTCCGAGCTCGTCACCAACGCCTGTCTGCACGCCGAGGGGCCCGAGCGGCTGCGCGTCCTGCGGACGTCCCGGACGCTGCGCCTCGAAGTCACCGACCGCGGCGCCGGGCAGCCCGCCCCGCGCACCCCGCACCGGTCCGGGCGGCCGGGCGGGCACGGCATGTTCATCGTGCAGCGGCTCTGCCTGGACTGGGGCATCGAGCGCACCCCGGGATCCCCCGGCAAGACGGTCTGGGCCGAACTGGCCGCACCCGCGTAGGACTTCCTCCCCGCCGAGGACCTTCACAAGTTCGCCCGTTCCCCTGCCTTCCCTCCTCAAGGCCCCGGGCGTACCTTGACGGCCGATCTGAAAGACCGTCAGTTACGTTGCGGTGAGGGGTGCTCGGGGTGTCCAAGGTGCCGAACCGGAGGAGAACGGCCGCCGCGCTCACGGCGGCGGCCGCGGTGGCGGGCGCGACCGTGCTGGCCGGCGCGCCGGCCGCCCACGCGGTCGTCGTCGACGTGAACTACGCCTGCGAGACGAAGATCGGGCCCAAGAGCGCCGTCTCGCCCGTCGACATCAAGGCCGTGAAGAGCGGCAGCGGCTACACGGTCACCATGTCGTTCGACAAAGGGGTCTCCGACAGCCCGGTCGAACTCCCCAAGGGCGTCATGACCCCGCGCGCCGAACTCGTCCTCGGCGGGGACGCGAGCGGCACGGTGAAGGTCACGGGAACGCCGAACACGGCCGCCATCCCGCCCGACACCCCCATCAGGATCGGCACGCTGACCGGCACGTTCACCCCGAAGAAGAACGGCAAGGTCACCTTCACGGCGGGCACCCTCACCGTGCACGCCCTCGGCATGGACGCGGCCGTCTGCACACCGAAGAACAACCCGAAGCCGTCGCTGGAGCTCCAGGTCACGGGCGTCTCCGGCGGTTCCGACACCCCGCCGCCCGCCGGTGACGGCGGCGGCTCCGACGAGCAGCTGCCCAAGACCGGCCCGCTGGACTCCGCCCTGGCGCTCGGCACCCTCGGCGGCACCGTCCTGCTGACCGGCGCCGCCGGAGTCCTCTGGCTCACGCGGCGCACGGCACGCTGATGCGGACGGCGGACCGCGCCGGGCGGCGGGCGGCGGCACGCTGGGAACGGCGGGCGGCGGCGCACCCCCGTCGGCGTACGGAGGACCGCTCCGAGCACCGGACGGCCGCCCGCACCGGGCTCACGGCCGCCGTCGTCGCCCTCCTCGGCGCGGTCGCGGCGGCGCCGCCCGGCGCCGGGGAGTGGACGGCGGCACCCGCCGCCGGACGGCCGTACGCCTATCTGGAGGGCCCGGCGGGCAGCGTCCTCCAGGACACCCTCTCGGTCACCAACCCCGGCGCCGCACCCCTCACCGTCCGCCTCACCGGCCAGGGCGCCCCGGTGTCCTTCGCCGCCCGCACCGTGCGCGTGCCCGCCAGGACCCGGGCCGACGTGCCCTTCGCCGTGACCGTCACCGCGGACACCCCGCCCGGCGAACACCGCGGCACCGTCCGGGCCGCGGCCGCCGACCGGGAGGTCCGCGTCGACCTGCGGCTACGGGTCAGCGGACCGCGCCTCGCCGCGCTCACCGTCGAGGACGTCCACGTCGACGGGGCCACCGGCGACCTCCGCTACACCCTGGTCAACCGCGGCACCACGGTCCTCGCCCCACGCCTCGCGGTCCGTGCCGAGGGCCTCCTCGGCACCCTCCTCGACCGGCCGGACCGACCCCTGCCGCTCACCCTGCGCCCCGGCGAGCGGGCCACCCGGACCGAACCCTGGCCCGACCCGCCCGCCCTCGACTCCGTCACCGTCCGGCTGACGGCCACCGCACCGGGCGCCGCCCCCGCCACCGCCCGCGCCGAGGCCGCCTTCGCCTCGGGCCCGGCGCTGTCGGCAGCGGCCGGACTGCTCGTCGCGGCGGCGGCCGGAGCCGGATACGCGGTGCGACGGCGCGGAAAGTCCCGTACCCAGCCGGCGCCGGAGGCACCATGAGGACGATCCGTACGGCCGCCGCCCTCCTCACCGCCCTCGCCCTCGTCCTGCTGCCCACCGCCCCCGCGGCGACGGCGGCCCCGGGACCGGTGGTCGAGCTCTCCGAGGCGGAGGGCGGCAAGGGCGGCGAGATCACCGTCAGCGGCAGCGGCTGGAAACCCGGCGCGCTGCTCATGCTCCTGATCTGCGGCCAGGGCGCCCCCGGCAAGGGCGTCATCGGCGGCACCAACTCCTGCGCCAACGCCGAGGGCCGGGCCGCCACCGTCGACGCCAGGGGCGCGTTCAGCACGAAGCTCCCCGTCGCCGAACCGCCCAAGCCCTGCCCCTGCGTGGTGCACGTCGCCGGGGTCACCGGACAACAGGACGCCGTCGACAAGGAGTTCACGGTCGCCGGCCACCGCACCGCCCCGCTCCCGGAGCCCTCCGGCGACGGCCGCCTCGCCGTCCTCGCCGCCGTCCGGCTCGACGGCTCCAGCGGCCTCCTCGTCTGGTTCGGGGCGCCCCCGCGCCGCGAGGTCGTCTTCACCGTCGGCAACCTCGGCCCGGCCCCCGTCAAGGATCCCGTCTTCCAGGTCGGCACCAGCCACGGCGTCTTCGCCCCGCAGTACGAGGAACGCCAGTGGCGCGGCACCGTCGCCCCCGGCGAGAAGGCCCTGATCCGCCTCCCCGCCGAGCTCACCGCCGGCGCGCACGGCGACTACCAGGTCTCCGTGAAGTACGGGGGCAAGGTCCTCGTCGAGCAGCCCTGGGGCGTCGGCAGGCCCTGGGGCGTGACCCTCTTCTGGGTGCTCCTCGCCGTCGTGGTGCCCGCCGCGCTGTTCCGGATCGGCATGGCCGTGGTCGACCGCGCGCGGCCCGCTTCCGGGGCCGGCCGGGCCCCGGGCCCCCGGGCCCGGACGGGGCCGCGCCCGCGGCGCCGCGCCCCGGCCCGTACACCCGCTTCCGCCCCCGCACCGGGGGACGGGGAGACGACCGCGGCCCTGCCGTGGTTCAGCCCTGACTCCGCACCGTCAGCGCCAGAGAGCAGCAGCCCGACGACGAAGGGACAGGTGTGAGTACGCAACGGAGGATGAGCGCGGCCGGAGTCGCGCTGATGCTCGGCGGCGCGGGGATCCTGTACGCCGCCGGTCCCGCCCAGGCCGCCGAGGTGGGTTACGCGACGGAGTGCGTCCCGCCGTCGATCTCGGGCCTTCCGCCCGTGCAGGGCACGACGAAGGTGCTGATCACCGCGCCGGCGGAGGCCAAGGTCGGCGACGAGGTCGAGATCGTCTGGAAGACGGTCCAGGCCGCCTCGAAGAACCCCGACGTGCTCGACCTCGACAAGGACACCGTGAAGCCGACCGGCGTCCTCACGGTGGGCGGCGCGGGGAGCGGCACCGTCGCGATGGAGGGGCCGCGGCAGAACCCGCCGATCCCCAAGAACAGCCCGATGGTCCTGCCCGACATGAAGGGGAAGCTGAAGCTGGACAAGGCGGGCGAGATCACGCTGACGCCCGGCAAGTACACGATCAACGTCTCCAAGCCCCTGTCGACGGACACCAAGTGCTCCCCGAAGGAGACGGTGCCGGTCGGCGCGACGATCAAGGTCACGGACGGCTCCTCGACCTCCGGCGGCGGTACGACGACGTCGGGCGGCACCACCACGTCCGGTGGTTCGACGACCTCGGGCGGCTCCTCGACCTCGGGCGGTACGACCACCTCGGGCGGTACGACGACGTCCGGCGGCTCGACCACCACGTCGGGCGGTACGACCACCACGTCCGGTGGTACGGGTTCGGCGTCCGGCGGTACGGGTTCGACGGCGGGTGGCGCCACCGCCACCGGAGGCGACACCGGTGGAAGCTCCGGCGGCTCCGGCGGGCGGACCGACTTCCCCGGCAAGCAGGTCGCGGTCCAGTTCTCCTGCCAGCCCCCCGGCCCCGCCTCGATCGCCTCCAAGGTGACGATCGACGCCAGGAAGAACGGCAACGGCTACGACCTCACGGTCAAGACCGCCAAGGGCGTCATGAACAGCCCGGCGGCCCTGCCCGCCGGCGCCCTCAAGCCGTCCATGGCGGTCGCGCTCGGCGGCGCCGACAGCGGAACGGTGAAGGTCACCGGCCCCGCCAACGCCGCCCCCCTCGAAGCGGGCAAGCCGGTCGACCTGTCCGACATGAAGGGCACCTACACGCCGGGGGCGACGGGCAGGTCCACCCTCAGCCCCGGGGCGCTCACCATCAGCGTCTCGCTCGGCGGCTCGCCGATCGTCATCCCCTGCCAGGTCAAGGGCGCCGTCCAGGCCTCCCTGACGCTGGACACCAGCAAGCAGGCCGGCGGCGCCTCCGGCGGCTCCGACGGCGGGACGGGCACGAGCGCCGCCTCGGGCTCCGGGTCCGGCGGCTCCGACGGCGGCAGCCTCGCCCACACCGGCGCCGAGAACGACGGCGCCCTGCGCGCCCTCGCCCTCGTCGCGGGCACGATCGTCCTCGTCGGCGGCGCGGTCTTCACCTTCACTCCCTGGGCGCGCCTCAGGCGGTGAGGAACGACGGAGGGCCCGTCGCACCGGTGCGGTGCGACGGGCCCTCCGTGCGGGCGGGTGACGTCAGTGGACGTCGCCCATGAGCGCCCGGACCTTCTTGCGGTACATGAAGATCGCGAAGGCGGCGAGGGTGGCGGCCGCCGCCTCCAGGGCGATGATGCCCGTGCCGTTCAGGTCCACGCCCGCGAGGGAGAGCAGACCCGTGGTGCAGTCGCCGGCGGTGACGGCGAGGAAGAAGACGCCCAGCATCTGCGAGGCGTACTTCTGCGGGGCCATCTTCGTGGTCAGCGACAGGCCGACCGGGGACAGGCACAGCTCGGCGATGGTCTGGATCATGTAGATGCCGACCAGCCACATCGGGCTGACCTTGCCGTCGCCGGCCAGGCCGATCGGGGCGAGGAACACGAAGAACGAGATGCCGATGCCGAGGAGGCCCAGCGAGAACTTCACGATCGTGCTCGGCTCCTGGTTGCGGCGGGCGAGCCACAGCCACAGCCAGGCGAAGACCGGGGCCAGCGCCATGACGAACAGCGGGTTCAGCGACTGGAACCAGGTGGCCGGGAAGCTGAGCGGACCGATGTGGTCGGCGGTCTTGCTGTCCGCGAAGAGGGACAGGGTCGAGCCGCCCTGGTCGTAGATCATCCAGAAGACGGCCGCGGCCACGAAGAACCAGATGTAACCGGAGACCTTCGACTGCTCGGTCTGGGTCAGGTCCTTGTCGCGCTTGATGCGGACGATCACGGCGATCGGGATGATCAGGCCGGCGAGGGTGATCGGAACCAGCGCCCAGTTCAGGGTGTACACGCCGGCGGCGACGACGATGCCGTAGAAGACGGCGACGGCGACGACCGTGAGGCACACCTTCACCAGGATCGCCTTGCGCTCCGCGGCGTCGAGCGGGTTCGGGACGACGCTGCTCTTCTCGTTCAGGTGGCGGCTGCCGTACAGGAACTGGCCCAGGCCCAGGGCCATGCCGACGGCCGCGAGCAGGAAGCCCAGGTGCCAGTTGTAGTTCTCGCCGACGGTGCCGATGACCAGCGGGGCGAGGAAGGCGCCGAGGTTGATGCCGACGTAGAAGAGCGTGAAGCCGCCGTCACGGCGCGGGTCGTCCGGGCCGTCGTAGAGGTGGCCGACCATCGTGGAGATGTTGGCCTTGAGCAGACCGGAGCCGGCGGCGACCAGCGCCAGGCCGACGAAGAACATCGCCTGACCGGGGATGGCCAGCGAGGCGTGACCGGCCATGATCACGAAACCGGCGATGGTGACGGTCTTGCGGGCGCCCCAGACGCGGTCGCCGAACCAGCCGCCGGGCATGGCCATCAGGTAGACCATCGAGACGTACACCGAGTAGATGGCCGTCGACGTGGCCGCCGTCATGGCGAGGCCGCCACCCTGGCTGCCGGTCGCCGCGTCCGCGCCGCCGGAGACCAGGTACAGAACGAGAAGGGCCCGCATGCCGTAGTAGGAGAAGCGCTCCCACATCTCGGTCATGAAGAGGGTGGCCAGACCACGGGGGTGGCCGAAGAACGTCTTCCCGGAACCAGAGGTTCCGTTCGAAGCCGTCGTCAGGCTGGACGCCATGTCGATCCTTGCTCTGTCGGGACGCACGCCTTGTGAGCGTGATGCGCCCGGTGGGGGAGGCCGGCACCGGCGGGGTCGAGTGACTCCACCGGGATCCACGCCCCGACAGACGCGTGTACACGTCCAGGGACCCGGCCCACAGGTCATTCACCGTCTCCAGGCTCGGCCGCGCCGACCCTACGCAGAAAGAGGACCTTGGCGCGCGAAGCTGGCCAAAGGTCCCCGATTACCGCTACTGACGTATCGCCACCATACGACACGACAGGGTCGGATATGGAAGGACTTGAGAGATGGATCACAGGTGACCAGGGAACCGTACGCGATCTTTCGAAGGTCATCTGCTGGATGCCCACAAGATCCCCAGGGGTCGTTCGGGCCCGGTGGATCCCGCCCCGGCCCGGGCGCCGTGCGGACTACCATCACCCCATGACCCGTGTACTGCTCGCCGAGGACGACGCATCCATCTCGGAACCGCTGGCCCGCGCCCTGCGGAGAGAGGGGTACGAGGTCGAGGTCCGCGAGGACGGCCCCACCGCCCTCGACGCCGGCCTCCAGGGCGGGGTCGACCTGGTCGTGCTCGACCTGGGCCTGCCCGGCATGGACGGCCTGGAGGTCGCCCGCCGGCTGCGCGCCGAGGGCCACACGGTCCCGATCCTGGTCCTCACCGCCCGCGCGGACGAGGTCGACACCGTCGTCGGGCTCGACGCGGGCGCCGACGACTACGTCACCAAGCCCTTCCGGCTCGCCGAGCTCCTCGCCCGCGTCCGGGCCCTGCTCCGGCGCGGCTCCACCGAGCCCGCCGTCGCCCCCGCGACCCACGGCGTCCGGATCGACGTCGAGTCGCACCGGGCCTGGATGGGCGACGAGGAGCTCCAGCTCACCGCGAAGGAGTTCGACCTCCTCCGCGTCCTGGTCCGGGACGCCGGCCGGGTCGTCACCCGCGACCAGCTGATGCGCGAGGTCTGGGACACCACCTGGTGGTCCTCCACCAAGACCCTCGACATGCACATCTCCTGGCTGCGCAAGAAGCTCGGCGACGACGCGGCGAACCCCCGCTACATCGCCACGGTCCGAGGAGTCGGCTTCCGCTTCGAGAAGAGTTAGCCCGCCCTCCCCGACCCCGCCCCCGGAGGGCCCGTGCGCCGCCGCCTGATCAACTCCACCCTCGCCGTCGTCCTCGTCGTCATCGCGGTCTTCGGCGTCTCCCTGGTCGCCGTCGAGACCCGCACGATCTCCAGCAGCGCCCAGGAGCGGGTGGACTCGGAGGCGCTGAGGCTCGTCTCCATCGTCGACAGCCGGCTCATCGGCGGCGAGCCGGTCAACCCGGACATCCTCGCCGAGCAGGGCGGCGCCAAGCGGTACGCCCGGATCGGCATCCCCGGCCGCGACGCCATCGAGATCGGCACCCGTCCCGACGGCGAGGTCATCCGGGGCACCGCCCGCGGCGAGCGCGGCGAGACCGTGGTCGTCGAGGAGTCCCGCTCGGCGGTGACCGCCGAGGTCGGCCGCACCCTGCTGATCATCGGCGCGGTGGCCCTGCTCGCGGTCGTCGCCGCCGTCCTCCTCGCCGTGCGGCAGGCGAACAAGCTGGCGTCCCCGCTCACGGACCTCGCCGAGACCGCCGAGCGGCTCGGCTCCGGCGACCCGCGGCCCCGGCACAAGCGGTACGGGGTGCCCGAGCTGGACCGGGTCGCGGACGTCCTCGACGCCTCCGCCGAGCGCATCGCCCGGATGCTCACCGCCGAGCGCCGGCTCGCCGCCGACGCCTCCCACCAGCTCCGCACGCCCCTCACCGCGCTCTCCATGCGCCTGGAGGAGGTCTCCATGGCCGACGACCTCGGCACGGTCAGGGAGGAGGCGACGATCGCGCTCACGCAGGTCGAGCGGCTCACCGACGTCGTCGAGCGGCTCCTCACCAACGCCCGGGACCCGCGCACCGGCTCCGCCGTCGCCTTCGACCTCGACGAGGTCGTCAAGCAGCAGATCGAGGAGTGGCGCCCGGCCTACCGCAGCGCGGGACGGGCCATCGTGCACTCCGGCAAGCAGGGCATGCGGGCGGTCGGCACCCCGGGCGCGGTCGCCCAGGTCCTCGCCGCGCTGATCGAGAACTCGCTCATGCACGGCGGCGGCACGGTCGCCCTGCGCACCCGCGTCACCGGCAACCAGTCGGTGATCGAGGTCACCGACGAGGGCCCGGGCGTCCCCGCCGACCTCGGCGCGCGGATCTTCGAACGGGCGGTGAGCGGGCGGAGCTCGACGGGGATCGGCCTGGCGGTGGCCCGGGACCTGGCGGAGGCGGACGGCGGCCGTCTGGAGCTGCTCCAGCAGCAGCCGCCGGTCTTCGCGCTCTTCCTGAGCCGCGAGGTCAGAAGCGTCACGGCGGAGCCGCAGGAGCGCCCCGTGCGGTAGGCCCCCGCCGGAAGGCCCGGTCGGACTCAGACGTGGTCGGGCTGCCTGCGGACGGCCTGCCGGGGGGCCTTGTCCAGGAACGATTCGGCGGTCTGCACGGCCTCCTTCGCCGGCAGCGCGCGGAACACCCACGTGCGGTACGACCAGAAGCGGAACAGGGTCGCGACGCCGATGCCGAAGAACTTGAAGAAGTTGCTCTGCAGCGGGGTGTCCCAGCCGAAGCCGTACGTCGCCGCGTACAGCAGACCGTTCTGGATCACCAGGCCGACCAGGCTGAAGAGGAGGAAGAGCGCCAGCTCCTTGGTGCGGCTGCTCTTGTCCCGGTCCCGGTAGGTGAAGTACCGGAAGCCGAGGTAGTTGAACACGATCGCCACCACGGTGGCGACGATGCTCGCCCGCACGACCGGAAGCTCCGAGAAGTGACGGACGAGGTTGAAGACGCCGAGGTCGACCAGGACGCCGACGGCCCCCACGGCTCCGAACTTGGCGACCTCGCGGACGAGCCCCTCGAGTCGCATACGCAGTGCGCCGGGTTCACTCATGGTGATCGCTGTGTCCGTCCGTCCGGATGACGTCCGGGCGACGTCAACCCATCCATGCTAACCAGGGCCCCTGTCACCCGCCCGGGTAGCTCGCAAAGCTGTGGACAACCCGTTTCCCAGGCCTCTCCTACCCCCTGGACGTTGTGCCAAAGCACAGCCGGACGAGTGTTCCCCGATGGTGCGGATACCCTAAGAGGGTGACGTTCCCCGTAGTAGGCATGGTCGGAGGCGGGCAGCTCGCCCGTATGACCCACGAGGCGGGTATCCCCCTCGGCATCAAGTTCAAGCTCCTCAGCGACACCCCGCAGGACTCCGCGGCCCAGGTGGTGAGCGAGGTCGTCCTCGGCGACTACCGCGACCTGGACACGCTGCGTGACTTCGCGCGCGGCTGCGACGTGATCACCTTCGATCACGAGCACGTGCCCGCGGAGCACCTGGCGGCCCTGGAGGCGGACGGCGTCGTCATCCGCCCCGGCCGCGAGGCCCTCGTGCACGCGCAGGACAAGGGGGTGATGCGCGCGAAGCTCGACGAGATCGGCGCGCCCAGCCCCCGGCACCGCATCGTCGCCGATCCGGCCGACGCCGCGGCCTTCGCGGCCGAGGTCGGCGGCTTCCCGATCATCCTGAAGACCGTGCGCGGCGGTTACGACGGCAAGGGCGTCTGGTTCGTCCGCACGCCCGAGGACGCCCACGACCCCTTCCGCGCCGGGGTCCCGGTCCTCGCCGAGGAGAAGGTCGACTTCGTCCGCGAGCTCGCGGCGAACATCGTCCGCTCCCCGCACGGCCAGGCCGTCGCCTACCCCGTCGTCGAGTCCCGCCAGGTCGACGGCGTCTGCGACACGGTCATCGCGCCCGCGCCCGGCCTCGACGAGGAGCTCGCGGGGCAGGCGCAGGAGCTGGCCCTCCGGATCGCCAAGGAGCTGGGCGTCGTCGGCCACCTCGCCGTCGAGCTGTTCCAGACCAAGGACGGCCGCATCCTCGTCAACGAACTGGCGATGCGCCCGCACAACTCCGGCCACTGGACCCAGGACGGGGCGATCACCTCGCAGTTCGCCAACCACGTCCGGGCGGTTCTCGACCTGCCCCTCGGCGATCCGCGCCCGCGCGCGCCGTGGACCGTGATGTGCAATGTCCTGGGCGGCGACTACCCGGACATGTACTCCGCGTACCTGCACTGCATGGCCAGGGACCCGCAGCTCAAGATCCACATGTACGGCAAGGACGTGAAGCCCGGTCGCAAGGTGGGCCACGTCAACACCTACGGCGACGACCTCGACGACGTGCTGGAGCGCGCCCGTCACGCCGCCGGCTATCTGCGAGGAACGATCGTTGAGTAATCCGCTCATTGGCATCGTCATGGGGTCCGACTCCGACTGGCCCGTGATGGAGGCCGCGGCGCAGGCCCTGGACGAGTTCGAGATCCCGTACGAGGTCGACGTCGTCTCCGCGCACCGGATGCCGCGCGAGATGATCGCGTACGGCGAGGAGGCCGCGGGCCGCGGGCTCAAGGCGATCATCGCGGGCGCCGGCGGCGCCGCCCACCTCCCGGGCATGCTCGCCTCCGTCACCCCGCTGCCCGTCATCGGCGTGCCGGTGCCGCTGAAGTACCTCGACGGCATGGACTCGCTGCTCTCCATCGTGCAGATGCCGGCCGGCGTCCCCGTCGCCACGGTCTCCGTCGCCGGCGCGCGCAACGCGGGCCTGCTCGCGGTCCGGATGCTCGCCGCGCACGACCCCGAGCTGCTCGCCCGGATGACCGAGTTCCAGCAGGAGCTCAACGACCAGGCCACCGAGAAGGGCAAGCGTCTGCGGGCCAAGGTCGAGGGCGCGGAGTCCTTCGGCTTCGCCAGGTGAGCGCGGCCGACCGTCTGGAGGAGGCCCGCGAGCTGCTCGCGGGCCACCCCGTCGTCGACGGCCACAACGACCTCCCGTGGGCGCTGCGCGAGCACGTGCGCTACGACCTGGACCGGATGGACATCGGCGCGGACCAGACCGGCGCGCTCCACACCGACCTCGCCCGGCTGCGGGCCGGCGGCGTCGGCGCCCAGTTCTGGTCGGTGTACGTGCCCTGCCGGCTGGCCGGGGACGACGCGGTCAGCGCGACCCTGGAGCAGATCGACGTCGTCGACCAGCTCCTCGACCGGTACGCCGCGGACCTCGCCCCCGCCCTCACGGCGGACGACATGGAGGCGGCCCGGAAGCAGGGCCGCATCGCCTCCCTCAAGGGCGCCGAGGGCGGCCACTCGATCAACAACTCCCTCGCCACCCTGCGCGCGCTGCACGCCCTCGGCGTGCGCTACATGACGCTCACGCACAACGACAACAACGACTGGGCGGACTCGGCGACCGACGAGCCCGGCGTCGGCGGGCTCTCCGCCTTCGGCCGGCAGGTCGTCCGCGAGATGAACCGCTCCGGCATGCTCGTCGACCTCTCGCACGTCGCCGCGACGACGATGCGGGACGCCCTCGACGCCACGGCGGCGCCGGTGATCTTCTCGCACTCCTCGGCCCGCGCGGTCTGCGACCACCCGCGGAACGTCCCGGACGACGTCCTGGAGCGGCTGCCCGCGAACGGCGGCGTCGCGATGGCCACCTTCGTGCCCAAGTTCATCCTCCCCGCGGCCGTCGAGTGGACCGCGCGGGCGGACGACAACCTCCGGGCGCACGGCTTCGACCACCTCGACACCACCGCCGAGGCGATGCGGCTGCACCGCGCCTTCGAGGAGGCGAACCCCCGCCCGATCGCCACCGCCGCCACGGTCGCCGACCACCTCGACCACATGCGCGAGGCCGCCGGCATCGACCACATCGGCATCGGCGGCGACTACGACGGCACGGCCTTCACCCCGGCCGGCCTCGACGACGTCGCCGGCTACCCGAACCTGATCGCGGAGCTCCTGCACCGCGGCTGGTCCCGCCCGGACCTGGCCAAGCTGACCTGGTCCAACGCGGTCCGCGCCCTGCGGGACGCGGAAGCGGTCTCCCGCGACCTGAAGGCCCGCACGGCCCCGTCGAACGCGACGATCGAGACGCTCGACGCGCCGTAGGCCCGTCCGACGGGACCGGGGCCGGGCAGGCCCCGGCCCCTCACCCGGACGGTCCAGCCCACCGAGCCCCCCGAGGGGGCCGGTGGCACGGTGGACGGTGCTGCCCCGCCGCGCTCGGCGGGGCGGTACTGCATCGCCGAGTCCGGAGTCGCACCATGGCGGAACTGCTAGACGACCATCCCACCCTCTCCACCGTCCCTCCCGCCGCCGGCGTGACCACGCCCCCGGACCCGTCCCCGCCGCTCGACGGGGCGGCTTCCCCGCCGCTCGACGAGACGGCCCGGGCCCGCGCCCTGCTGGCCGCCCAGCCCGTCACCGAGGGGCACACCGAGCTCCCCGAGTCCCTCGACCCCGAGGACCTGCCGCCCGTCCGCGCCCGCGAGACCGGGGCCCAGCTCTGGTCCCTGCACGTCGAGGCGGACGAGGGCGTCGTCGGGACCCTGCGGCGTATCGACTCCGTCCGCGCCCTCGTCGCCACCTGCCCCGAGGACCTGCGCCTCGCGTACACCTCCTCCGAGCTGGCCGACGCCCGCAACTGCGGCCGCGTCGCCGCCCTGCTCGGCCCGGTGGGCTGGACGGCGCTCGGCGGCTCGGCCGCCACCCTGCGGGCCTACCACGCCCTGGGCGTCCGGGCCGTGAGCCTCACCTGCTTCGACCGCTTCGCCCGCGACGCCGTACGGGAGATGAACCGCATCGGCCTGGCCGTGGACCTCTCCGGCGCCGACCCGAACACGGTCCGCAGCGCCCTCGCGGTCACCCGCGCCCCCGCCCTGCTGACCAGGGCGGCCCCGGAGGCCCTGCCGGACGACGTCCTGCGTCTCCTCGGCGGGAACGGCGCCGTCCTCATGGTCACCGTCACCGAGGACTCGGCGGCCACCGCCGACGCCCTCGACCGGGTACGGGAGGGGGCGGGCCCGCAGTGCGTCGGCGTCTCCGGCACCACCGCCCCGGCCGTCGGCTACGTGCCGCTCTTCGCCGAGCTGCTCCGCCGGGGCTGGACCGCGCAGGAACTGGTCGGCCTCGCCCACGCCAACGCCAGCCGGGCGCTGCGGGAGACGGAGTTCCTCTCCCGGACGAACCGGATCAGGCGGGCGGCGGCCTGAGGCGTACGGGAGGGGGGCGCACCGCCCGGCGGTGCGCCCCCTCCTCGTCCCGTCCGTCAGGCGGTCGGGCGGCCCATCGCCCGGTACGTCCAGCCGGCCGCCCGCCACCGCTCCCCGTCGAGGGCGTTGCGGCCGTCGAGGACCACCCGCGTCGAGACGACCCCGGCCAGCTCCGCCGGGTCGAGCTCGCGGAACTCGCGCCACTCGGTCAGGTGCAGCACCACGTCCGCCCCGCGCACCGCCTCCAGGGCGGAGGAGGCGTAGCCGAGGGTCGGGAAGACGCGGCGGGCGTTCTCCATGCCCTTCGGGTCGTAGACGGTCACCTGACCGCCCTGGAGGTGTATCTGACCGGCCACGTTCAGGGCGGGGGAGTCGCGGACGTCGTCCGAGTCCGGCTTGAAGGTGGCGCCGAGCACGGCGACCCGGCGGCCCAGGAAGGTGGAGCCGCCGAGGGCCTCGCGGGCCATCTCGACCATCTGACCGCGCCGCCGCATGTTGATCGAGTCGATCTCGCGGAGGAAGGTCAGGGCCTGGTCGGCGCCCAGCTCGCCCGCGCGGGCCATGAAGGCCCGGATGTCCTTGGGGAGGCAGCCGCCGCCGAAGCCGATGCCGGCGCGCAGGAACTTGGCGCCGATCCGGTCGTCGTGGCCGATGGCCTCCGCGAGCTTGGCGACGTCGCCGCCGGCGGCCTCGCAGACCTCCGCCATCGCGTTGATGAAGGAGATCTTCGTGGCCAGGAAGGAGTTGGCGGCCGTCTTCACGAGCTCGGCCGTCGGGAAGTCGGTCACCACGAACGGCGAGCCCTCGCCGACGGGGACCGCGTACACCTCGCGGAGCGTCTTCTCGGCCCGCTCGCCGGAGCCGTGCACGCCGATCACGATCCGGTCCGGGTGCAGGGTGTCCTGGACGGCGAAGCCCTCCCGCAGGAACTCGGGGTTCCAGGCGAGGTCGACGCCCTCGGGCAGCAGGGCGGCGAGGCGCTCGGCCGAGCCGACCGGCACGGTCGACTTGCCGACGACCAGGGCCCCGTCGCGGACGACGCCGGCGAGGGAGGCGAAGGCGGCGTCGACGTAGCTCATGTCACAGGCGTACTCGCCGTGCTTCTGCGGGGTGTTCACGCAGACGAAGTGCACGTCGCCGAAGGCGCCGACCTCCTCCCAGGAGGTGGTGAAGCGCAGCCGGCCGCTCGACCCCTCGATGCCGGCCACGTGCTTCGCGAGCAGCTCCTCCAGGCCGGGCTCGTACATCGGGACGCGTCCGGCGGACAGCATCTCGATCTTCTCGGGGACGACGTCCAGGCCGAGCACCTCGAAGCCCAGCTCCGCCATGGCCGCGGCGTGGGTGGCGCCGAGGTAGCCGGTGCCGATCACGGTGATCTTGAGGGCCATGCGGGTCTCCAGGGAACGTCGGGCGGAATGCCTGCCCGAGCATAGTCGGGCCCTGGTCCGGGGCCCGGTCACGCCCTACCATTTGGGTTACTTAACGGTAGTTAGCAAGCGTGGGAGTGAATGAGCGTGGCGGGTTCGACTGATTTCGACCTGTATCGGCCCTCGGAGGAGCACGACATGCTCCGGGAGTCGGTGCGTGCCCTCGCGGAGGCGAAGATCGCCCCGTTCGCGGCGGCGGT
>NZ_JBITXP010000013.1:0-129075 GCF_044544765.1 Streptomyces sp. NPDC053513
CCAGGCGCGGGACGCGGAGGCGCCGCTGAAGGGCGCCGTCCCGTGTGCCCACCCGTCCCGCCCCAGCGGGACGACTGCCCACACGGGCAGCGGGGAGCCGCCCCGCAGGGCGCGGCCCAACGGCGGGTGGGAGCCGCCCAGGCGGGCGCGGCCCACACGGGCAGGGGGCACCGCCCCGCAGGGTGCGGCCCGCGCGGGCCGAGGTGCCGACCCGCGGGGTGCGGGCTCGTGCGGGTGGGGGTGTCGGCCCGGAGAGTGCTGGGGGTCAGGAGCGGGTGGCCGGCGCCTTCGTCCGGTGAGGGTCAGGAGCTGGTGGCCGGCACCTTCGTCCGGTGGGGGTCCGGCGTCTCGTCGTCCGGGCGGATCCCCCGCATCCGCCCGTACGCGTACACACACCCCGCCAGCGCCAGGTCCGACAGCAGCATGAAGCCGATCGAGTACGACCCCTTCGCGCTGTAGATCGCGCCCATCACCAGCGGCGGCAGGAACCCGCCGAGTCCGCCCGTCGCGCCGACGATGCCGGTCACGCTGCCGACCTTGGCCTGCGGGGTGACCTGGGAGACCAGGGCGAAGACGGAGCCGCTCGCCGTGCCGAGCCCGGCGGCCATGACGAGGAGGGCGACGGTGCCGCCGGGGTTCAGGGGCGGGTCGAAGGCCTGGACGATGGCGAGGAGGGCGACGACCCCGAGGGCGACGGCCGTGACGAGCGCCGGGTGGACCCGGTCCGAGAGCCAGCCGCCGATCGGCCGGAACACCACCGTCACCAGCGCGAAGCCCGCCGCCTTGGTGCCCGCGTCCGTCGGGCCGAGTTCGTACCAGGTCTTCAGGTACGTCGGCAGGTAGACGCCGAACGCGACGATGCCGCCGAACCCGATCGCGTACAGCGCCGACAGTTCCCACGTCACCCGCAGCCGTGCCGCCGAGCCCAGGCGGGCGGCCAGGGAGGCGGTGGGGACCGGGCGGTCGGGGCGGTCCGTGATGAGGAACGCCGCGAGCACCGCGTACGCCGCCAGCGCGATCGCGACCACGAGGAACGGCAGGTTCTCGCCGTGCTCGGCGATCCGGGGCGTGAAGTAGCCGGAGAGCGCGACTCCGCCCATGCCCATGCCGAACACCCCGAGCGCGAGCCCGCGCTTGGCGGGCGGGAACCAGGAGTTGACGAGCGGGATGCCGATGGCGAACGTCGTGCCGCCGAGGCCGAGGAGGAAGCCGACGACCAGCAGCAGACCGTAACTGTCCTTGACGACGACCAGGAGCAGCACCGGAACGATCGTCAGCGCCGAGACCAGCGGGAACATCAGCTTCGCCCCGTACTTGTCGGTCAGCGCCCCGGCCGGGATGCGGCCGACCGAGCCGACCAGGACGGGTACCGCGACGAGCAGGGACTGCTGGAAGGAGCTGAGGCCGAGCCGGTCGCCGTACCAGCTCGCGATCGGCGCGATGAGGTCCCACGCCCAGAAGGTGAGCGTGAAGCCGATGGTGGCCGTCACCAGGTTGCGGTAGGCCGCCGCTGTGGGGGACTCGGTCTCGGTGGTCACCCCTCCAGTCAAGATCCGGGGGAGGGGCCCGGCGCGCCGGACTGGGCCGTACGGGCGTCGTTCAGGGCCAGGTCACCGTGGTCGGAGGCGTGCCGTCGTCCTCGACGCGCAGCCGGGCGCCGTCGTTCCCGGCCGACACCTCGACCGTGATCGCGCCGACGCCCGGCCGCCGGTGCGCCGCGGCGAGCGCCCCGCGCAGCGCGGCGAGGAGCCGGTCCGCCGTCTCCTCGTCGACGAGCGTGTCGACCGCGCCGGAGAAGTGCACGGACGGCTGGAAGCCGAGCGGGACCGCGGCCCCGCCGGTCTCGCGCAGCACCCGCCCCCGGAAGGAGGCCGGCGCGTCCGCCGGCGGCTGCTGGAGGGCGAAGATGGTCGTCCGGACCTCCTGGATCGTCGAGTCCAGTTCGTCCACGGCCCGGCCGAGCAGTTCGTCCTCGTCGGAGGAGCCGCCCGCCCGCCGCCGCGTCGACTCCAGCATCATCTCGGTGGCGAACAGCCGCTGCACCACCAGGTCGTGCAGGTCCCGCGCGATCCGGTCGCGGTCCTCGAAGACGGCGAGCCGCTCCCGGTCGTGCCGCGCGTCCGCGAGGACCAGGGCGAGCGCCGCCTGCGAGGCGAACTGCGAGGCGAGCAGCCGGTCCACCGCCGAGTACGGCCGGCCGCCGCGCCGCCGGGGCAGGGCGAGGGTGCCGATGAGCTTCCCGCCGCTCTGCAGCGGCAGCATCATCGACGGGCCGAAACGGGACCGGACGTGGGTGGTCATCCGGGGGTCGGTCGCCGAGTCCTCCACGAAGACGGGCTCCCCGCCGAGGAGTTGGACGAGGACCGGGGAGCCGGGCGCGATCGTCGTGCCGACCAGGTCGCCCGGGTCGTCCGTGGTGGAGGCGGCGACGATCTCCATCCCGCCCTCCCCGGTGGGCTGGAGGACCACGCCGGCCGAGGCGCCGGCGAGGATGCGGGCCTGCTCGGCGACGGTCGTCAGGGCGTTCTCGGCGGTGGCGCCGGTGAGCAGGGCCGTGGTCACCGCGGCCGCGCCCTCGATCCAGCGCTCCCGCTGCCGGGCCGTCTCGTACAGCCGGGCGTTGCCGATGGCGATCCCCGCCTGGGAGGCGAGGACCCGGAGGAGGGCGAGGTCCTCCTCGGTGAAGGGGCCCCCGCGCTTGTCGGTGAGGTACAGGTTGCCGAAGACCTCGGTGTGGACCCGGATCGGGACGCCGAGGAAGCCGTGCATCTCCGGGTGGCCCTCGGGCACGCCTGAGGAGCGCGGGTCGGCCGTCAGGTCGTCGAGCCGCAGCGGCCGCGGGTCCCGGACGAGGACGCCGAGCAGTCCGGTGCGGCCGTCGGGGAGGCGGCCGATCCGCCGCCGCTCCTCGTCGGTCATGCCGGAGGTGAAGAGCTCGGTGAGGCGGTGGCGCTCGGGGTCGACGACCCCGAGCGCCCCGTAGCGGGCTCCGGTCAGCTCGGTCGCGGAGTCCACGATGTGCTGGAGGGTGGTGCGGAGTTCGAGGTCCGTGCCGACGCCGAGGACCGCTTCGAGCAGCATGGGCAGGCGGGGGGAGTCCTCGTCCGTGTCCGCGGCCCCGGCGCCTTCGTCCATGAGTGTCATGGTCTCATCGTCGTACGAATCACCCGGTTCCGGATGGTTCAGTCCTCGTCGGCGAGCGGGTCCCGCTCCGCCAGCGGGTCCAGGACCATCGGCTGGACCTTGCCCTCCAGCATCGCGCCCAGCCCCAGGACCGCGCACACGTCCGGCCGTTCGGCGATGTGCACCGGCATCCCGGTCGCCTCCCGCAGCATCTGGTCGAGGCCCGGCAGCAGGGCGCTGCCGCCGACCATCATGATCCCGCGGTCCGCGAGGTCGGCCACGAGGTCCGGCGGGCAGTCCCGCAGCACCTTCCCGATGCCGTCGAGGACCGCCGTCAGCGGGGTGTGGATCGCGTCCCGTACGGCGGCGGTGTCGACGGTCACCGAACGCGCCAGGCCCGTGGCGACGTCCCGGCCGTGGATCTCCGTCCAGGCGGGCCCCTGCGCCGTCAGGCCGTTCCCGCTGAGGGCCAGTTGCAGCGGGCGCACCGACTGGCTCGGCAGCATCAGCTCGTGGTGGTGGCGCAGGTGCTGGATGACGGCGTGGTCGATGGCGTCGCCGCCGACAGGCATCCGCTCCGCCGTGACGAT
Organism: Streptomyces sp. NPDC053513; assembly: GCF_044544765.1. NCBI lineage: Bacteria > Bacillati > Actinomycetota > Actinomycetes > Kitasatosporales > Streptomycetaceae > Streptomyces > Streptomyces sp. NPDC053513. Next base: position 3,714 of record NZ_JBITXP010000013.1, read on the forward strand.
CGCGCCGAGCGAGAGCACCGCGACCTGCGTGGTCGCCGCCCCGCACACCAGGATCATGGTCGCGGTCGGCTGCTCGACGGGAAGCCCGCAGCCCACGGCCGCCGCGATCAGGGTGTCGACCAGCTCGACCCGGCGCGCCCCGAGACCGACGAGGGTCTCCACGGCGGCGCGCTGCGCGAGCGGGTCGCTGTCGTGCGGGGTGCAGGCGGCCGCGCGCAGCCGGGGCTTGCGGCGCAGCTGTCTGCGCAGCTTCTCGCCGAGGAGGTGACGGAGCATCCGCTGCGCCATCTCGATGTCGACGACCGTGCCGCCCGAGACCGGGCGCACGACCCGGATGTAGTCGGGGGTGCGGCCGGTCATCTTCTCGGCGAGCGCGCCGACGGCGATCAGCGCTCCGGTACGGGTGTTGACGGCGGCGACGCTGGGCTCGTCGACGACGAGCCCGACGCCCTTGACGAAGACCCGGGTGCGGGCGGCACCCAGGTCGACGGCGACATGGCAACGACGCAGCTGATCAAGGCTGACGGTCACGGCGGATCCTCCGGAGTGCGGTGCTGGCACGGGCGAGGGGGTCGCGATTCGCGGTCCTGTTCGCATCGTCCGGCCCTCCGGGGCGCGGCGCGCGCTGGGCTGCGCCGCCCGGGGCCCCGCGTGCGGGCCGTACCGGAGCCCCCACTCCCCGTGAGGAGGCTCCGGAGGCGATCCCTCCCGAAGCGGGCGAATCGCGGCGCACCGCCGTCGACCTGCGGTTTCCACACAGGATCCTCACGTTCGCGCCTACCTGACGCCGCACCGGGCCGCATAGCCTGCGGGCCCCATGGACTACTGCCACGCGTGCCGGCGGCATCTCAACGGGGCCCTCGCCTGTGCCGGGTGCGGGACTCCCGTCGAGGAGCTGCGGTACGAGACCCCCCGCACACCGGACCCCACCCCGGTCCACGCCCCGGCCTCCGCACCGGTCCACACCCCGGACCACGGTCACGGCGCCCCGACCCGTCCGGCGATCTACAGCGCTCCGGACGGGTCCTCGCCCTATGGAGCTCCCGGCGTCCACGGCGCCCCTGGCGTCTACGGCGCGAGCGCGCACGGCCAGGCCGCGGCCTACGGCATCCCGCACCAGGCCGGGCCCCATGGCGCTTCGGGCCGGCCCGCCGCCCACGGCGTCCCCGGCCATCCGGGGGCCTACGGCGACCCCGGCGGGTCCACCTCCTACGGCGTCCCCGATGGATCCACCGGGGACGCCGAACCGTCTCCGGGTGACGGCGTCGACGTCGATGACGACCCCGGCCGGCCCGCGCCCGAGCACGTCTACGAGCTGGACATCCTCGAACCGCCGCGCCCGGCCCCCGGCGGGCGCCGCGCCGCGGCCCGGGGCCGCTCCGCCGCGCGGCGGGGGCGGAAGGCGGGCCCGCGCCGGGGCCGCACGGTCCTGGTGGGGACGGTGGGCCTGGTCCTCGCGGCCGGGACGCTGTCCCTGGCGAAGATCGCCCTGGAGGAGCCGCCGCAGGACGGCGCCGCCACCGCCGTGGAGGAGCTGGAGGTCACCGAGACCCCGCTCTCGCCCGCACCCGCCGAGACCACCGAGCCGCCGGAGGGGTCGAGCCCGGCCCCGGCGACGGACGCGCCGAGCTCCGTTCCGACGCGCCCCCGCCAGGTCGGCACGGGCTCGGGGCCGGGCCCCGGCTCCGGCAGGGGTACGGACCCGGGACGCGGCACGGGTGCGGGTACGCGCCCCGGCGCGGGCGCGGGGACCGGCACCGGCACCGGCCAGGGAGGCGGCGGGGCCCCGGATCCCGCCCCCACGGCCACCGGCCCGGCCTCCCCGTCCGTCACGTCCACCGCGACCTCGTCGGCGACGCCGAGCGGCCCGACGCCGACCGGCCCGGGGACGCCCGGCGGCCCCGCGCCGTCGACCGCCGGCCCCACGCCGACGCCGACCCCGACGCCCAGCCCCACGCCGACGTGCACCCGCTTCCTCTGGTGGTGCGTCTAGGGAACCGGCCCCGAGGGGGGCTAGGCCACGTCCACGCCCAGCATCCGCTTCAACAGGTCGCGCAGCAGGGTCCGTTCGGTCTCGGTCAGTTCGCCGAGGGGCTCGCGGGCGAAGCCGAGGGAGTCGCGCAGCCGGCGGGCGGTGTCCAGGCCCTCGTCCGTGGGGACGGCCAGCTTGACCCGTCGGTCGTCCGGGTCGGGGCGGCGCTCGACCAGGCCGCGGGCCTCCAGGCGGTCGACGATCCCGGTGATGTTGGAGGGCTCGCACCTGAGCTTCTGGGCGATGTGCCGCATCGGCAGCGGGTCCAGGGCGAGCAGGCCGAGGACGCGGGCCTGGGCGCCGGTCAGCGCGTGTCGCGCGGCCGCCTGCTCGTACTCCTCGTAGTAGCGCGCCACGACCGTGCCGATCAGCTCGACGACTTCGAGGGTCAGGGGGTCCGTGCGTGAGGTGGCCATGGGGAGGAGTCTACCCAGATACTTGACAACATGAAATATCAAGGCGCATGGTTGTTTGAGGTAGTAAACCTTTTGTGATCTCAAGCTTTCCTGGAGGCCGTGCTCATGTCCGTTCTTCCCGCGTCCAGCCGTGAGTGGCACCTCGTCGCCCGTCCGCACGGCTGGCCCGTGCCGGCGGACTTCGCCCTGCGCGAGACCCCGGTCACCGAGCCCGCCGAGGGCCGCATCCTCGTGCGCAACCTGCACTTCTCCGTCGACCCGTACATGCGCGGCCGGATGAACGACGTGAAGTCGTACATCCCGCCGTTCAAGCTCGACCACCCGATGGACGGCGGTGCGGTCGGCGAGGTCGTGGCGTCCAACGCCGAGGGCTTCGCCGTCGGCGACCATGTCCTGCACGGCCTCGGCTGGCGCGAGTACGCCGACGTCCCGGCCCAGCACGCCACCAAGGTCGACCCGGCGCTCGCCCCTCTCTCCGCCTACCTCGGTGTGCTCGGCATGACCGGCCTCACCGCCTACGCCGGCCTCTTCGAGGTCGCCTCCTTCAAGGAGGGCGACGCCGTCTTCGTCTCCGGCGCGGCCGGCGCCGTCGGCAGCCAGGTCGGCCAGATGGCGAGGCTCAGGGGCGCCTCCCGGGTCATCGGCTCCGCCGGCTCCGACGAGAAGGTCAAGTTCCTCGTCGAGGAGCTCGGCTTCGACGCCGCCTTCAACTACAAGAACGGCCCGGTCAAGGACCAGCTCCGCGAGGCCGCCCCGGACGGCATCGACGTCTACTTCGACAACGTCGGCGGGGACCACCTCGAAGCCGCGATCTCCTCGCTCAACGTGCACGGTCGCGCCACCATCTGCGGCATGATCGCCCAGTACAACGACACCGAGCCGGTCCCCGGCCCGCGCAACATGGCGATGATCATCGGCAAGCGGCTGCGGCTCCAGGGCGTCCTCGTCGGCGACCACTACGGCCTGCAGGACCAGTTCGTCCAGGAGGTCGGAGGCTGGCTCGCCTCCGGCGAGCTGAAGCACCGCGAGACCTTCGTCGAGGGCATCGAGAACGGCGTGGACGCCTTCCTCGGCCTGCTCCGCGGCGACAACACCGGAAAGATGATCGTCTCGGCGACCCGCTAGTCTTCCCTCAGCCGTCGCGATCGTGGGCGCGAGTCGTCGGCGGAACGAACAAGGAAGACACCAGCATGTCCATCCAGCAGTCGGACGTCCTCTACACCGCCGTCGCCACCGCCGAGAACGGCCGTGACGGACGCGTCGCCACCGACGACGGTCAGCTCGACGTCGTCGTGAACCCGCCCAAGGCCATGGGCGGCTCCGGCGCGGGCACCAACCCCGAGCAGCTCTTCGCGGCCGGCTACAGCGCCTGCTTCCAGGGCGCGCTCGGCGTCGTCGCCCGCAACGAGAACGCCGACGTGTCCGGCTCGACGGTCACCGCCGAGGTCGGCATCGGCAAGAACGACGACGGCTTCGGCATCATCGTCAAGATCTCGGCGACCATCCCGAACGTGGACGCCGAGACCGCCAAGAGCCTGATCGAGAAGGCCCACCAGGTCTGCCCGTACTCCAAGGCGACCCGCGGCAACATCACGGTCGAGCTCGCCGTCTGAGGCACGGACGCGCACACCGGGCGAGGACCGCACCCCGAACGACCGGGGTGCGGTCCTCGCCGCGTGCGGAGGGCTGCGGCATCATGTCCGTGTTCTGAGGACGGGGGAGCCGAGTGGTGTCGAACAACGGGTCGGAGCAGGCCGGTCACGAGCTGATCGGCGGACGCTACCGCCTGGGCGAGCGGATCGGCCAGGGCGGCATGGGCGTGGTCCGGCGGGCCACCGACGAACTGCTCGGCCGCCCGGTCGCCGTCAAGACCCTCGCCCTCGACTCCGGCGCCGATCCGGCGGACGCCCTCCGGGAGGCCCGGGTCGTCGCCCGGATCCGCCACCCCCACGTGATCGTCGTCCACGACGTCGTCGAGCACGACGGCCTGCCCGCCCTGGTGATGGAACTCGTCGACGGCGGCTCGCTCGCCGACCGACTGGCGGCGGGCGAGGTGCTGAGCCCGCGGGAGGCCGCCCGGCTCGGCCTCGACCTGCTCGACGCGCTGTCCGCCGCGCACGCCCGCCACGTGCTGCACCGGGACGTGAAGCCCGCCAACGTCCTCCTGGAGAAGGACACCGGCAGGGCGGTCCTGACCGACTTCGGCATCGCCAGTCTCCCCGGGGCGACGACCCTCAGCCGGACCGGGGTCTTCATCGGCACCCCGGAGTACACGGCGCCGGAGCGGATGCAGGGCGGCGACGCCGGACCCGCCTCCGACCTGTGGTCGCTCGGCGCGCTGCTGTGCGCGGCGGCCACGGGCACCTCGCCGTTCCGCCGGGACTCGATCGGCGCCGTCCTGCACGCGATCGTGTACGAGGAGATCCGGCCGTCCGAGCGGATGGGACCGCTCGTCCCCGTCGTCCGGGGCCTCCTCGAACGGGACCCGGACCGGCGCCTGGGTGCCGCCGAGGCCCGCCGGATGCTGGCCGCGTGCGCGGCGGGGGAGGACCCGGAACCGGTCGCGTACGCCCCGACCGCCCGCGAGACCGGTCCGTCCGCCGCGCCGGTGCCGGTCACGGCCGGCGCGGACCCGGCCGCCGGGACCACGGAGACCGGACGGCGCGGCAGGACCGTGCCGCTCGTGGCCACCGCCGTCGCGCTGTGCGTCGCGGCGGCGACCGTGATGGCGCTGCGCGCCGTCCAGGGCGGTCCCGCGACGGGGGCGTCGCCGTCCGGCTCGCGGGGCCCCTCGGCGGCGTCCGCCCCCGCGACCGCGCCGACTCCGGCCCCCGGGGCGTCCGGATACCGGGAGGTCGCCGACGCCGGCGGGTTCACCGTGAGCGTCCCGTCCGGCGCGCTCCGCTCCACCGACGGGGAGCGGGTGTTCTACACGACGGGGGACGGGGCCGTACGGGTCGGGATCAGGATCAGGCCGCTGCCGCCCGGCGGCGCGCTCGGCGTGATGCGGTCCTCCGACGAGAGCGGCCCGAAGGACTACCCGGGGTACCGCGACGCCACGGTCGAGGAGACGACGCACCAGGGACTGCCGGCCGCGCGCTGGGAGTTCACGTGGAGCGGGTTCACCCCGGCCGAGGGCGCCCGCCACACCGTCGACGTCTGCTGGGAGCGGGGCAGCATCCTGTACGACCTGTGGGCCTCCGCGCCGGAGGGCCGCGCCGACGAGTCCAGAAGGGCCCTCGATACGGCGCTCGACTCCTTCCGTACGACCGGCGGCTGACCTGCCCCGGGGCCCGCCGGAGGCCCCGATAGGGTGACCCCCATGCGTGATTTCGGGGCGGGTTTCGGTTACTTGGTGCGGGGCCAGAAGTGGGTCGGCGGGCACGGACGTTGGTTCGGGTTCGGGCTGTTGCCCGGCCTCGTGACGCTCGTCCTCTACGCCGGCGCGCTCGTCGGCCTCGGCTACGGCGCCGACGACCTGACCGCGTGGGCGACGCCGTTCGCCGACGACTGGTCCTCGCCCTGGCAGGGCGTCTTCCGCGGCGCCCTGACGGGGCTCGTCTTCGCCTTCGGGCTCTTCCTCGCGGTGATCACCTTCACCGCCGTCACCCTCCTCGTCGGCCAGCCCTTCTACGAGTCGCTCTCCGAGGAGGTCGACCGCAGCGAGGGCGGCGAGGTCCCCGAGTCGGGCCTGCCGCTCTGGCGCGAGCTGTGGATCTCGGCCCGGGACAGCCTGCGGATCCTGGTGCGGGTCGCGTTCTACGGCATCCTGCTCTTCGCCTGCGGGTTCATCCCCGTCGTCGGCCAGACCGTCGTCCCCGCCATCGGCTTCTGCGTCTCCGGCTTCTTCCTCGCCGAGGAGCTGACGGCCGTCGCGCTCCAGCGGCGGGGCGTCGAGCTCAAGGAGCGGCTGCGGCTGCTCCGCGGGCGCCGGATGGCCGCCCTTGGCTTCGGCGTTCCCCTGACGCTCTCCTTCCTCGTGCCGTTCGTCGCCGTCTTCCTCATGCCGGGAGCGGTCGCCGGAGCCACCCTGATGGCCCGCGACCTGCGCGGCGAGAACGCCGACCGGGACGAGGACCCCGAGGAGAACGACCGTGAAGGCGGCAACCTTCCTCCCTTCGGTGGCGACCAGGGGGTGCACCACATCCCCCACTGGAGAAGGAACCCATGACGTCACACAAGCGGAAGACGGGCCGCCGGCGCGCGGTCGTCGGCGGCCTCGGCGCCCTCGCCGTCACCGGCGCGGCCGTCGTCGCCGGCGGTCTGCTCGCCCCGGCGGGCGCGGCGGGAGCCGTCGCGGCCTGGCCGCAGGCGAAGGGCGACAAGCCGGTCGCCACGACCATCGAGGTCTCCGGCACCTACGACGGCAGGCTGAAGCGCTTCCACGGCACCGGTGAACTCGGCTCGGACGGCCAGGACGAGGACCAGAAGCCGCTCTTCGTCCTCCAGGACGGCGCCGTCCTCAAGAACGTGATCCTCGGGACGCCGGCCGCCGACGGCGTCCACTGCCTCGGCAGCTGCACCCTCCGGAACGTCTGGTGGGAGAAGGTCGGCGAGGACGCCGCCACCTTCAAGGGCACCTCCGCCTCGTCGGTGTACGCGGTGTACGGCGGCGGCGCGAAGAGCGCCTCCGACAAGGTCTTCCAGTTCAACGGCGCGGGCAAGCTGGTCGTGACCAGGTTCCAGGTCTCCGGCTTCGGCAAGCTCGTCCGCTCCTGCGGCAACTGCGGGAAGCAGTACGCGCGGACGATCCTGATCGACGACGTGGACGTCACCGCGCCCGGCAGGTCCGTCGTCGGCGTCAACGCCAACTACGGCGACACGGCGACCCTGCGGAACGTCCGGATCCACGGCGACGCCCAGCGGAAGATCAAGCCGTGCACCCGCTTCACCGGGAACAGCACCGGCAAGGAGCCCGAGGAGACCGGCACCGGCCCGGACGGCACCACCTGCCGCTACTCGGCCGGGGACCTCTCGTACGACTGATCCCGCACGAGCCGCCCGGTCCTCAGTCGCCGAGGACCGGGTGCAGCTCCGGGCGCGCGTCCCACCAGGCCCGGTGGAAGGCGTTGTTGTCGACGTTCGCCAGGTACGCGCGGGCCGCCGCCCGGTACAGCAGCTCCGCCTGCGGGGCCGGTACGGCGGCCCGGTTCCAGGCGAGCCGGATCCGTCCCGTCACCGGATCGCCCTCCAGGGGACGCAGCACCGTGCCCTCCGCCGCCGGAGCCGTCGGCTGGCTCATCGAGATCGCCCGGCCCGACGCGATCAGGTCGTAGTGCATCTTGCGGTCGGCGACCCGGTGCCGCAGCGAGGGGGTGAACCCGGCCTTCCCGCAGGCCGCGACCAGCGCCTCGGGGCCGCCGTCGTCGTCCTCCACCAGCGTCATCCAGGACTCGCCCGCGAGCTCGGCGAGCGCGATCCGCTCCTTGCCGGCCAGCGGGTGCGCCGCCGAGAGACGCACGCAGAACGGCTCCTTGGGGACGAGGGTGCGGGCCGTCGTCCCCTCGGGCAGCGGCACCTCGTGGTCGTTGACCTCCCCGTACAGGACGGCGTCGTACCGTCCCGCGCCGAGCTGTCGGGTCAGCGTCGTCGCCGAGTGCTCCACGGTGACGGCGATCTCCCGCCCCGTCACGACCCGCTCCAGCTCCCCGAGCAGCCGGTCGACGAGGACGAGCAGGATGCAGCCGAGCCGCAGCGGGGTGTGCGGGGCGACGGCCCGGGCCCCGGCGACCAGCGCGTCCATCTCGCCGAGCACGAGCCGCGCCTTGGCGAGCACGAACTCGCCCAGCGGGGTGGGCTCCACACCGTGCCGGCCGCGCAGGAACAGCTCCCCGCCGGCGACCCGCTCGATCCGCCGCAGCTGCGCCGAGAGGGCCGGCTGCGAGACCCCGAGCCGCCCGGCGGCCCGCCCCAGACTGCCCGCTTCCGCTATCCGGCAGACGGCTTCGAGATGCCTCAACTCCAGCTGCATTTCAGCAGCGTACGCAGCGGCGCGCGGGCGCACCATAACCCGCGTCTTATGCCGGATGAGATGTCCCGAACTGGCCATGTCCACGCCCATACTCGGCGCGATGATCCGTCTCCCCCACCCTTGAACGGAGCACGACCTTGCACCCGACCAGACTCACGGCGGCCGTGGCCGCCCTGGCGCTCTCGGCGAGCCTCGCGACCGCCCTCGCCGGCCCGGTGGCCGCGGCGACCCCGCAGGCGCAGCCCGTGCCCCCGGGCCACGGCAAGGCGCTCGCCCTCGCCGCCGCCGACGAGGCCGCGGCCAGCGGCCTCGACGAACTGCGGCACGGCGCCGACGAGGACCTCGTCCGGACGTCCGTCACCCCCTGGACGAACGGCCTGTACTACGCCTCGTACGAGCGCACCTACCGCGGCCTGCCGGTCGTCGGCGGCGACGCGGTCGTCGTCTCCGACAGCTCCGGCAGGGTCCGCGAGGTCACCGGCGCCCCCGCCCCCGCCCTCCGGCTCTCCACGAAGGCGAAGGTGACGGCCGGGGCGGCCCTCGCCACCGCCCGGAAGCAGCTGGCCTCGGTCGAGAGCGCGAGCGCCCCCGAGCTGACCGTGCTCCTCAAGGGCGGCAAGGCCGTCCTCACCTGGCACACCCTGGTCATCGGCCGGACCGCGCAGAACGCCCCCAGCTCCCTCGACACCTACGTCGACGCGCGCACCGGATCCGTCGCCCGCGCCACCGACAAGATCCTGCACGCCGACGGCCGCGGCTACCACAACGGCAACGTCACCATCGACACCGCCGCCACCTCCATGACCGACACCAGCCGCGGCTCCTTCAAGTGCGGCGGGCAGAACGGCAGCGCCTACACCGGCTCCCCGCCGTGGGGCAACGGCACCGCCAACGACCTGGTGACCGCCTGCGTCGACATCATGTACGCGGCGCAGAAGGAACACTCCATGCTCAAGGAGTGGTTCGGCTACAACGGCCAGAACGGCCAGGGCGGCATGGTCCCGGCCCGCGCCGGCCTGAGCGAGGTCAACGCGTACTACGACGGCACGAAGACGACCTACGGGCGGTCCCAGACCGGCTCCAACCAGCTCACCGGCATCGACGTCGTGGCGCACGAGTACGGCCACGAGATCTTCGACCGGACGCCGGGCAGCTCGGGCTCGTCCAACGAGAACGGCGGCATGAACGAGTCGACGGGCGACATCTTCGGCGCGCTCACCGAGCACTACGCCAACAACCCGAACGACACCCCGGACTACACGGTCGGCGAGAAGGTCAACTTCTTCGGCGACGGCAAGCCGATCCGTTACATGTACAACCCCTCGCTCGCCGACAACGCCCCCAACTGCTACCCGCAGTTGACCTCGGGCACCGAGGTGCACGCGGCGGCCGGCCCGCAGAACCACTGGTTCTACCTGCTCGCCGAGGGCTCCAACCCGGGCGGCGGCAAGCCCAGCAGCCCGATATGTTCCGGCGGGCCCTCCTCCGTGACCGGCATCGGCATCCAGAAGGCCGGCAAGATCTTCATGGGCGCCCTGCTCATGAAGACCTCCTCCTGGAACCACCCCGCCGCCCGCAAGGCGACCCTGGCCAGCGCCAAGAACACCTACGGCAGCGCCGAGTGCAACGCCGTGAAGGCGGCCTGGAACGCGGTCGGCGTGCCGGCCCAGTCCGGTGAGACCGACTGCGGCGGCACCACCACCCCGGACTTCTCGCTCGCCCTGAACCCGTCCTCGGGCTCGGTCCAGCCGGGCGCCTCCGTCACCTCCACGGTGAACACCTCCACCACCGGCGGCAGCGCGCAGACCGTGCGGCTCTCCGCGAGCGGCGCCCCGAGCGGGGTCACCGTCTCCTTCAGCCCCTCCTCGGTGACCTCCGGCTCCTCGTCCACGATGACGGTGCAGGTCGCGGCGGGCACCGCCAACGGCACGTACCCGATCACCGTCACCGGTACGGGCTCCGCCACGCACACGGTCACCTACCAGCTGTCGGTCGGCACCACGACCCCGCCCACCGGCTGCGACAGCACCGAGCACACCTACCAGGGCACCCTGGCCTCCGGTCAGGCCCAGGCCCAGCCGGACGGCTCGTACTACTACTCGGCGACCTCCGGCACCCACGTGGGCTGCCTGCGCGGTCCGGCCGGCGCCGACTTCGACCTGTACCTGCAGAAGTGGAACGGGTCGACGTGGGCGGACGTGGCCGTCGGCGGCACGGCGACCGCCGACGAGGACACCAGCTACTACGGCACCGCGGGCTACTACCGGTACGTGGTCCACGCGTACAGCGGCTCCGGCGCGTACACGCTGGGTCTGAGCGCCCCGTAAGGGGGTGAGCGGGGCGCCGTCGCGGACCGGGGGTTCCGTGACGGCCGCCCCGGAGGGCCGGACGGTCGTATGTCCCACGACCGTCCGGTCCTTCCTCCGTGCTCAGCCCACCTCGGCCAGCACGAACCCCGGCTCCTCGGACCCCGCGTCCGCGATCCGCCCGCCGTCCGGGCCCCAGGCGCCGGCCAGGCCGCAGCCCGTCCCGTCCTCGTTGGGTCCGAGCACGTTGCCGAGCACCACGTACAGGCCGAAGTCCCGGGCCCGCGCCGGGTACACCTTCTCGAAGGAGTCGTTGTCGGCGCCGAGCACCGAACTCGCCAGATACACGGCGCAGTCGTCGGCGGCGGCGCGCTCGGCGAGCTCGGGGAAGCGGTTGTCGTAGCAGGTGGCCAGGGCGAAACGGACCCCGTCGAGCGCGAACCGCCCGTCGGCGGAGCCCGGCTCGAAGACCTCGGCCTCGACGCCGTACAGGTTCCGCTTGTCGTAGCGGGCGAGGAGGCCGCCGTCCGGGCCGATCACGAGCGTGGTGATCCCGGCGCCCGAACCGCCCGTCCGCACCGGCCCGTTGACCACGGCCGCCGCACCGGCGGCCCGACAGGCCTCCCGTACGGGGTCGAGGCGGGGGTCGTCCTCGGTGAGGACGAGGCCGGGCGCGTCCCGGATCAGGGACGGCTCGTACCCGGTGAGCGAGAGCTCGGCGAAGACCACGACCCGGGCCCCCTCCGCCCCGGCCGCCCGGACCAGACCGGCGATCGTACGGACGTTGGCGTCGATGTCCCCGGCGACAGGGATGAACTGGGTGGCTGCGACGATCATGACGGCCATCATCCCGCGCCCGACTGTAAGGGTCAAGATCGGCCGGAGGGTATTAACGTCAGTCGGCGGGCACGAGCCGCTCCGCCGTCTCGCGGAGCACGCCCAGGAACGCGGTCGCCGCGACCGTCGGGGTCGTGGGCGCCGCCGCGCAGATCCGGCGGTGCGGGACGTCCTCCGGGTGGACCGCGACGAGGGCGACGTCCCGGCGCACCGAAGCCGCCGCGAGCGCGGGCACGAGCGTGACCCCGAGACCCGCCGCCACCGCCCCCAGCTTGGCGATCCAGTCGTGCGCGAGCAGCCCCGTGCGCGGCCGGAACCCGGCGGCGACGGCCGGCCGGAACAGGGTGTCCTCCAGGCGCTCCCGGCCGACGATCCACTCCTCGTCGGCCAGCTCCGCGAGCCGCACGGCCCGCCGCCCCGCGCACGGATGCCCCCGCTCCAGGGCCACCAGCATCGGCTCGTCCAGCAGGCGGTGCAGGACCACCCCGGGCGGCGAGGGCGCCCCGGGCGCCGGGGCGACCACCGCGAGGTCCTCCTCTCCCGTGGCCACGAGCCCGAGGTGCTTGGCCGACGGCCCCTCGACGCGCGTGACCACGACCCCCGGGTGCCGCTCCCGGAAGGCGGCCTGCGCGCGCGGCACGAGGGAGGCGGTGGCGCTGGAGAAGGCCCCGAGCCGCAGCAGCCCGCCGTCGAGCGTGCGCAGCGAGGCCAGTTCGGCCCGGGCCGCGGCCAGCCGGTCCCGTACCGCCTCGGCGTGCGGCAGCAGCACCCGGCCCGCCTCGGTGAGTCGCACCCCGCGCGGCAGCCGCTCGAACAGCTCCGCGTCCATCTCCTCCTCCAGGGACCGCACTTGGCGGGAGACCGCGGACTGCGTGTAGCCGAGGTCGTGGGCGGCGGCGGTGAAGGAGCCGGCGCGGGCGACCGCGAGGAAGGCCTCGTACAGGCCATGCGAGACGGGCATGGCGGCCATGCTAGACATTCGCTTGTCGCATGTCCGGGGTGGGCCTAGCGTCGACGGCATGGACACCACGCCCCAGAAGATCGCCTTCCTCGGCCTCGGCTCCATGGGGCTCCCCATGGCCCGCCGCCTCCTCGACGCCGGACACCCCCTGACCGTCTGGAACCGCACCGCCGCCAAGGCCGACGCCCTCGTCGCCGACGGCGCCGTCCGCGCCGCGACCCCCGCCGAGGCCGTCCGGGACGCCGACGTCGTCGTCACGATGCTCGCGGACCCGGCCGCCGCCCTCGCCGTCGCGGACGAGCTGATCCCGGCCCTGCGCCCCGGCACCCACTGGATCGACACCTCGACCGTCGGCCCGGACACCGTCGCCGCCCTCGCCGCCCGGCTCCCCGCCGGGGTCACCCTCCTCGATGCCCCCGTCATGGGCAGCGTCGACCGGGCGGCCGTCGGCGAACTGCTGATCCTCGCGGGCGGCGACACCGCGCCCGTCGCCGGCGTCCTCGACCGGCTCGGCACCGTCACCCCCTGCGGAGGCCCCGGCACGGGCGCCGCCCTCAAGCTCGTCCTCATCAACGCCGTCATCGGCGGGGTCGCGCTCGTCGCCGAGACCCTCGCGCTCGCCGACTCCCTCGGCCTGCCCCGCGAACTCGCCCTGCGCACTCTCGGCGCGGGCCCGCTCTCCGGCGCCGTCGGCCGGGCCACCGCCACCGGCTCGCACTTCCCGGTCGCGCTGGCCGCGAAGGACGTCGCCCTGGCGACGGCCACGACGAAGCTCCCCGTCCTGGAGGCCGTCCACGCGGCCCTGACCGAGGACCCGTCCCTCCTCGGCGAGGACCTGGCGGCGCTCGCCCGCTAGCCGCGGTCCCCGGAGCCGGACAGCAGGCGCAGGAAGTCCCGGAAGGCGCCCGGCATGTCGACCGACGCCGGGTCCAGGAGCCACTGGTACTGGAGGCCGTCCATCACCGCCGTGAGCAGGGGCGCGGCCCGCTCCGGGGTGAGGCCGCCGGGCAGTCGCTCGCCGAACTCCAGGCGCAGGACGTCCGCCATGTTGGCCCGCACCTGCGTGTACCGCTCGGTGAAGAACTCCCGCGCGGGGTGCCCGTCCGTGACGCTCTCGCCGAGCAGCGCGGAGAAGGTCTGCACGATCCCGGGCCGCATCGCGTTGTACTCGACGAGCGACTCCAGGAGGTCCAGCCGCCAGCCCTCCCGGTCCCGGCCCCCGCTCGTGTCCCAGCGGTCCCGCTCCTCCAGGACCGCGACGAGCAGCGCCTCCTTCGTCGGGTAGTAGTGCAGCAGCCCCTGCTGGGTCAGCCCGACGCGCTCGGCGACGGAGCCGAGGGTGGCGCCCCGGTAGCCGCGCTCGGCGATCACTTCGAGGGCGGCGCGCAGGATGTCCGCGCGCCGCTCCTCGCTCCTGGCCCGCACCATCGCCGTGGCCCCCTTCTCAGGTTCGTCCGTCCGACAGGACCGTACCCGCTCCCTCCGCCCCATGAGTAACGAAAACATCACGGAACCTACCGATCTACAGGTAGGTGGGTGCACGATGGGCGCCATCGGGGTCATCGGCACGTCAACGAGGAGGTACGGCCATGGCGGAGAACACCGCGGAGACCGTGGAGAACACCGCGGAGACCGTGAGGAACGCGGTCGTCGAGGCGGCGCTCGGCAAGCTCGACCTGGACGCCAAGACCCGGCTGCTCGCCGGCCAGGACATGTGGTCCCTGCCCGCCCTGCCGGAGATCGGCCTCAAGTCCCTGGTCATGTCCGACGGCCCCATCGGCGTCCGCGGCGTCCGCTGGACCGCCGACGACCCCTCGATCGCGCTCCCGTCCCCGACCGCCCTCGCCGCCGCCTGGGACCCCGCCCTCGCCCGCCGGGCCGGCCGGCTCCTCGCCCAGGAGGCCCGCCGCAAGGGCGTCCACGTCCTCCTCGCGCCCACGGTCAACCTGCACCGCACCCCGCTCGGCGGCCGCCACTTCGAGGCCTACAGCGAGGACCCGTACCTCACCGGCGCCATCGGCACCGGCTACGTCCAGGGCGTCCAGGACGGCGGCGTCGGCACCACCGTCAAGCACTTCGTCGCCAACGACGCCGAGACCGACCGCTTCACCGTCGACAACAGGATCGCCCCGCGCCCCCTCCGCGAGCTCTACCTCGCCCCCTTCGAGGCCATCGTCAGGAACGCCCGCCCCTGGGGCATCATGACCGCCTACAACCAGGTCAACGGCGTCACGATGACCGAGCACCACGAGCTCGTGAACGAGGTCCTGCGCGGCGAGTGGGGCTTCGACGGCATCAACGTCTCCGACTGGATGGCCGCCCGCTCCACCACCGCCGGCATCGCGGGCGGCCTCGACGTCGCCATGCCCGGCCCGCAGACCGTGTACGGCCCGGCCCTCGCCGCCGCCGTCCGCGCCGGCGAGGTCGAGGAGTCCGCCGTCGACACCGCCGTGCGCAACGTCCTGCGGCTCGCCGCCCGCGTCGGCGCCCTCGAAGGCGCCCCGCCGGCCGTCGCCGAGCCCCCCGCCGCCGTCGACGGCGACGCCCTCGCCCGCGAGATCGCCCGCCGCGGCTTCGTCCTCGTACGGAACGAGAACGGCGCCCTGCCCCTCGCGAGCGGCCGGACCGTCGCCCTCTCCGGCGCCGCCGCCCGTGACGCCCGGGTCCTCGGCGGCGGCTCCGCCCAGGTCTTCCCCGACCACGTCGTCTCCCCGCTCGACGGCCTCGCCGCCGCCCTCCCCGAGGGCGCCCTCACCTTCACGACCGGCGCCGACCCCAGCGAGGAACTCGCCCCCGCCGATCAGGGCTTCACCCTCCGCGCCCGCTGCCGCGACGCCGCCGGGAACGTCATCGGCGAGGGCTCCCTGCCCAACGGCCAGGTCCAGTGGATCGGTGACGACCTCCCCGAGGGCGTCACCCACGAGGCCCTCGCCTCCGTCGAGGTCGTCGGCACCTTCACCCCGCGCGAGTCCGGCGAGCACGCCTTCGGCACCCGCGGCCTCGGCGCCTTCACCCTCACCGTCGCGGGGGAGACCGTCTTCGACGGCACCCAGGTCATGGGCCCCGAGACCGATCCCTTCGAGGCCTTCTTCGGCTCCCCGGTCGAGCGCGGCAAGGTCGCGCTCACCGCCGGCGAGACCGTCGAGGTCTCCCTGCTGCACACCCTCGACAAGGAGTTCGCGGCCCCGCTCCCGGCCGTCATGTTCTCCTTCGTCCACCTCGGTCCCCGCCGTGACCCCGACGAACTGATCGCCGAGGCCGTCGAGGCCGCCCGCGCCGCCGACACCGCCGTCGTGGTCGTCGCCACCACCGAACGCGTCGAGTCCGAGGGCTTCGACCGCAAGGACCTCGCCCTCCCCGGCCGCCAGGACGACCTCGTACGGGCCGTGGCCGCCGCCAACCCGAACACCGTCGTCGTCGTCAACGCCGGCTCCCCGGTCGAGCTGCCCTGGCGCGAGGACGTGGCCGCGATCCTGCTCGGCTGGTTCCCCGGCCAGGAGGGCGGCGCCGCCCTCGCCGACGTCCTCACCGGCGCCGAGGAGCCCGGCGGCCGCCTCCCCACCACCTGGCCCGTCGCCCTCGCCGACGCCCCCGTCACCGAGGTCGCCCCGACCGGCGGCGAACTGCACTACACCGAGGGCGCCTTCATCGGATACCGCGCCTGGGACAAGGCCGGAGCCGTCCCCGCGTACCCCTTCGGCCACGGCCTCGGCTACACCACCTGGTCGTACGACTCCCTGGTCACGACCCCCGACGCGGCCACCGTCCGGATCACCAACACCGGCGACCGGCCGGGCCGCGAGACCGTCCAGATCTACCTGGCGCCCGTATCGGACTCCGTGGAACGCCCCGCCCGCTGGCTCGCCGGCTTCGCGGGCGTCGAGGCCGCGCCCGGCGAGAGCGTCGAGACCCGGATCGCGCTGCCCCGCCGCGCCTTCGAGATCTGGGACGAGGAGAAGAACGGCTGGACCCTCGTCACCGGGACGTACGAGGTCGTCGCGGCCCGCTCCCTCACGGACGCCCGCCTGACCGCCACCCTGGAGGTCTGACCTCCGCCGGACCGGCCCCGGGGCGGCACCTGACAACCGCCCCGGGGCCCCTCACTCCTTCGTGATCCGCCGGTACGCCAGCTCCGCGAGCCGCGCCTGCCCGTCCCTGCTCGGATGGAACCAGTCCCAGGGACTCAACTGCCCGCCGTCGAAGCGGAACCCGAAGACCGCCCCGCCGTCGTACCGGCAGCGCGCGTCCTTCGCGCAGACCTCCTCCAGGACCTCGTTGTACGCCACCACCCGGTCCCGCACCGCAGACCGCCGCCGCTCGGCCGCCGGACCCAGGTCCTCCGCGTCCGCCAGCATCGCGCCGCAGATCCCCAGCTTCCACACCTCCAGCCCCATCGGACTCACCCGCCCCGTCGACCACAGGTGCTTGAGGTCCGGCACGCTCGCCACGTACACCTGCGCCTTCGGCGCGCCCGCCCGCAGCCGGGCGAGGGCCTTCTCGAAGGAGGCGCGGAAATCGGCGACCGGGGTCATGAGGTCCGGGGTGGGCCGGCAGGCGTCGTTCGCCCCCATCATCACCGTCACCAGCTCGGGCTTCTCGGCGGCCGCCCCCGCCATCTGCGCGGGGAGGTCCGCCATCCGCGCACCCGTCCTGGCCAGGTTCCAGCTGCGGGTGGCCACCTTCTCGGGACCGAGCAGCCGCAGCGCCAGACTGTTGACGGCGGTGTCCGTCCCGGTCGCCCAGGACACCTCGGGGCAGTCCGCGAGGACGGAGCAGGCGTCGAAGGCGCGGGTCATGGAGTCGCCGACGGCGGCGACGGAGGCGGGGGAGACGTCCCACAAGGGCGCCGGCCTCGGCCTCGGCTTGGGGGCGGACGCCTTGACCGGTGGCTTCTCCGGTTCCCCGGCGGTGCAGCCGGAGAGCGCCCCGCCGCACAGCAGCGCGGCCGTCGCGGCGGCGACAGCGGTACGGAATCGGCGTCGGCCGCGCATCCCCGGCCCCTCCTTCGGCGTCCTGGCGGGTGAAAGCTTGGTGTTCACCCGCCCCCGGACCGACCGTACGTCACACCGATGACGGTGCGGCACGGTAGCTTTTCCCCCGTCGAACCAGAGGCGCCTTTGCCGACCGGCTCCGGTAAATTACATCACGTCACATGCTGTCCCTTTTTTGATGGTTTGCGATGTCCTGCTCCTGATGCTGTTTACTGAGGCCGCTGGGAAGGCGAACCTCGTCCCACACTGGAGGTCCCGGTGACGACACGTGGAGTCCTGTACGTTCACTCCGCACCGCGCGCGATGTGCCCGCACGTCGAATGGGCGGTCGCGGGTGTCCTCGGTGCGAGGGTCCAGCTCGACTGGATCCGCCAGCCGGCGTCCCCCGGCACCTGGAGAGCCGAGTTCTCCTGGCAGGGCCAGACCGGCACCGCCTCCAAGCTCGCCTCCGCGCTCCGCGGCTGGCAGATGCTCCGCTTCGAGGTCACCGCGGAACCCTGCCCCACCGCCGAGGGCGAGCGCTACAGCGCCACCCCCGACCTGGGCATCTTCCACGCCGTCACCGGCATGCACGGCGACATCCTGGTCCCCGAGGACCGGCTGCGGGCCGCCCTCGCACGCTCCGCGCAGGGCGAGACCCAGCTGGAGACGGAGATCGCCAAGCTGCTCGGGAAGCCCTGGGACGACGAGCTGGAACCCTTCCGGTACGCGGGCGAGGGCGCCCCCGTTCGCTGGCTGCACCAGGTCGTCTGACGCGGGTAGATTCCGCCCGGACGCGCAGGGGGCGCGCCGGGTGGGAGAGAAGTGACGCGTGACGGTCTGCCGGGCGCCGCGTTCGGCGCGGCGGCGGTCTTCCTGGGAGCGGGGGTCGCGGGCGGTGCCTGGCCGACGGGCTGGGCGGCGCTGGTGTGCGCCCTGGCGTGCGGGGCGGTGGGGGCGACGCTCCTCGCGACACGACGGGGCCGTGCGGCGGCCCCGGAGGCACGGGACGCGGTCCCGGAAGCGCTGGGCAAGACCGACGCGAAGCCGGTGCGGCCCGGCCGCTCCTCACTCGTGGCCGCCGCCCTGGTCTGGGTCCTGGCCCTGCTCGCCGGAGGCGTCTGGGCGCTCGCGGCCGGGGACGACGACGCGGACGGCACGAGGGCGGACGCGCGGCCCACGGCGAAGCCCGCCGCCTCCCGCGACCCCCGGCCGGTCGTCGCCTGGACCGTCCCGCCCGCGGGTCAGAAGTACGACGAGGGCGTCGGCTCGTGGGGCCTCGGCTCCGCCGTCGCCCAGGGACGCATCGACGGACTCTTCGCGTACGACGGCGCCGACGGCTCCGTCCGGTGGAGCGTGCCCGCGCCCGCCCGCGAGGCCCTGTGCGCGATGAGCCAGGACGTCGAGGAGGGCGTCGGCCTCATCGCGTACGGACGCCACGAGAAGCCCTGCGCGACCCTGCTCGCCGTCCGCACCTCCGACGGGAAGGTCCTGTGGAAGCGCGCCCTCGGCGGCAAGGGCCTGGCCGGCGACGAGCGGCCCCTCGCCGTGGGCGGCGCCACCGCCGTCAGCGCGGAGGACGGAGCCGTACGGGCCAGGTCCGCCGGGACCGGGCGGCAGCGCTGGGAGCACGAGCTCGGCAAGGACTGCGCGGCCCTCGCCGTCGACGCCGACGCCGGCCGCACCCTCCTCGTCGAGCAGTGCGGGGAGCGCGCGCGGCTCCTCGCCCTGGACACCCGTACCGGTGCACGGGAGTGGGCCCGCGACCTGCCCGTCGAGTCGAAGGCCACGGCGGCCGTGGTCTCCCTCTCCCCGGTCGTCCTCGCCGTCGACGAGGCGGACGCCCGGGGCACCCACGCCTTCCTGGGCTTCGACAACGAGGGCGCCCCGACCGTGACCGTGCCGCTCTCCGGACCCGAGGGGGTCCTCGCCGCACCCGTCGGCGACGGCGACTCCCGCCGGCCCGTCGTCCGCGACGGCCTCCTGGTCACCCTCGCCGAGGCGGAGGAGCTCGTGCCCGACGTCGTCGTCGCGTACTCCCTGAAGGACGGCCGGAAGGCGTGGTCGTACCGCGCGGAGAACCAGACGATGACGCTGGCGGCGGAGCCGGACGGCCGCGTCGCCGTCCTGGAGAACCACGACAAGGGCCGGATCCTGCTGCTCGACCGCGCCACGGGCAGGGTCGACGCCCGGATCGAACCGGACACGGCCGAGGGCGTGGCCCTCTCCATCCACCCCGAACTCGTCCCCGTCACCGGCGGCCACGTCGTCCTCAACCAGATCCTGATGCAGGCGGAACCGGCGGCCTTCGCCCTGCGCTGAACACCGAAAAGGCCCGCCCCCGGCCGGGGGCGGGCCTCACGTGTGGAGCGCGGGTCAGACCGTGCGGAACGCCAGGACCACGTTGTGGCCGCCGAAGCCGAACGAGTTGTTGATCGCGGCGATCGTGCCCTGCGGCAGCTCGCGCGGCTCGCCGCGGACGATGTCGGCCTCGACCTGCGGGTCCAGGTCGTCGACGTTGATCGTCGGCGGGGCCACGCGGTGGTGGAGCGCCAGGACCGTCGCGACGGTCTCGATGCCGCCCGCGCCACCGAGGAGGTGACCGGTCATCGACTTCGTCGCGGAGATCGCGACGTGGTCCAGGTCGTCGCCCAGGACCTTCCGCAGCGCCTTGATCTCGGCGACGTCGCCCTGCGGCGTCGACGTGGCGTGCGCGTTGAGGTGGACGACCTCGGACGGCTTGAGGTCCGTGGAGTCCAGCAGGTTCTGCATCGCGGCGGCGATGCCCCGGCCGGTCGGCTCGGGCTGCGCGATGTGGTGGCTGTCGGCCGACAGGCCCTGGCCGAGCACCTCGCAGTAGATGCGGGCGCCGCGGGCCTTCGCGTGCTCCTCGGACTCCAGGATCACGACACCGGCGCCCTCGCCGAGCACGAAGCCGTCGCGGCCGGTGTCGTAGGGGCGCGAGGCCTTCGTCGGCTCGTCGTTGTTCTTGGACATCGCCATCATGTTGGCGAAGGCGGCGATCGGCAGCGGGTGGATCGCGGCCTCGGTACCGCCGGCGACGACCACGTCGGCACGGCCGGTACGGATCATCTCGACGGCGTAGCCGATCGCCTCGGCACCCGACGCGCACGCGGAGACGGGGGTGTGGACGCCCGCCCGGGCGTTCACCTCCAGACCCACGTTCGCGGAGGGGCTGTTGGGCATGAGCATGGGCACGGTGTGCGGGGAGACGCGGCGGACGCCCTTCTCCTTCAGCACGTCGTACTGGTCGAGCAGCGTGGTGACACCGCCGATGCCGGAGGCGATGACGGAGCCGAGCCGCTCGGGCACGACCTTCTCGTCCTCGCCCGCCGGGGCGGTGTAGCCCGCGTCGGCCCAGGCCTCACGGGCCGCGATCAGCGCGAACTGCGCCGAGCGGTCCAGCTTGCGGGCCAGCGGGCGGGGCAGCACGTCGCCGGGGTCGACCGCGGCGAGCGCAGCGATCTGGACGGGCAGTTCGGCGAACCGCTCGCCTTCCAGGGGCTTGACGCCGGAGCGCCCCGCGAGAAGACCTTCCCAGGTCGACGCGGAGTCGCCACCCAGCGGTGTGGTTGCGCCGATACCGGTGACGACCACGGTGCGATTGGTCGAGCTCACAGGAATTCGTTCTCCATGTGTGTGATGGTCGGAATACGGCGCCACCGCCGGGTGGCGGACCGAGTCAGCGTGGACCGAGTCGGCAGGGGCCGAATCAGTCCTGGTGCTTCAGGATGTAGTCGGCGGCGTCGCCGACCGTCTTGAGGTTCTTGACGTCCTCGTCGGGGATCTTGACGTCGAAGCGCTCTTCGGCGGCCACGACGACCTCGACCATGGACAGGGAGTCGACGTCCAGGTCGTCGGTGAAGGACTTGTCGAGCTCGACGTCCTCGACCGGGATGCCGGCGATCTCGTTCACGATCTCGGCGAGACCCTTGACGATCTCTTCCTGGGTGGCGGCCATGGTGGCGCTCCTTCTTGTGTCTGTACTGAGGAAAAACGGCTTCCGGAAGGTCCGGAGTGCCTAGGGGAGAGTAACGACCGTCGCGGCGTAGACGAGACCCGCCCCGAAGCCGATGACGAGCGCGGTGTCGCCGCTCTTCGCCTTCCCGGTCGCCAGGAGCCGCTCCATCGCGAGCGGGATCGAGGCGGCCGAGGTGTTGCCGGTGGTCTCCACGTCACGGGCGACCGTGACGTGCTCCGGCAGCTTCAGGGTCTTCACCATCGAGTCGATGATCCGCATGTTCGCCTGGTGCGGGATGAAGACGTCCAGGTCGTCCGCCGTGATGCCGGCGGCGTCCAGGGCCTGCTGGGCGACCTTCGCCATCTCGAAGACGGCCCAGCGGAAGACCGCCTGACCCTCCTGCGTGATGGCGGGGAACTTGATCTCTCCGGCCGAGTTCAGCGGCAGGTTCGAGACGTCGCCGACCTGGAACTCGTTCCACGGCACGGTCTGCTTGATCGTCTCGGACTTGTCGCCCTCGGAACCCCAGACCGTGGGGCCGATGTGCGGCTCGTCGGAGGGGCCGACGACCACGGCGCCGGCGCCGTCGCCGAACAGGAAGGCCGTCGCGCGGTCCTCCAGATCCGTCAGGTCGCTGAGCCGCTCGACGCCGATGACGAGGACGTACTCCGCGGAACCCTCGACGATCATGCCCTTGGCGAGGGTCAGCCCGTAGCCGAAGCCCGCGCAGCCGGCGGAGATGTCGAACGCGGCCGGCTTCCCGGCGCCGATCTTGTCGGCGATCTCGGTGGCGACGGCCGGGGTCTGCTTGAAGTGCGAGACCGTGGAGACGATCACGGCGCCGATCTGCTCGGGGGTGATCCCGGCGTCGGCGATGGCCTTGCCCGAGGCCTCCACCGACATGGCGGCGACCGTCTCCTCCGGAGAGGCCCAGTGGCGGGTGGCGATGCCGGAGCGCGAGCGGATCCACTCGTCGGACGAGTCGATCTTCTCGAGGATCACCTCGTTCGGCACGACCCGGGTGGGGCGGTAACCGCCGACACCGAGGATCCGTGCGTACGGGGCGCCCTTGCTGGGCTTGATCTTCGACATGTTTCTCGACACTCCTTGTCAGACGGCCGCGTGCTCGGCGATGAGCGTACGGGCCGCGTCCAGGTCGTCGGGAGTCTTGAGGGCGACCGTGGCCACCCCCGGCAGGGCGCGCTTGGCGATCCCGGTCAGGGTGCCGCCGGGGCACACCTCGATCAGCGCGGTCGCGCCGAGCTCTTGGAAGGTCTCCATGCACAGGTCCCAGCGGACCGGGTTCGCGACCTGGCCGACCAGACGGGCCACGACCTCGGCGCCGTCGGTGACGACCTGCCCGTCCTTGTTGGAGACGTAGCGGACGACCGGGGCGGCCGGCGACAGCTCCTTCGCCGCCTCCTCCAGCGTCGCCACGGCCGGGGCCATGTGGTGCGTGTGGAAGGCGCCCGCGACCTTGAGCGCGACGACCCGGCGGACGCCCTCGGGCTTGTCCGCCTCCAGGGCGGCCAGCTGCTCCAGGGTGCCGGCGGCCACGATCTGGCCGGCGCCGTTCACGTTGGCGGCGGTCAGGCCGAGCTTCTCCAGGTGAGGGACGGTCACCTCGGGGTCGCCGCCGAGCAGCGCCGACATGCCCGTCGCGGTGATCGCGGCGGCCTCGGCCATCGCACGACCGCGGGTACGGACGAGACGGAGCGCGGCGGTGTCGTCGAGGACACCCGCGAACGCGGCGGCCGTGAACTCGCCGACGCTGTGACCGGCGACGACACCGGGGGTCACCTCGCCGAGAGCGGCCGCGGAGAGCAGGCCGGCGGCGACGAGGAGGGGCTGGGCCACGGCGGTGTCACGGATCTCGTCCGCGTCCGCCTTCGTGCCGTAGTGGACGAGGTCGAGCTCGATCGCGTCCGACCAGGCCGCGATGCGGTCGGCGGCGCCGGGGAGTTCGAGCCAGGGGGTCAGGAAGCCGGGCGTCTGGGCGCCTTGGCCGGGAGCGACGAGTACGAGCACCCTCACACTCTCTCTTGGGGACGGCTCCGAGCGCCCGTGAGGACAAGGACGAAGAACCGTCGGGGGAATTGTTGGTGTTCGACAAAAGTCTAGGACTGCTGATCTCCGTCGGCCAAGCGCCCCAGGATCAGGGCGATCCGCAGAGTGAACGCGGAACGAACGTCGGAGGGTGACCAGCCGGTGACGTCGGTCACACGTCGAAGCCGGTAGCGCACGGTGTTCGGGTGGACGAAGAGCATCCGGGCCGCGCCTTCCAGACTGCTCGCCTGCTCCAGATAGACACTGAGAGTTTCGAGCAGCGCCGACCCGGCCTCCTCCAGCGGTCTGTAGATCTCCTCCACCAGCTGCTCGCGCGCCGAAGGGTCGGAGGCGATGGCGCGCTCCGGAAGGAGATCGTCCGCCAGAACCGGCCGGGGCGCGTCCTGCCACGCCGAGCAGGCCTTGAGACCGGCCGCCGCCGCCTGCGCGGAGCGGGTCGCGGCCAGCAGGTCGGGCACGACGGGCCCGGCGACGACGGGCCCCGCCGCGTACGGTCCGATCAGCGCCTTCGCGACGGCCAGCGGATTGTCGTTGCCGCCCGCGATGACGACGAGCCGGTCGCCGAGGACGCCGGTGAGGACCTGGAGCTTGGCGTGGCGCGCGGCCCGGCGGATCGCCTCGACGGTCAGCTCGCTGTCCCCGTCGGGCGCGGTGCCGAGCACGACGCACACGTGGTCGGGCGAGTTCCACCCGAGGGCGGCGGCCCGGGACACGGCCCCCTCGTCGGCCTCCCCCGAGAGCACCGCGTTGACGACGAGCGATTCCAGCCGCGCGTCCCAGGCGCCCCGGGCCTCGGCGGCCTGCGCGTACACCTGGGCGGTCGCGAACGCGATCTCGCGCGCGTAGACGAGCAGCGCCTCCCGGAGGACGCCCTCGTCGCCGGGGGCGGCGACCTCCTCGATCGCCGACTCCATGACCTCGATCGTGGTGCGGACCATCTCCACGGTCTGTCGCAGGGTGATCGCGCGGGTCAGCTCCCGGGGCGCCGTGCCGAAGACGTCGGTGGAGATGGCCTGCGGGGTCTCCGGGTGCCGGAACCACTCGGTGAACGCGGCGATGCCGGCCTGGGCGACCAGACCGATCCACGACCGGTTCTCGGGCGGCATCGCGCGGTACCACGGCAGCGTCTCGTCCATGCGGGCGATGGCGCCGGCGGCGAGCCGCCCGGACGACTGTTCGAGGCGTTTCAGGGTCGCGGCGTGCGGATGGGCGGCGTTCACGGGTTCAGGCACGGGGACAAGACTGCCTTATCGGGACGCCGGCGTGCGGGGTCGGGGCTACGGTACGTCCCGTGATACGCATCCAGCGCGCCGCCGAGCGCCACCCCGGGGGCGACCCGGCGGCCGGGATCGAGACCCGGCACGCCTTCTCCTTCGGCCCCCACTACGACCCCGACAACCTCCGCTTCGGCGCGCTCCTCGCCGTCAACGAGGAGCGGCTGGCCCCCGGCGCCGGCTTCGACGAGCACCCCCACTCCCACACCGAGATCGTGACGTGGGTGACGGAGGGCGAACTCACCCACCACGACTCGGCCGGCCACACCACGGTCGTCCGCCCCGGCGACCTCCAGCACCTCAGCGCGGCGTCCGGCGTCCGCCACGTCGAGCGCAACGACGGCCCCGCCCCCCTGGCCTTCCTCCAGATGTGGCTCGCGCCGCTGGAGCCGGGCGGCTCGCCCTCGTACGAGGTGGTCCGGGGCGTCGGCGACACGTACGCGGTCCCGGCGGCGGGCGCGGTGCTGCGGGTGGACCGCCTGGAGGCGGGCTCGCACCTCGCCCTCCCGCCCGCCGACTTCACGTACGTGCACGTGGTGCGGGGCGAGGTGACGCTGGGCGCCGAGACCTTGGGCCCGGGCGACGCGGCCCGGGTGACGGGAGGGGAGCCGCTGCCCCTGACGGCCGCCGCCCCCGCAGAACTCCTGACCTGGCACATGCGGACCCCGTAGCCAGGCACCCGCTCCACGTCCGCCACGGTCACCCACCTACCGACGCGCCCTCCACCCCCATTGCGGACGCGCCCCCCTGCTGGGGCGGCGCCCCCCCCGTTTCGGTCCGAGCCCGCCGATACGGCGCCCCCGCCGTTGTGGGCTGCGCCCGCCGAGCGGTGCCCACCCCCGCGCCCCCCCCGTTGTGGGCAGTCGTTCCGCTGGGGCGGAACGGGTGGGCACAACGGACCCGCGCCCTGCCGGCGCCAGAGGCTGTGGTGCCTGGACCCGCACCCCGTGTGCACCGCCGCTGGTGGTGCGGGTCAGGGCGCGGAACGCGGAGGCGCCGCTGATGGGCGCCGTCCCGTGTGCCCACCCGTCCCGCCCCAGCGGGACGATTGCCCACACGGCGGGTGGGCGGGAGAGCCGCCCAGCAGGGCGCGGGCCCACACGAGCAGGGGGCACCGCCCCGCCGGGCGCGGGCCCGCACGGGCGGGAGGAGCCGCCCGCCCGGGTGCGGGCCCCACACGCGAGGGCGCCCCGCCGGGTGCGGGCCCGTGCCAGACGGTGGCGCACCGGCCGGGCGCCGTCCGCGCGGGCCAGGCCGCGTCAGCGCAGCGCGCTCTTCGTCTTCCACGCGCCCCAGCTCAGATTCCACGCCCCGTACCCGTTCCCCTCCGCCACCACCCCCTTCGTCTCGCGCCCCGTGATCTCGAAGGGATCGCCCACGTTCACCGACGAGTAGAAGGCGGCCGCATCGGCGTCGCTCATCCCGATGCACCCCGAACTCCGGTTCGCCCGCCCGAAGTACGCCGCGTTCCACGGCGCCGCGTGCGCGTACATCCCCGACCACGTCAGCCTCATCGAGTAGTCGACGTCCTTGTCGTACGCGTCGCCGAGCCCCACCGTCTCGGAGTTCATGTTGATGGTGCCCTCCTTGGCCATGAGGACGGCCGTCCCCCGCCAGGACCGCTTGTCGCCGCCGGGGGTGCCGCCGGAGACCGGGATCGTACGGACCGTCCGCCCCTCCCGCTCCAACCTCAGCCGATGGGCGTCGAGGTCGACCTTCACGACCTGCGCCGCGCCGATCGTGAAGCCCGTGCGGTAGTCCCGTACGAACCAACCGCCCCCCGAGTCCGTGCCGTCGAGGTCCGCTTCGAGGGTGACCTTCGTGCCCGGCTTCCAGTACTCCCGGGGACGCCAGTCGACCCGGTCCCGTCCCGAGTAGTCCTTGACCCAGCCCCAGGAGCCCTCGGTGCCGTTCGAGGTGGTGACCTTCAGCTGCCGTTCCACGTCCGCCTTCCGCGTCACCGGCAGGTCGAAGACGATGGAGAGCGGCTGCCCGATGCCGACCGTGGTGTTCTTGCCGGGGGCCAGGGTCACCTTGTTGACCTTCCCGGGCTCCGGGGTCGTGAAGGACGACCGGCTGGTCGACTCCTTGCCGTCGGCCGCACGGGACGTCACCTCGACCGTGTACGAGGTGCCGGGCGCCGCCTTCCGGTCCGACGCCCAGCGCGTACCGCCCGCCCCCGTACGGCCCACGAGGCGCCCGCCTTCGCCGTCGACGACCTTCACCTCGGTGAGCGTCCCGCCGGTCGCGGTCACGGTCACCGGCTTGCCGGCCACCCGGTCCACGACGGTCACCTCGGCCGGGGCCGCCGCCCGCGCCGGATCCTGCGCCCCGGCGGGCCCGCTCGCCGCCTGCGCGGAACAGGCGGTCAGGGACACGGCGAGCGCGACGGCCGCCAGGGCGGGACGGGATGTGCGTATCGGCAGCACGGAAGACCTCCGCAAGGGAAAGAAAGGTGGGATCTTCCGGACTGTAGATCGCCCGGAGCCGCACGCGGCCGCCGCAGGCCCATGTGACGAGGCCTGCGGCAGAACGGTCATCGTCCGGTCACAATCACCGCGCGGATCCGTCGCATCCGGCTGTGAGCCTGCTGTGCGCCCCGACCACCGAGGGGCGGAACAAGGAGGCTCCCGTTGTGTCAGCGCTGCTCGTGACGGCCGCACCCACCGACCGCCGCGCCCCCGCAGGACCGGTCAGGATCGGGCCCGTGACCCCCGAGGCGTACCGCGCCTTCCTCGGTTCCCGTACCGGAGCGGACGGCCCCAGCTTCCTCCAACTCCCCTCCTGGGCGCAGGTGAAGGACGGCTGGAGCCACCAACTCCTCGGCTGGGGAAGGGAGGGCGCCGAGCTCTCGGGCGTCGCGCTCGTCCTCCTCCGCTCCTTCCCCGGCACCCGGAAGTACTTCGCCTACCTGCCCGAAGGACCCGTCGCCGACTGGGCCGACCCCGACCTGGACGACTGGCTCTCCCCGCTCCTCGGCCATCTGCGCTCCCTGGGCGCCTTCGCCGTCCGCATGGGCCCCGGGCCCGCCTACCGCCGCTGGAACGCCCCCACCGTCAAGGCCGCCACCGGGCCCGGCCGTCGGCTCGCCGACGTGCTCGCCGACGAGGTCGACCCGCTGGGCACCGCCGTCGCCGAACGGCTGCGCGCCCGCGGCTGGCGCAAGTGCGGCGGCGACTCCGAGGACGGCGCCGACGCCCAGCCCCGGCACGTCTTCCAGGTCCCGCTCGCCGGCCGCTCCACCGACGACCTGTGGACCGGCCTCAACCAGGAGTGGCGGCGCAACGTCCGCAAGGCCCGCAAGTCCGGCGTCGAGGTCGTCGTCGGCTCCGCCGCCGATCTGCCCGAGTTCTACCGGCTCCTGCGCATCACGGAGGAACGCGACGGGTTCCGGCTCGGCCGCTCCCTCGCGTACTACGAGCGCCAGTACGCCGTCCTCAACGCCGAGCAGCCCGGCCGCATGAAGCTCTACCTCGCCCGCCACGAGGGCGAGATCCTCGCCGCGCACACCATGCTCGCGGTGGGCGGCCGCGTCTGGTACCAGACCGGCGCCTCCGCCGACCACCGCCGCGAGGTCCGCCCCTCCAACGCCCTCCAGTGGCGGATGCTGCTCGACGCCCACGCCCTCGGCGCCGCCGTCTACGACCTCCGCGGAGTACCCTCCACCCTCGATCCGGACGATCGCGCCCACGGCCTCCTCCGCTGGAAGCTCGGCACGGGCGGACAGGTCGTCGAAACACTGGGGGAGTGGGAGATTCCGATGCAGGGCACGACCAACGGGGCGCTGTACCGCGCCTTCCAGGCCTATCTGGCCCGCCGATGACGGCGACGATCGCCGCCGCCCCGCCGGAGCGGAAGGCCTCCGCCGTCCGCAGCGGCGCCCTCATGGCCGCCGGCTCGCTCGTCTCCCGCGCCACCGGCTTCGTACGGGCCTCCGTCGTCGCCGCGGCGCTCGGCGCGGGCTACGTCGCCGACGGATACGCCGTCGGCAACTCCGTCCCCACCATCGTCTACATGCTGCTCCTCGGCGGAGCGCTCAACGCCGTCTTCGTCCCCGAACTGGTCAAGGCCGCCAAGGAACACGAGGACGGCGGCGTCGCCTACACCGACCGCCTCCTCACCCTCTGCGCCCTCGCCCTCGCCGCCCTCACGGCGGTCGCGGTCCTCGCCGCACCGCTGATCGTCGACACGTACACCGACTACGTGGGCGCCCAGCGCGAGATGACCATCACCTTCGCGCGCACCTGCCTGCCGCAGATCTTCTTCCTCGGCCTCTTCACCCTGCTCGGACAGGTCCTCAACGCCCGGGGCCGGTTCGGCGCCATGATGTGGACCCCCGTCCTCAACAACGTCGTCGCCGTCACCGTCTTCGGCCTCTTCCTGGCCGTCGGCGACGGCGGCGAACTCACCCCCGGGGAGACCGCCCTCCTCGGCTGGGGCACCACGGCGGGCATCGCGCTGCAGGCCCTGGCCCTGCTGCCCTCGCTGCGCGCCGCCGGCTTCCGCTGGCGGCCCCGCCTCGACTGGCGCGGCAGCGGCCTCGCCGCCCCGCTCCGGGCGGCGGGCTGGCTCGTCCTGCTCGTCCTCACCAACCAGGGCGCGTACTGGGTGACCACCTGGCTCGCCACCTCCGCGGGCACGGACCCGACGGTCAGCGGCGGAGGCATCGCCGCGTACAACAACGCCTACCTCCTGTGGACCGTCCCGCACGGCATCATCACCGTCTCCCTCGTCACCGCGCTGATGCCCCGGATGAGCGGGGCGGCGGCGGACGGCGACACGGCGGGGGTCCGGCGGGACGTCTCGTACGCCCTGCGGACCAGCGCGGCGGCCGTGGTCCCCGCCGCCTGCGCGCTCCTCGCGCTCGCCGTCCCGCTGATGACGGTCGTCTACCGGTACGGGGCGACCACCGGCGACGACGTGCGCGCCATGGCCTGGACCCTGGCGGCCTTCGCGCCCGGCCTGGTCGCCCTCTCCGGCCAGTACGTGTGCACCCGCGCCTTCTACGCCCTGCGCGACACCCGCACCCCGTTCCTGCTGAACCTCGTCATCGCCGTCCTGAACGCGGGCCTCTCCCTGGCCGCGTACCACTACCTCCCCGTCCGCTGGGCGGTCACGGGCATGGCGGCGGCGTACTCGCTGGCGCTCTGGGCGGGCTGGGCGGTGACGGCGTACGCGCTCCGCCGCAGGCTGGGCCGGGGCACGGGCGACGCGCTCTCCGCACTGGCACGCCTCCTCGCGGCCGCGCTGCCGGCAGCGGGGTACGGGCTGTTCGTCGCGGACGCGGTGGGGGCGATGGGGACGGCGGGGACGGGGAGTGCGGTGATGGCGGGCCTGGCGGGAGCGGCGACGATCCTGGTGGTCTCCGCCCTCCTCGCCCGCCCTCTCCGCCTGACAGAACTGCAAGCCCTCCTCCACACCACCACCACCCGCCTCCGCCGCACCTGAACCCCCACCCACACGAGCCCACACCGTGCGGGCGCGCCCTGCGGGGCGGTGCCCCGCCCACCCGCCGCGTGGGGCCGCGCCCGGCGGGGCGGACCCCACCCGCCGTGTGGGCAATCGTCCCGCTGGGGCGGGACGGGTGGGCACACGGGACGGCGCCTATCAGCGGCGCCTCCGCGTTCCGCGCCTGGACCCGCACCACTGGTGCGCTGTGCACGGGGTGCGGGTTCAGGCACGTGAGCCTCTGGCGCCGGCAGGGCGCGGGTCCGTTGTGCCCACCCGTTCCGCCCCAGCGGAACGACTGCCCACAACGGGTGGGCGGGGGCACCGCCCTGGCGGGCGCAGCCCACAACGGGGGGCGCGGGGGTGGGCACCGCCCCGGCGGGCGCGCCCACAACGGCGGGGCGCCGTACCGGCGGAGGCGCCGCCCGGCAGGCGCGCGCCCACCGCGGCGGGCACCGCCCAGCAGGACCACCGCCCGTAACAGCGGGGCACCGCCCAGCAGGATCACCGCCCGCCACGGCGAGGGCGCCGCCCGACGGCGTGGGCCCGCAGCGGGTGGGACGACCGATCAGCACGAGGCCCCGCCGAGGGGGCCGACCCGACCTTGGGATACTTCACGACATGCCCCGCGTGCTCCTCATAGAAGACGACCCCTCCGTCCGCGAGGGCGTCGAACTGGGCCTGCGCCGCCGCGGGCACGAGGTCCGTACCGCCCCCACCGGCGAAGCGGGCCTCGCCGCGCTCGGCGAGTTCCGGCCGGACCTGCTGCTCCTGGACCTGATGCTGCCCGGCATGAACGGCGTCCAGGTCTGCCGCCGCGTCCGCGAGAGCAGCCAGCTGCCGATCATCATGCTCACCGCCCGCGGGGACGACTTCGACGTGGTCGTGGGCCTGGAGGCCGGCGCCGACGACTACATCGTCAAGCCCGCCCGTACGGAGGTCATCGAGGCCCGGATACGGGCCGTGCTGCGGCGCATCGAGGAGCCCGGCACGGGCCGGTCGGCCGTGGAGTTCCACGGGGAGCTCGCGATCGACCGGGCGGGCCTGACCGTCGCGAAGGCGGGCGAGCGCGTCGCCCTCGCCCCCTCCGAGCTGAAGCTGCTGCTGCACCTGACGGCCGCCCCGGAGCAGGTCTTCAGCCGGCAGCAGCTCCTGGAGCACGTCTGGGAGCACAGCTACCACGGGGACGCCCGGCTGGTGGACGCCTGTGTCCGCCGTCTGCGGAACAAGATCGAGGACACGCCGGGCGAGCCCCGGTACATCCAGACCCTGCGGGGCTTCGGCTACCGCTTCGGCCCCCTGTGAAGGCCTGCGTGAGCCCGGAGCCGGGCACGGACACGGACCCGGCCATGGACCCGGCCGTGGGCCCGGGCGCGGACCCGGACACACGGCGGGCCCGCCGCAGAGCCGGCACCCCTCGCCTCCACCCCTTCGGCCTCCGTACCCGCCTCGTCCTCGCCTTCCTCCTCGTCGCCGCCGTGGGCTGCGGCACCACCGCCGCCCTCACCTACCGTGCCGCCCGCAACGCCATCCTGGAGCAGACCCAGAACACCGCGGTCTCCGCCTTCCGCGACCAGGTCGACCCGCTGGTCATCAGCCTTCCGGTCAACGCGGACTCGCTGCGGGACACGGTCCTGTCCATCGCCCGCCAGGGCAAGCCCCGCCCCTGGCGGGTCTACGCCGAGTACGGCACGGTCCGCGTCTCCTCCACCGACCGCCCCACCTCCTCCGTCGTCACGCCCGAGCTGCGGGCCCGCGCCCAGGCCCGGTCGGCCACCCCGCACGGCAGCTTCCAGCGGGTGGTGAAGAACGGCACGCCGTACCTGACGATGGCCGTCCCCGCCGTGTTCCGCACGCACGTGAGCCAGGGGACGGCCCAGCCGACCGGTCTGGTCTTCTACGCGGTCATGGAGCTCGACGAGGAGGAGGCGAACATCGAGGCCATGGTGACCGCGGCCCGTGACGGCGCCCTGCCGGCGCTGGCCGTGGCGCTGATCCCCGCGCTCATCGCCTCGCGCGGCGTGCTGCGCCCCGTGCGGGAGCTGCGGCGCGCGGCCCACAGCATGGGCCGGGGCCGCCTCGACACCCGCATCCACGCCAAGGGCAGCGACGAACTGGCCGATCTGGCCCGCACGTTCAACGAGTCCGCCGCCGAGCTGGAGCGTTCCGTGACGGAACTGCGCAACGCCGAGGCCCGCGCCCGCCGCTTCGCCTCCGACGTCTCGCACGAACTGCGCACCCCGCTCGCCGGCATGCTCGCGGTCACCGAGGTCCTCGACGAGGACGCCGCCGGGCTGGACAGCGACACCGCCCGCGCCGTCCGGCTGATCAGCGCCGAGACCGGGAAGCTCGCCGTGCTCGTCGAGGACCTGATGGAGATCTCCCGGTTCGACGCGCGGGCGGCCGAGCTGCACACCGACGAGGTCGACGCCGCCGACTGCGTCCGCAAGACCCTCCAGCACCGCCACTGGACCGATCCGGAGCAGGTCGTCCCGTACCTTGGGGAGGGGATCAGGGCGCGGCTCGACCCGCGCCGTTTCGACGTCGTCGTCGCCAACCTCGTGGGCAACGCGCTGCGGCACGGGGCCGCGCCGGTGACGGTCAGGCTGTACGCGGAGGGGGACGAGCTGGTGACGGAGGTCGCCGACCGGGGGCCGGGCATCCACCCGGACGTCCTGCCGCACGTCTTCGACCGCTTCTACAAGGCGGACCAGGCCAGGACCCGCTCGGCGGGCAGCGGCCTGGGCCTGGCGATCACCCTGGAGAACGTCCGGCTGCACGGCGGCACCGTCCACGCCGCCAACCACCCGACGGGCGGGGCGGTCTTCACCGTACGGATGCCCCTGTGAACCGCCGGACGGCCCTGAACCGCCGGACGGCACCGGGCCGCCGGACGGCCCCGCGGCACCGGAGGGCCATGTCCCACCGGGCGGCCGCCCTCGTCCTGCTCGGCACGTTCGCGCTCGCCGCCTGCGGCATCCAGGAGAGCGACGTCGTCGAGGCGGGCGGTGCCGCGACCGTCGCCGTCGCCCCGGCGCCCGAGTTCCGCATGGTGCTCTACTTCCTCGGGCCGGACGGCCGCCTGGTCCCGGTGGTCCGCGAGCTCGGGCCGCCGTACCCCGAGACGACGTTCGCCTGGGGCGCCTCCGAGTCGACCGAGGACCGCAAGGCCCAGGGGCCGGGATCCGGGGCGGCGCAAAACACCGGCGGCACCCGGGGCGCCACCGACAAGGTGATCGCCGCGCTCCTCGCGGGCCCGGCCGGTGCCGAGACCGCCGCGGGTCTGACCACGGACCTCCCGGTGTCCCGGAAGGCGCCGCACGCCGAGGAGGTCGGGAAGCTGTCCCCGGAGGGCCGCCGGGTGATCCGGCTCCGGTCGCCGTTCCCCGTCAAGGACCTGTCGGAGACGGCCGTCCAGCAACTGGTGTGCACGACGGCGTACGCCGAGGACGGCGGGGGCATGGTCGACGTGAGCCTGATGGGCGTCGACGGCACGCTCCCCACGGCCCGCTGCGAAACGACCTGAACCGAGGGCCCCGCCGAACCGGGGACCCCGCCGGACCCAGGGCCTGTCGGACCGGGCCCCGCCGAACCGGGGCACCCGTCGAACCGAGACCCCGTCGGACCGAGGCCCCGTCAGCGCCCGCGCAGGTCCGCGAGCACCGCGTCCGTGAACGGCGGCCACGCCTCGACCGCCCACGGCCCGAAGGGCCGGTCGGTGAGGGCCACGCACGCGGCCCTCGCGTCCGGGTCGATCCACAGGAAGGTGCCGGCCTGTCCGAAGTGCCCGAAGGTGCGCGGCGAGGAGCTCGCGCCCGTCCAGTGCGGGGACTTGCCGTCGCGGATCTCGAAGCCGAGCCCCCAGTCGTTCGGCTTCTGGTGCCCGTAGCCGGGCAGGATGCCGGTCAGACCGGGGTACGTGACGGTCATCGCGTCCAGGACGGTCCGGGCGTCGAGCAGTCGCGGCGCCTGCACCTCGGCGGCGAACCGCACCAGGTCGTCCACGGTGGACACGCCGTCCTTCGCGGGCGAGCCCTCCAGGGTGGTGGAGGTCATGCCGAGGGGCTCCAGGACCGCCTGGTGCAGATACTCGGAGAAGGGGATGTCGGTGGCCTTGGCGACGTGGTCGCCGAGCGCCTCGAAGCCGGCGTTGGAGTAGATCCGGCGGGTGCCCGGCGCCGCCATGACCCGGTTCTCGTCGAAGGCGAGCCCCGAGGTGTGGGCGAGGAGGTGGCGGACGGTCGAGCCCTCGGGCCCGGCCGGCTCGTCGAGGTCGACCGCCCCCTCCTCGTACGCGACGAGGACGGCGTACGCCGCCAGCGGCTTGGTGACGGAGGCGAGCGGGAAGCGCTGCCCGGTGGGGCCGTGGGACCCGGCCAGGGTGCCGTCCGCGCGGACGACGGCGGCGGCCGCGGTGGGGACGGGCCAGTTCTCGATCGACGCCAGGCTCGGCAGGCTGCTGTGCATGGGGCCGAGCCTACTTGCTTCGAGTGCACTCGAACGTTCTAGCGTGGGGCCCATGAGCGTGATCGAGAGCATCGCGAGCACGACCGGGCTTACGGGGAAGGACCGTTACACCATCAGCGAGGTGGCGGCCCTGACCGGGCTCACCGCGCACACCCTGCGCTGGTACGAGCGGATAGGACTGCTGCCGCAGGTCGACCGTTCGCACACGGGACAGCGCCGCTTCACGGAGCACGACCTCGGCTGGCTGACCTTCGTCGGCAAGCTGCGGCTGACCGGGATGCCGGTCGCCGACATGGTCAGGTACGCCGAGCTGGTGCGCCAGGGCGACCACACCAGGGACGCCCGGCGGGAGCTCCTGGAGGCCACCCGGCGCGACGTCCTCGCCCGGATCACCGAGCTCCAGGACACGCTCGCCGTGCTCGACATCAAGATCAGCCACTACGGGACCGCAAGCGGAGGAACACCTTCATGACCAGCGTGACCAAGATCGACACCGTACGTCTGGGCGGTCAGGACGGACCGGAGGTCGGCGTCCAGGGCTTCGGCGCCATGGGCATCAGCGAGTTCTACGGCGACACCGACGAGGCCGCCGCCCGCGACACCCTCGACGCGGCCCTGGAGGCCGGCGTCACCCTGATCGACACCGCCGACATCTACGGCAGCGGCGCCAACGAGGAGTTCCTCGCGCCCTTCCTCGCCGCCCACCGCGACGAGGTCACCCTCGCCACCAAGTTCGCCATAGAGCGCCGCGCCGACGATCCGACCTACCGGGGCGTCCGCAACGACGCCGCCTACATCAAGAAGGCCGCCGAGGACAGCCTGCGCCGCCTCGGCGTCGAGACCATCGACCTCTACTACATGCACCGCCGCGACCCGGAGATCCCCTTCGCCGAGTCCGTCGGCGCCATGGCCGAGCTCGTCCAGGAGGGCAAGGTCCGCCACCTGGGCCTGAGCGAGGTCACCGGCGCCGAGCTGCGCGAGGCCCACGCGGTGCACCCGATCGCCGCCCTCCAATCGGAGTGGTCGCTCTTCTCCCGGGACGTGGAGCGCAGCGCCGTCGGCGCCGCCGCCGAACTCGGCGTCACCTTCGTGCCGTACTCGCCGCTCGGCCGCGGCTTCCTGGCCGGCTCCTTCGCGGACGCCGCCAAGGAGCTGTCGGACAGCGACTTCCGCAAGCACCAGCCCCGGTTCTCCGGCGAGAACGCCGAGCGGAACGCGACCCTCCTCGACCCGGTCCGGAAGATCGCCGCCGCCCACGGCGCGACGCCGGCCCAGATCGCCCTCGCCTGGGTCCAGCAGCGCGCCGCCGTGCACGGCCTCACCGTCGTCCCCATCCCCGGCACCCGCAAGCGCTCCCGCCTCCTGGAGAACGCCGCCGCCACCCGCATCGTCCTCACCGACGCCGAACTCGCCGCACTGGAGCCGATCGCCGGCCTGGTGGCGGGCGACCGCTACCCGGACATGCGCTTCACGTCGGTGAGCCGCGAGGCCTGAGCGGCACATCTAGGCCAGCCCCAGGGCGAAGACCGCGAAGCCCGCCGCGAGGAGACCCGCCAGGGTGCGGCGGGCCGGCCCGGTCTTCGCCCACGGGGCCTCGAAGACGCGCGCGTACCGTCCGATCAGGACGAGGAGCCCGGCGAAGACGGGCATCCAGGCGAGCCGCGCCAGGATCCAGCCCGCCGAGTCGGGCGCGCCGACCAGGCCCGGGACCTCACCGGCGTACGACGCGGGGATCGCGGCGGCGAGCATCGCCGTCTGGTGCCAGCACAGGACCGTCATGGCCGAGAGGTTGACGACCACGACCGGCGCCCACAGCGCGGGCCGCCGCAGGAGCGCGCCGATCCGGTCCCGGAGCAGGATCGCCGCACCGCTCTGCGCGGCGGCGAGGGCGAGGACGAGCAGCGACGGCGGGTGCGAGTTGGTGCGGGCCTCGCCGGGGACGCCGACCATCGACGCCGGGTAGCCGAAGACCAGCAGCAGGGCGGCGAAGAGCGCGGCGCCGCCGAGCAGCAGCCCCCACGCGTGGCGCCGGGTCACGCGGCCCTCGCCCCAGGAGACACCGAGCTGGTACGCGAACAGCCAGCCGGGCAGGATGTTGAGGACGCTCAGCCAGGACGGCACGGCGTCGGCGTACGGTCCGTACCGCAGGAAGTCGACGACGGCGACCGAGCCGAGCAGCGGCGCCGCGGCCCAGACCCCCAGGCGGCGGGCCGCCCGCACGCACAGCGGGGTCAGCGCCGTGACCACCGTGTACACCCCGACGAACCACAGCGGCTGGATCACCAGCGTGGACGCCGTCCGCAGCGTGTCCACGGGCACCCCGAGACCGAAGTGCAGCACCGGGAGCAGCGCCGCCCACACGGCGGTGACCCCGAGCACCGGCCGCCCGAGCCGGGCGAGCCGCCCACCGAGCCACGCGCGCGTGGAGCCCTTCCGCCGCCGGTACGACAGCACCGACGCGTACCCGCCGACCAGGAAGAAGATCCCCAGCATCTGCAGGACCCAGCTGACGGGCGCGAGACCGGAGAAGGTGCCGAGCGGGCTCGCGTTGTGGATCGCGCCGTCGGCGGAGAGCGTGAAACCGCCGAGCAGCCAGTGCCCGGTCGGCACGGCGAGCAGCGCGAGGGCACGCAGTCCGTCGACGGCCCGGTCGCGACGGGCGGGCGTGGAGGCCTCGATCTTCTCGGCCAGCCGGTTCATCGGACGTCCCCCTCGGCGATCGCGGCGAACGCGCGGAGGGAGGCGGTGCCGGGCGCGAAGTAGCCGCCGTGCCCGACGGCGTCGCCGGCCGGGACCGGACGCGCCCCGAAGGCCGGATCGGTGGGATCGGCGCCGTGCCCGAGCCCCCCGAACTCGACGTTCGGGACCCGGTCGATCCAGTCGGTGGGATCCTTCGCCGCCCAGACGCGGGCGGAGGTGCCGAGCTCGGAGACGTTCTCGGCGCGCATCCCGGGGGAGCCGAAGACCACCAGGTCCTTGGCCTTCAGCTCGTGCGCGGCGAGACCGCAGACCACGGAGCCGTAGCTGTGGCAGAACACGGACGGCTCGGCCGCGCCGACCGCCGCCAGGCCGTCGGCGAACCGGGTCAGCCGCTCGGCCCCGGCCTCGGCGAGCCGGCCGGTGGCCGCGTCCAGGCCGACCCCGACGGGCGTCGTGTACCCGGCCCAGGCGACCACCGCCGTACGGCCGCCGGTCGCGCGGCGCAGGGACGCCGCCATGTCCGCGAGCGGCCGCACGTGGCCGGCGTCGACGTCGGAGCCGGGCACGATCACGGCCACGTGCTCGGCCCGCGCCAGGTCCCCGTAGACCAGGGCCACCTGCCCCCGGCCGCGCGGATCGTGGGCGAGGACCCGCGCCCCGCCGAACTCCCCCCGCGCGGAGCGGGCGTTGGCCTCGTACCGCAGCTCCAGGGGCGCCCCGTCGAGGTTCCCGACGACCATCGGGTACGACCGGGCCAGCTCTTCCTGTCGTACGGGACTCAGCCCGGCGAAGAACCGCGCGACCTCGGCCGGCCCCATCCGCTCCGGGTCGGGCAGCCCCGCGGCCCGCCACGCCCCGGTCCCGACCGGGGTCCCGGTCACGGCCTCCTGGCTGTTCCCGGACGCCCAGCCGGCCGTCCCGGCGATCACGCCGGTCACCACCGCGGCGGTGATCAGGGTCCTCGTGAAGCGGCGCATCGGCCCGCCCTCCCTCGCTCTCGTCGTTGGCGAGAGGAAGGTAGGAAGACGGTGCGTGACGACACGTCACACCGGAGGGCCAAGTCCCCGGTGATACCGGGGTAGGGGGCGGACGAGCAGCCAACACCAGCCCGGGGGTGGGGATTTCCCCCGGGTGCTAGGGGGTGTCTTGTCGATCAGGCCGGGCTCGCGGCGTCTGGCACCGCGCCTCGCCGCGTTGTCGTCGGTCGACAACGCTCCTTCCCCAAGTTCTCGGCTTCGCTCGAACAGGGGAGACCCCACTGCCTCCCTCCTCCGCCTTGCGATGCACGGCACCAGACGCCGCTCCCTGATCCGGCCTGATCGACAAGACACCCCCTAGCGCGAATCCCCGGGCGTGACCAGGCCCGACTCGTACGCGAAGACCACCGCCTGCGCCCGGTCGCGCAGGTCCAGCTTGGCGAGGACCCGGCCGATGTGGGTCTTCACCGTCTGCTCGGCGAGGACCAGGCTGCCCGCGATCTCCTGGTTGGACAGGCCCCGGGCGATCAGCTCCAGGACCTCCGTCTCGCGCGGCGTGAGCCCGTTCAGGCGCAGCGCCGTGGTGTCCCGGCGGGGAGCCGGGCGCGAGGCCGCGAAGTCGGCGATGAGGCGGCGGGTCACGGACGGGGCGAGCAGCGCCTCGCCCGCCGCCACCACCCGTACCGCCGCGATGAGATCGGCCGGCGGCGCGTCCTTGAGGAGGAAGCCGGACGCGCCCGCGCGCAGCGCCTCGTACACGTAGTCGTCGACGTCGAAGGTGGTCAGCATCAGCACCTTCGGCCGGTGCGTGACCCCGACCGGCGGATGCAGGATCTCCCGGGCCGCCGCGAGCCCGTCCAGCTCCGGCATCCGCACGTCCATCAGGACGACGTCCGGATGCGTCGAGCGCGCCACCTCCACGCCCTGCCGCCCGTCCGGCGCCTCGCCGACCACGTCGATGTCGGGCTGCGCGGCGAGCAGAGCGGCGAAACCGGCCCGCACCATGGCCTGGTCGTCGACGATGATCACGCGGATGGTCACTCGGTGTCCTTCGTACGCAGGGGAAGCCTGGCCGCGACGCGGAAGCCGCCGTCCGGCAGCGGCCCGGTGTCCAGCGAGCCGCCGGTCAACCGTACGCGTTCCCGCATGCCGACGAGCCCGTGCCCGGTGCCGGGGGCGCCCCGCTCGACGGAGGAACCCTCCTCCAGGGACGGCCCGTTGACGACGAGAACGGTCAGCCATCCGTCCTCGGCCCGCACGGAGACCCGGGTCGAGGCTCCGGGCGCGTGCCGTACGACATTGGCCAGGGCCTCCTGCACGATCCGGTACGCGGACAGGTCCACCGCCTGCGGCACCTCGCCGAGGTCGGCGGCGAGCCGCAGCTCGGCCGGGACCCCCGCCCGTACGGTCGCCTCGACGAGCTGCTGGACCCGGTCGAGGCCCGGCTGCGGGGCCCGTTCGCCCTCGCCGCCGTCACTGCGCAGGACGGAGAGGAGCCGGCGCATCTCGGTGAGCGACTCGCGGGCGCTGGCGGCGATCGACGAGAACTCCTCGCGGGCCGCCTCGGGGAGTTCGGGAATGCGGTACGGGGCGGAATCCGCTTGCACGGTGATCACGGACATGTGGTGGGCGACGACGTCGTGCAGCTCGCGCGCGATCCTGGCCCGCTCCTCCAGGAGCGTGCGGCGGGCCCGCTCGGCCTCGCTGATGGTCTCCTGCTCGGCGAGGCGCCGCTGGGCGTCGCCGCGGGCGCGGACGGCCGAGGCGAGGAGCAGCAGGACGCCGCTGAGCACGAGCAGCAGGGTGTGGACGCTGGTGTACCCGGCGGGCCGGAAGGCCTCCAGGACGTAACCGGCCGCGCCGGTCGCCAGCCACACCCCGAACAGCGCCCGGCGGGACTCGCGCAGCCCGAGCGCGAGCATCAGGGCGCAGTAGCCGACGACCAGCGGCGGGGTCCACGGCCAGTACTCCGCGCGCGTGCCGTCCGCACCGAGCAGCACGAGCGCGCCGAGCACATCGGCGGCGAAGACGATCCACCAGGCCTCCAGGGGCCGGGCGACGGCGAGCAGCAGCGGCAGCGTCTGGGCGGTGCCGACCGCCCCGGCGAGGGCGCCGTTGACGCCGTAGTCGTTGATGAGGAGGACGACGGTGGAGGGGAGGAGCGCGGCGACGAACGAGAAGGCGACGACGTACGGCAGCAGCCGCACCCAACGACCGGGCGCGCCCGCGAGGAGCGGGGCGCCCGGCGTGGTGGGGGTGGTGAGCGCGGCCCCGAGCCCCTGGAACACCTCCCGCGTCCGGGTGACCACCCACCGGCGGGCGACGGGCGGGGGAGCGGTGGGCGGCCGGTGCCGCGATTCGATGTCCATGACGCCCCCAGCGTAGGCAGCCCCCTCCGACAAGGCGTCATACCAAGGACCGGCCTCCCCCCTGCTACCGGGGTATGACCCACCCGCCACTCCACCAGGACGACACCCCCACGCCCCCGCTGCGAGCAACCGTCCCGCCGGGACGGCGCCTCCCCCGTTGCGGGCGCACCCGCCCTCGCACCCCGTCGCGGGCGCGCCCGCGGGGCGGCGCCCCCGCCGTTGTGGGCAGTCGTTCCGCTGGGGCGGAACGGGTGGGCACAACGGAACGGCGCCCTGCCGGCGCCCGAGGCTCATGTACCTGGACCCGCACCCCGTGCACAGCGCTCCGGTGGTGCGGGTCAGGGCGCGGGACGCGGAGGCGCCGCTGAAGGCGCCGTCCCGTGTGCCCACCCGTCCCGCCCTGCGGGACGATTGCCCACACGGGCGGGGGGCACCGCCCACCCCGGGCACGGCCCGCACGGGCAGGGGGGCAACGCCCAGCAGGGCGCGGGCCCCGCGCGGGCCGGGGCGCCGCACCGCCGGGCGCGGGCGCGGCCCGCACGGGCAGGGGGGCAACGCCCAGCAGGGCGCGGCCCGCGACGTCCCGCTCAAAGCTCCGCCAGAAGCTCCGCCTTCTTCGCCGAGAACTCCGCATCCGTGACCAACCCGGCCCGATGCAACTCCCCCAAGTGACGAATCCTTTCAGCCACCGCCCCGGGATCCCGCGACTCCGCCCCCCGCCCCCCGGCCGGAACCGCGACGGGCACAGGGACGGGCACAGGGACACGGTCCTTGCCCCGGACCGCCGCGAGGACCGCCGCGGCGAAGGTCAGCGACTCGTACACCGGCCCGTACCGGCCGAAGACGACACACGCCGGGTCCTGATCGGGCTGGACGTCGAGGGACCGGGACCCGCCGTCCCGGGGCACGAGCCGCAGGTACCCGTCGACCCCGTCCGGTGAGCGCCATTCGACCCCGCAGAGGTCCCGTACCGAGAAGACCTGGTCGCCGGCCTTCCACTTCTCCGAGGACGCCCCCGTCCAGGACCAGCGGAAGGCGACCTCGGAGGTCCCGTCGAAGCTGGCCTTCCCGTCGTACGCCTTGAAGGACTGCGGCCCCGGCGGCGGCGCCACCAGGAACCGGTC
The DNA here is from genome assembly GCF_044544765.1 of Streptomyces sp. NPDC053513. Taxonomy (NCBI): domain Bacteria; kingdom Bacillati; phylum Actinomycetota; class Actinomycetes; order Kitasatosporales; family Streptomycetaceae; genus Streptomyces; species Streptomyces sp. NPDC053513. The sequence continues at coordinate 45,615 of NZ_JBITXP010000013.1, forward strand.
GGCGGGCGCGACACCCCCCGCCCCGCCGTCGCCCGGCGCGAACCCCTCGTGGCCCTCGTACCCGTCGTACCCGGCGGCCCCCGCGGCCCCCGGGCGCGACGCGAGGAGCGCCCGCAGCTCGTCCCGGTAGTACTCGGCGAGCGTCTCGCGTTCCGCCGGGAGCACCAGGCGGTACGGATCGCTGCCCTCCTTGAGCTGCCCCGCGGCCGCCTCCATCAGCGGATCGGCGCCCGGCCTCGGCACGGCGTGCAGCACGACGGTGCCCCGCTTGCCGGGCGTGAGCGTCACGGACGCCAGCGCCTCGTGCGGTACGCGTCTCTCGCGCAGCGCCCCGAAGAGCTTCGGCGTACGGATCCCCCGGTCGAAGCGGATGACGAGGGCGTCGCTCTCGAGCTCCCAGGTGGCATGAATTCCGGCCAGCACATCACCCATGCGCCTCATCGTAAGCGGCGTGTGCCCTTGCGTCGCCCCTGTGAAAGGTCCTGAAATTGCGTGATCTACGCGCGTCAGAGCCCTTCCGCACCGGATATTCCGTCGTGGCAGGCGCCGTCGGCAGGTGCGCAGACCAGGCTCGGGTACGCCCCGACGCCTATCGCGGCGAAGTTGCCGAGGCTCTGCGTCCCCGGTTCGAAGTAGCCGCTGTGACCGAGCGCGCCGCGCGCGGAGAGCAGCCTCGCGCCGAACTCCGGCGCGACGGGATCGGCTCCGTGTCCGACCCCGCCCACCTCCAGGTGCGGCACGTCCGCTATCCAGTCGTCGGCGTCCCGCATGGCCCACACGCGCGCGTGGCTGTCGAGGTCGGCGGCCCGCTCGACCCGCATCCCGGGGCTTCCGGCCACGGCCAGGTCGGTCACCCGGGCGGGCAGGCGGGGCGCGGCGGCCCCGCAGAGCACGGAGCCGTAGCTGTGGCAGAAGAGCGCCACGCGCGCGTCCGGGGGCAGGGACTCGGTGAGGCCCACCAGGCGTACGGCCCCCTCCTCGGCCAGCCGGCCGGTGACCGCGTCGACGCCGAGCCCGACGGGCGCGGTGTAGTCGGCCCAGGCGATGACCGCCACGCGCGCGCGTGGCGAGGTCCGCCGCTCGGCCGCGTAGAGGGCCTCGGCCATGCCGGCGGGGGCGCCGTACCGGCCGTGGGTCTTCTGGAAGGTGAGCAGGTTGGTGTCGACGCCGGGCACGATCACCGAGACGCGCTGGGCCCGCTCCAGGTCCCCGAGGACCTCGGCGGCCCGTCCCGTACCGGTCGGGTCGAAGGCGAGGACCTGGCGGCCGGGGCGCATCAGCGAGGCGAAGCGGTCGATGCGGCGCCGGGCCTCGTGCCGGCCCTCGGGGGAGAGCCTGGCGTCGTCGACCCTGCTCCGCTCGGCGGCGTACGCGCGCGCGAGGGTGATCCGGTTGGCGCGGTAGCGCAGGGTGACCGGGGCGCCGTTGAGGTTGCCGACGACGAGCGGGTGGCGGGCGGCGAGCCGGGCGCCGCGCGCCGGGCCGAGCCCCGCGAAGAACGCGGCGACGGTACGGGCCGGGGCGGCCGGGTCGGGCAGCGGCCGGTGGTCGATCCGGTCCCGCGCCCAGGCGGCGAGCGCGGCCTCGCGGGACGGCCACGGAACGGGCTGGTGCCGGATCGTGGTCCACCCTGTGGTCGCGAGGAGCACGAACACGACGGCGAGCGCCAGGAGCGCGCGCGTGGCGACGAGAGTGGGCGAGGCATCGGAGGTCACGGGCGGCCACCCTACGGGGCGCGGCGCACGCCTCCGCACACGGCGGCTCTCGTACGGGGAGGCCGAGGGCCTACGGGGCTGCTTCCGGCCCCTTCCCGGGCCGGTCCCGCCAGGGGGAGACGAGCGCCGGGCCGAGGTGGTCGAGGTACTCCTCGGTGAGCGCGCGGATGGCCTCCAGGCTCCCGTCCGTGCCCCGGCCCCACATCTGCCCGGTGACCCGCATCACCCCGCTGAACGCGGCCACCGCGATCCGGGGGCGCGGGTCTTCGTCGACGTCGAGGCCCTCGCGCGCGGCGATGATCCGGGAGATGGTCTCCTCCATCTCGGTGGAGCGGCGCAGGTGGACGGCGAGCAGCGCGGGCGTCGATTCGATCATGCGGTACGCGCGCAGGTGCAGCTCGACGGGGACGACCTCGGCGATCGCCTCGCCGATGGTGTCCCAGGCGGACAGGACGGCGTTGCGCATCGCGTCGAAGGGGGCCTCGGCCGGCGGCCGCTGTCCGAGGGCGTGCACGAACCGCTCCTCCACCATGTGCTGGACGGCGAAGGCGACCTCCTCCTTGGAGGAGAAGTAGCGGAAGAAGGTGCGCTGGGAGACCTCCACGGCGTCGACGATCTCGTCGACGGTGGTCCGCTCGTACCCCTGGTCGGTGAAGAGCTCCAGGGCGACCCGGATCAGCGCGTCGCGCGTGCGTTGCTTCTTCCGCTCGCGCAGTCCGGGAACGGTCACGTCGTGGTCCTCTTTTTCGGCATTTCGTCCTGCTCAGCGTACCTGTGAGCTACGTGACAGTTACCGACGCGTGAATCGCTTTGTCAATTGTCAGTGACTGTCACTAGCCTCGTTCGCATGACTAGTCAGACCACCGTGGAAAAGGCCCCGCAGGGTCAGGGGGATGCCCGGGAACCCGTACCGGTCCCGGCGAGGGGACTGCGCGGCCACCCGTGGTTGACGCTGTTCAGCGTTGCCGTCGGCGTGATGATGGTCGCGCTCGACGGCACGATCGTCGCCATCGCCAACCCGGCCATCAAGGAGGACCTCGGCGCCACCCTCGCCCAGGTCCAGTGGATCACCAACGGATACCTGCTCGCGCTCGCCGTCGCCCTGATCACCGCCGGCAAGCTCGGTGACCGCTTCGGCCACCGCCAGACCTTCCTCATCGGCATCGCCGGCTTCGCCGCAGCCTCCGGCGCGATCGGCCTGTCGAACTCCATCGGGGCCGTGATCGCCTTCCGCGTCCTGCAGGGCCTCTTCGGCGCCCTGCTGATGCCGGCCGCGCTGGGCCTGCTGCGCGCCACCTTCCCCGCCGAGAAGCTGAACATGGCCATCGGCATCTGGGGCATGGTCATCGGCGCCTCCACGGCGGGCGGCCCGATCCTCGGCGGCTTCCTCGTGGAGCACGTCAACTGGCAGTCCGTCTTCTTCATCAACGTGCCGGTCGGCGTGCTCGCCCTCGTGCTCGGCCTGGTCATCCTCAAGGACCACCGCGCCGAGAACGCGCCGCGCTCCTTCGACCTCCTGGGCATCCTGCTGCTCTCCGGCGCCATGGCCGCCCTCATCTGGGGCATCATCAAGGCCGGTGAGTCCTGGGGCTGGGCGAGCGGCAACACCTGGGGCTGCCTGCTCGGCGCGGTGGCCCTGTTCGCGGTCTTCGCCTTCTGGGAGACGAAGGTCGGGGAGCCGCTCATCCCGCTGGGCATGTTCCGCTCCGTGCCGCTCTCGGCCGGCGTGGTGCTGATGGTCCTGATGGCCTTCGCCTTCATGGGCGGCCTCTTCTTCGTGACCTTCTACCTCCAGGGCGTGAAGGGGCTCGGCCCGGTCGACGCCGGCCTGCACCTGCTGCCGCTGACCGCGATGATGATCGTCTCCTCGCCGCTGGCCGGCGCGCTGATCACCAAGTTCGGGCCGCGCGTGCCGCTCGTCGGCGGCATGGTCTGCACGGCCGTCGCGATGTTCGGCATGATCACGCTCACCGCCGGCACCGGCACCCTCGCCATGTCCCTCTGGTTCGCCCTGCTCGGCCTGGGCCTCGCCCCGGTCATGGTCGGCGCGACCGAGGTCATCGTGGGCAACGCGCCGCTGGAGCTCTCCGGCGTGGCCGGCGGTCTGCAGCAGGCCGCCATGCAGGTCGGCGGCGCGCTCGGCACGGCGGTGCTCGGCGCGGTCATGTCCTCGAAGGTCTCCGACTCCTTCGCGGGGAACTGGAAGGAGGCCGGCATCCCGGTCCCGGCCGACCCGCGCCTGGAGCAGGCCGCCGAGTTCGGCATGACCCCGCCGGAGCTGGCCCAGGCGCCGGGGATGACCCCCGGCCTCCTCCAGCAGATCACCGGGGTCATCCACGACACCTTCCTCGACGGCATGGGGCTGGCCTTCACCGTCGCCGGTGGCGTCGCCGTCGTCGCGGCCCTCGTCGCCACGCTCACCAAGCGCGGCGAGAACGCGGAGGCGGGCGGCATGGGCGGTCACATCTGAGGCTCGCCCGTCAGGGTTCCCGTAGGGGGCCGTCACCCGTTCGCGTGAACGGGGGCGGCCCCTCTTCCGTCGCCGGGAGACCTCCGCCATCCTCGTGATTACACAGAGTGACGAAACGGGGGTTCATCAGCATGTATACGAAGACCGTCCTCACCGGTGCGGCCATCACGGCCCTCCTCCTGACCGCCCTCACAGCGGCACCGGCGGCCCCGGCGGCTCCAGCAGCACCGACGACTCCGGCGGCACCGCCGGTCGCGCCGACCGGGACCGTGCTCGGGGCCTGCGGTCCCGGCCGGCTCTGTCTCTGGCCGAAGCCCGACTTCAGGGGCAGGCCGTGGACGCACGAACTGGCCACGACCGACATCGACAGCTGCGTCGCCCTGCCGCCGGGCACCTCGGCCCAGTCCCTCGCGAACCGCACGGGCAGGCCGGTCACCACGTACCAGTCGGCGGAGTGCGGGGAGACGGGGGAGTTCGAGACGTACCCGGGGAGGGGGACCTGGGTGCCGCAGACGGCCTACGAGGTCAGAGCGTTCAAGCTCTGGGAGCGGTAGGCGAGGGGACATCGCGCGGCTCGTCCGTCCCCGGCGCCCCCGGCGCTCCCGGAACTTCAGGTGTCTCCTGCCGGGCCGAGAGCCGGGCCACCTCGGCGCGGAGCTCCCGGACCTCAAGGGTGAGCGCCTCCAGGAGTTCCGTCTGCCGGCGCTCCACCGCGTCGTCCCGGTCGAAGCGGGAGATGAACCAGGCGGCGATGTTGGCCGTGACGACACCGAGCAGGGCGATGCCCGAGAGCATCAGGCCCACCGCGAGGACCCGGCCGAGGCCCGTCGTCGGGGCGTGGTCGCCGTAGCCGACCGTGGTCATCGTGGTGAACGACCACCACACCGCGTCCCCGAGCGTCTTGATGTTGCCGTGCGGGGCGTCCCGTTCCACGTGCAGCACGGCCAGCGAGCCGAACATCATCAGTCCGACCACCGCGCCCGCCACATACGTGGTGAGCGTTATCTGCGGGGCCATCCGGGCCCGCCGGCCCACGAGGAGGAGCGTGGAGACGACCCGCAGCAGCCGCAGCGGCTGCACCATCGGCAGTATCACCGCCAGCAGGTCCAGCGGATGGCCGCGCACGAAGCGCCAGCGGTCCGGGGAGAGCCCGAGACGGACGAGATAGTCGAGCGCGAAGGCACCCCAGACGGTCCATTCGACGTGGGTGCACAGCCGGTGCACCCACGGCTGGGCGCCGGGGGCCACGATCGGCACCGCGTAGGCCAGGCCGAACGCGACCGCGAGCACCAGGAGCGGCGTCTGGGTGCGCTCTTCCCAGCGCAGCTTCTTGACGGGCATGACCGGCATCGTAAGGAATGCCGAAGGGCGGCGGGACCGCGTCCCACCGCCCTCACCAGCCGAAACGAACGGCCGACGGCATCCGTCAGGCGTCGCCGCCCGCGGCGCCCGGGTCGGCCGCCGCGACGTCGAGCAGCTGGTAGCGGTCCACGGCCTGCTTCAGGGCCGAGCGCTCGACCTTGCCCTCGCGGGCGAGTTCGGTCAGCACCGCGAGCACGATCGACTGGGCGTCGATGTGGAAGTAGCGGCGGGCCGCACCGCGCGTGTCCGCGAAACCGAAGCCGTCCGCGCCCAGCGAGGTGTACGGGCCGGGCACCCAGCGGGAGATCTGGTCCGGCACCGACCGCATCCAGTCCGAGACCGCGACGAACGGGCCCTCGGAGCCCTGGAGCTTGCGGGTCACGTACGGGACGCGCTGCTCCTCGTCCGGGTGGAGCAGGTTGTGCTCCTCGACGGCCACGGCCTCGCGGCGCAGCTCGGTCCAGGAGGTCGCGGACCAGACGTCGGCCTTGACGTTCCACTCCTCGGCGAGGATCCGCTGCGCCTCGATCGCCCACGGCACGGCGACGCCCGAGGCCATGATCTGCGCCGGGATCGTGCCGGCCTCGGCGGCCCGGAAGCGGTGGATGCCCTGGAGGATGCCCTCGACGTCCACGTTCTCGGGCTCGGCCGGGTGCTGGATCGGCTCGTTGTAGACGGTCAGGTAGTAGAAGACGTCCTCGGCCTCGGGGCCGTACATCCGCCGCAGACCGTCCTTGACGATGTGCGCGATCTCGAAGCCGAACGCCGGGTCGTAGGCGATGCAGGCCGGATTGGTCGAGGCGAGGAGGTGCGAGTGGCCGTCCGCGTGCTGGAGGCCCTCGCCGGTCAGCGTGGTCCGGCCGGCGGTGGCGCCGAGCACGAAGCCGCGCGCCAGCTGGTCGGCCATCTGCCAGAACTGGTCGCCGGTCCGCTGGAAGCCGAACATCGAGTAGAAGACGTACACCGGGATCAGCGGCTCGCCGTGCGTGGCGTACGCCGAGCCGGCGGCGATCAGCGAGGCCGTGCAGCCGGCCTCGGAGATGCCGTCGTGCAGCATCTGGCCGGTCGGCGACTCCTTGTAGGCGAGGAGGAGTTCGCGGTCCACCGCCTCGTACTGCTGGCCCAGCGGGTTGTAGATCTTGGCGCTCGGGAAGAAGGCGTCCATGCCGAAGGTGCGGTACTCGTCGGGGGCGATCAGCACGAAGCGCTTGCCGATCTCCTTGTCCCGCATGAGGTCCTTCAGGATGCGGACGAAGGCCATCGTGGTGGCGATCGACTGCTGCCCGGAGCCCTTCTTGGCCGCCGCGTAGGCCTTGTCGTCGGGGAGGACCAGGGGCTTCGCCCGCACGACCCGGGTCGGGACGTACCCGCCCAGCGCCTTGCGGCGGTCGTGCATGTACTGGATCTCCTCGGAGTCCCGGCCCGGGTGGTAGTAGGGCGGCAGGCCCTCCTCCAACTGCCGGTCCGTCACCGGGATGTGCAGCCGGTCGCGGAAGCGCTTGAGGTCGTCGACCGTCAGCTTCTTCATCTGGTGGGTCGCGTTGCGGCCCTCGAAGTTCGGGCCCAGCGTCCAGCCCTTGACGGTCTGGGCGAGGATCACGGTCGGCTGGCCCGCGTGGGCCTTCGCCGCCGCGTAGGCCGCGTAGATCTTCTTGTGGTCGTGGCCGCCGCGGCCCAGGTGCAGGATCTGCTGGTCCGACATGCCCTCGACCATGGCCCGCAGCCGGTGGTCGTCGCCGAAGAAGTGGTCCCGGATGTAGCCGCCGGTCTCCGTGGCATACGTCTGGAACTGGCCGTCGGGAGTGGTGTTCAGCTTGTTGACCAGGATGCCGTCGCGGTCCTGCGCGAGCAGCGGGTCCCAGGAGCGGTCCCAGATCAGCTTGATGACGTTCCAGCCGTTGCCCCGGAAGATCGACTCCAGCTCCTGGATGATCTTGCCGTTGCCGCGGACCGGGCCGTCGAGCCGCTGGAGGTTGCAGTTGACGACGAAGGTGAGGTTGTCCAGGCCCTCGCGGGCGGCGATGGACAGCTGGCCGAGCGACTCGACCTCGTCCATCTCGCCGTCGCCGAGGAACGCCCAGACGTGCGACCTGGAGGTGTCGGCGATGCCGCGCGCCTCCATGTACCGGTTCATCCGCGCCTGGTAGATCGCGCCGAGCGGGCCGAGGCCCATCGACACCGTCGGGAACTCCCAGAAGTCCGGCATCAGCCGCGGGTGCGGGTACGACGAGAGGCCGTTCGGGAACTTCGACTTCTCCTGGCGGAAGCCGTCGAGCTGGGCCTCGTCCAGCCGGTCCAGGAGGTACGCGCGGGCGTAGATGCCGGGGGAGGCGTGCCCCTGGAAGAAGATCTGGTCGCCGCCGTCGCCCTCGTCCTTGCCGCGGAAGAAGTGGTTGAAGCCGACGTCGTACAGGGAGGCCGAGGAGGCGAAGGTGGCGATGTGACCGCCGACGCCGATGCCCGGGCGCTGGGCGCGCGAGACCATCACGGCCGCGTTCCACCGGGTGGCGTTGAGGACCTTGCGCTCGATCTCCTCGTTGCCGGGGAAGAACGGCTCGTCCCTGGTGGCGATGGTGTTGACGTAGTCCGTGCTGCGCATCTCGGGCACGGCCACGCGCTTCTCGCGGGCCCGCTCGATCAGGCGGAGCATGAGGTAGCGGGCCCGCTCACGGCCCCGCTCGTCGACGGCCGCGTCGAGGGAGTCGAGCCATTCCTGGGTCTCTTCCGGGTCGAAATCCGGGACCTGACTGGGAAGGCCGCCAATGATGATCGGGTTGCGATCGGATCCGGGAGCCACGCTCTTCCTTCGCTGTTCGGTGGCGCCCACGGGGCCACGGGCTGGTCAGGAGATGTCCATCGTGTACCCCACCGGCGCCGGACGTCACATTTACCGGGGGGTAACCCCCGGGGGGTGCCTCGCCTGCCTTCCGGAAGTCCGGGTGCGCTCAAATCGCAACCTTACGCCCAACCCGCGCATGCGTTTCGTCCGGGCGTTCGGCAGACTGAAAACTCAGAAGTCGCCAAACCGGGACGAACCATGTGCACCTGATCACGGAGGAGGGATCGGCGGTGCCGGAAGTTGCGGCGAGACGGCCCCAAACGTCACCGTTTCGGCGGTCTCGGCGGCCGGGTACTTGCGCGATCCGCCCCGGCACGTGTGGACTACGGCCAGCGCCACGCGCATACGCGTGGCCCACAGCATTTACCGAATGAGCAGGAGGCAAGCCGTGAGCGCGACCGCGGACCACGCGGAGGAGCGGACCAACCCGGCAGCGAGGCTGGGGTTCGAGCCCGGACAGGTGGTCCAGGAGATCGGCTACGACGAAGACGTCGACCAGGATCTCCGTGAAGGCATCGAGTCCGTCATCGGACAGGACCTCGTGGACGAGGACTACGACGACGTCGCCGACGTCGTCGTGCTGTGGTTCCGCGACGAGGACGGCGATCTCACCGACGCACTGGTGGACGCCATCGGTCTTCTGGAGGACGGCGGCAACATCTGGCTGCTGACCCCGAAGACCGGCCGCGACGGCTACATCGAGCCGTCCGACATCCAGGATGCCGCGCAGACAGCGGGTCTCTCCCAGACCAAGAGCATCAGCGTCGCCAAGGACTGGACGGGCACCCGCCTGGCCGCCCCCAAGCGCTGATCACCACGCTGCGAGAAGCCCCCGCCGGCCTGCCGGCGGGGGCTTTCGTGCGCAGGCCGTAGGCTGGGGTCCACCCGGGTTCACCGGAACGGCCCAAGGCCCGGGCCCGTCGAAAGGGACGCGTACGCGATGGCGATCGAGGTCGGCACCAAGGCCCCGGAGTTCGAGCTCAAGGACAACCACGGCCGGACCGTGCGGCTCTCCGACTTCCGCGGCGAGAAGAACGTGGTGCTGCTCTTCTACCCCTTCGCCTTCACCGGCGTCTGCACCGGCGAACTGCGCGAGCTCCGTGACGACCTCCGGGCGTTCGTCAACGACGACACCGAGCTCCTCGCCGTCTCCAACGACTCCATCCACACCCTCCGCGTCTTCGGCGACCAGGAGGGGCTGGAGTTCCCGCTGCTCTCCGACTTCTGGCCGCACGGCGCGGCCTCCCGGGCCTACGGCGTCTTCGACGAGGAGAAGGGCTGCGCGGTCCGCGGCACCTTCGTCATCGACAAGGAGGGCGTCGTCCGCTGGACCGTCGTGAACGCCCTGTCGGACGCCCGCGACCCGCGCGACTACGTCAAGGCCCTGGAAGCGCTCTGAGGGTCCCGGGGCCGACACCCTCGGATTCACCGGGCGAATCGACTGTTTCGACCGGGAACCCGTCACTAGGATCCAGACGTTGATCCGATGCCAACGCACGACTGGGGGCGCTGCCCCTGGAAACCTATGGAGGGACTCGTGGGAGTCAGCCTCAGCAAGGGCGGCAACGTCTCGCTGACCAAGGAGGCCCCTGGCCTCACCGCCGTGACCGTCGGTCTGGGCTGGGACGTCCGCACCACCACCGGTACGGACTTCGACCTCGACGCCAGCGCCATTCTGGTGAGCGAGGCGGGGAAGGTCCGCAACGACCAGGACTTCGTCTTCTTCAACAACCTGAAGAGCGCCGACGGCTCGGTCGAGCACACAGGTGACAACCTCACCGGCGAGGGCGAGGGCGACGACGAGCAGGTCAAGGTCAACCTGGCCGGCGTGCCGGCCGACGTGGCCAAGATCGTCTTCCCGGTCTCCATCTACGACGCGGAGAACCGCCAGCAGTCCTTCGGCCAGGTGCGCAACGCGTTCATCCGCGTCGTGAACCAGGCCGGCGGCGCCGAGATCGCCCGGTACGACCTCTCCGAGGACGCCTCGACCGAGACCGCCATGGTCTTCGGCGAGCTCTACCGCCACGGCGCGGAGTGGAAGTTCCGTGCCGTCGGCCAGGGGTACGCCTCGGGCCTGCGCGGCATCGCGCAGGACTTCGGCGTCAACGTCTGAGCCGAACCGTTCGAACCGTCCGGCGCCGCACCTCCCGTGCGGCGCCGGACGTGCCTCATCACCACCGGGGAGGAACCGAATCATGGGCGTCACGCTCGCCAAGGGAGGCAACGTCTCCCTCTCCAAGGCCGCACCCAACCTGACCCAGGTCCTCGTCGGGCTCGGCTGGGACGCGCGCTCCACCACCGGAGCCCCCTTCGACCTCGACGCCAGCGCCCTGCTGTGCCAGGCCGGCCGGGTCCTCGGGGACGAGTACTTCGTCTTCTACAACCAGCTCCGCAGCCCCGAGGGATCCGTCGAACACACCGGCGACAACCTCACCGGCGAGGGTGACGGGGACGACGAGTCCCTCATCGTGGACCTCACCAAGGTGCCGGCCCACTGCGACAAGATCGTCTTCCCGGTGTCGATCCACGACGCCGACAACCGCGGCCAGAGCTTCGGCCAGGTCAGCAACGCGTTCATCCGCGTCGTGAACCAGCTGGACGGCCAGGAGCTCGCCCGGTACGACCTCTCGGAGGACGCCTCCACGGAGACCGCGATGATCTTCGGCGAGCTCTACCGCTACAACGGCGAATGGAAGTTCCGGGCGGTGGGCCAGGGGTACGCGTCCGGGCTTCGGGGCATCGCTCTAGACTTCGGGGTCAACGTTTCGTAAAGCCTGTAATTTCACGATGGGGTAGACAGTGATTCTGAAAACCTTCGGCTGGTCGTTCGCGATCACTGTGCTCGGCCTGGCCGTGGCGGTGGCCTACGGGGGGTGGGAGGCGTTCGGGATCGTCGCGATCCTCTGCGTCCTCGAAATCTCCCTGTCGTTCGACAACGCGGTGGTCAACGCCGGAATCCTGCAGAAGATGAACGCCTTCTGGCAGAAGATCTTCCTCACGGTCGGCGTGCTCATCGCCGTCTTCGGCATGCGTCTCGTCTTCCCCGTCGTGATCGTCGCCATCAGCGCGAAGATCGGCCCCGTCGAGGCCGTCGACCTCGCGCTGAACGACGCCGACAGGTACCAGGAACTGGTGACCGACGCGCACCCGTCGATCGCCGCCTTCGGTGGCATGTTCCTGCTGATGATCTTCCTCGACTTCATCTTCGAGGACCGTGACATCCAGTGGCTGCGCTGGATCGAGCGCCCGCTCGCCAAGCTCGGCAAGGTCGACATGCTGTCGGTCTGCATCGCGCTGGTCGTCCTGCTCGTCACCTCCATGACCTTCGCGACCCACGCCCACCAGCACGGCGGCGCGCACGTCGACAAGGCGCAGACGGTCCTGATCTCCGGCATCGCCGGCCTCATCACGTACCTCGTCGTCGGCGGTCTCTCCGGCTACTTCGAGAACAAGCTGGAGGAGGAAGAGGAGCGCGAGCACGAGGCCGAGGAAGAGGCCAAGCGCAGCGGCAAGAAGGTCTCCGCGGTCCAGCTCGCGGGCAAGGCCGCCTTCTTCATGTTCCTCTACCTGGAGGTCCTCGACGCCTCCTTCTCCTTCGACGGTGTCATCGGCGCCTTCGCCGTCACCAACGACATCGTGCTGATGGCGCTCGGCCTGGGCGTCGGCGCCATGTACGTCCGTTCGCTGACGGTCTACCTGGTCCGCCAGGGCACCCTCGACGACTACGTCTACCTGGAGCACGGCGCCCACTACGCCATCGGCGCCCTGGCCGTGGTCCTCATGATCACCATCCAGTACGAGATCCCCGAGATCGTCACCGGCTCCATCGGCGTCCTGCTCATCGCCTGGTCCTTCTGGTCCTCCGTCCGCCGCAACAAGCGGCTCGCGGAGGCCGAGGGCGGTTCCTCGCAGGACAAGACCGAAGTGCCGTCCGGGGTGTGACACCCCCGGCGACGAGGAATGCTTCTCTGCGGGGCGGCCGGTGCATCCGGCCGCCCCGCAGGCATGTGCGCGGCTGACGGCCGCGGTGTTGACGACCAGTGGGGGGTGGAGGCGACATGGCCTTCTGGGACAACCTGTTTCCGACGAGGACGGCGCAGTTCGACTCGGGCAGCGCCGCGTCGAACGCGATCGACCTGACGAAACGGCGCCCGACCGTCTCGCTCACCAAACAGGGCGCCGCCACCGGCAACCTCCGGGTCAACCTCTCCTGGCGGATGCGCACCTCCGACATCGAGGGCCGCTCCCGGCAGAGCGGACGGCTGCTGCGGAACCCCGCCCAGCTCTTCAAGCCCGAGGTCGTCCAGGCCCACACCCAGGGCATGGTCAACGTCGACCTCGACCTCGGCTGCCTCTACGAGCTCACCGACGGCAGCAAGGGGGTCGTACAGCCGCTCGGCAACTTCTTCGGCGACCTCAACACGGCCCCGTACGTGAAGCTCAGCGGTGACGACCGCTTCGGCGGCTCCTCGGGCGAGACGGTCTTCGTCAACCTGGACCACCGGGACGAGATCAAGCGCCTGCTGTTCTTCGTGTACATCTACGACCAGACGCCGGCCTTCGACCGTACGCACGCCAAGGTCACGCTCTACCCGAGCAACGGCCCCCGGATCGAGATCGAGCTCGACGAGCGCGCCCCGCAGGCCCGCTCCTGCGCCGTCTTCTCCATGGAGAACGTCAAGGGCGAGCTGATCGTCCGTCGCGAGGTGCGGTTCGTGTACGGCTTCCAGGCCGAACTGGACCGGCTGTACGGCTGGGGGCTCCAGTGGGGGCGCGGCTACAAGACGAAGGCGTAGGGGGCGTCCCCCGGATCAGGCCGGAGCCGGAGGACGGGCCCCGGCCGTCGCCCCCGCCGCCCTCACGACCGGACGAACTGGGGGCCCATCGGCGGCATGCGGAACTCCGGCGCCGGGTTCTGCTCGGGGGCGGTCACCGGCTGCGGGTAGCCGTACGCGGGGGCCGGGGCGTTCACCGGCTGCTGCGGGTAGCCGTAGGCGGGCGCCCGGTCCGGCATGGGCGGCACGGCCGGCTGGGGCGGCAGGGCCGGCTGCGGCGGCACGGGGGTGTGGACCACGGTCAGGTCGGAGTCGGAGGAGCCCCCGGAGGCCGCCTGCGCGCCGCCCTGGAGGTCCTGGTCGTCCCGGTCCCCCGAGGCCTCCGCCGCGTCCTCGTCGACCGAGATGCCGAAGTCCGTGGCGAGACCCACGAGCCCCGTCGGGTAGCCCTGCCCCACCGCGCGGAACTTCCAGCCGTCTCCGCGCCGGTACAACTCGCCGCAGATGACCGCCGTCTCCTCGCCGGTCTCCGCCGTCACGTCGAACAGGGCCAGCGGCTCGCGCTCCGCCCCCGCCGCGTCGTACAGCAGGATCCGCAGGTCGGCGACGGAGCGGAAGGTGCCGCCATCGGAGGAGGCCGCGATCACCACCCGGTCGACCGAGACGTCGAGCGCGGCCAGATCGGCCTCCACGGTGTCCGTCAGGCCCTCGGAGTCCCGCTTCTTCGGCAGCCGCCGCACCAGCCCCGAGGGGTGGCGCGGCTGGTTGTAGAAGACGAAGTCCTCGTCGGACCGCACGCGGCCGGAAGGCCCGAGGAGCAGGGCCGAGGCGTCCACGTCGGGGACCCCGGGGCCCGGGGTCCAGCGGAGCACGGCCCGTACGGCCGCGGTGTCGAGAGGGACGTTGGAGCCCTTCTGCATCGCGTGCGTCATGACCGCAATCCTGCCCTCCCGCCCGACCCGCGGACAACGCGGGGGCACTCCCGATACCGGGACGGGGCGACGGATGCCGGTGGGTTACCTGAATTTCACGCGCCCAGGGAACTACGGACACCCGCACCTACGTACTATTACCGGCCACATGTCATCAGGGCCGGAGAGGCAGACGGGGGACTCACATGCGTCATTTCGGGCACATCCCGTCCGCGGTGCGGACCGGGCTGTTCCATCGGGAGCCGGCCGAATTCACGGCCGACTCGCCCGCGCGCACGCTCGCCGTGGCCCTGGGCGCCACGCTCTACAGCCCGGCCACCCGGCCCCGGCTCGCCGACGCCGTGCGCAAACAGGCCGGACGCGGAGTGGTCTCCATGGTGCTCTGCCTGGAGGACTCCATCAGCGACGCCGACGTCGAGGAGGGCGAGGACAACCTCGTCCGGCACTTCGCCGACCTCGCCGCCGGGACCGGGACGGACGCCGACGCCGCCACCGGGACGGACGCCGACCCCGCCCCGGACCTGCCCCTGCTCTTCATCCGGGTCCGCGAGGCGCACCAGATCACCGACCTCGTCGACCGCCTCGGCGCCTCCGTCCGCCTGCTGTCCGGATTCGTACTGCCCAAGTTCACCGAGGCCCGCGGCCGCGCCTTCCTCGAAGCGCTCACCGAGGCCGAGCGGACGACCGGCCGGCGCCTCTTCGCCATGCCCGTCCTGGAGTCCCCCGAGCTCCTCCACCTGGAGACCCGGGCCGAGACCCTCGCCGGCATCGCCGCGATCACCGACAAGTACCGCGACCGCGTCCTCGCCCTCCGCCTCGGCGTCACCGACTTCTGCTCCGCCTACGGGCTGCGCCGCTCGCCCGACATGACCGCCTACGACATCAAGATCGTCGCGAGCGTCATCGCCGACGTCGTCAACGTCCTCGGCCGCTCCGACGGCACCGGCTTCACCGTCACCGGACCCGTCTGGGAGTACTTCCGCCCCGGCGAGCGCATGTTCAAGCCCCAGCTGCGCCGCAGCCCCTTCCTCGAAGGCCGCGCCGAGGACCTGCGCACCGCCCTCATCGAGCACGACCTCGACGGCCTGCTGCGCGAGATCGAACTCGACCGGGCCAACGGCCTCCTCGGCAAGACCTGCATCCACCCCACCCACGTGGTGCCGGTGCACGCCCTCTCCGTCGTCAGCCACGAGGAGTGGAGCGACGCCCAGGACATCCTGCGGCCCGAACAGGACGGCGGCGGCGTGCTGCGCTCCGCCTACACGAACAAGATGAACGAGGTGAAGCCGCATCGCGCGTGGGCCGAGCGCACCCTCCTGCGCGCCGAGGTCTTCGGCGTCGCCAAGGAGGACGTCGGCTTCGTGGATCTGCTCACCGCCGGCCTGGCCGGCTGACGAAGGGACGTCGACGACGTGGTGTGGACCGGAACGTGGGTCGCGGAGCGACTGGGCGTCGAACTGATCGGCGGCGAGGAGCTACCGGCCCTGTTGGGCCTCGCACTGCGTCGCAACCCCAAGCGCGCGCACCTGCTGGTCTCCAACGTGCTCGGCAAGCACGTGCCGCAGCGGCCCTCCGTCGTGTACGGCTCCGGCCTCGACCTCGGCCGGAGCGTCCGCGAACTCCTCGGCGACGAGGAGGCCGCCCGGTCCGTCGTCCTCGGCTACGCGGAGACCGCCACCGCCCTCGGGCACGCCGTCGCCGACGGCCTCGGCCTCGCCCCGTACCTCCACTCCACCCGCCGCCCGGTGGCCGGCGTCGCCCGCGCGGGCGGCTTCGAGGAGTCCCACTCCCACGCCACCTCGCACCTCCTGCTGCCCGAGGACCCCGAGCTCCTCGCGGGCGACGGCCCCCTCGTCCTCGTCGACGACGAGTTCTCCACCGGCAACACCGTCCTCAACACCATCCGCGCCCTGCACGAGCGCTACCCGCGCGAGCGGTACGTCGTCGTGGCCCTCGTCGACATGCGCTCCGCCGCCGACGCCGACCGCCTGGACGCCTTCGCGAAGGAGATCGGCGCCCGCGTCGACCTGATCGCCGGCGCCGCCGGCACGGTCCGCCTCCCGGACGGGGTCCTGGAGAAGGGCCAGGCGCTGGTGGCGGAACACGAGAAGACGCACGGGACGGAAGCCGGCCCCGTGCGCGGCGTGCCGAGGGAGGCACCCGTACGGGTGGAACTCGGCTGGCCCGAGGGACTCCCCGACGGCGGCCGGCACGGCTTCACGCCCGAGCACCGGGAGCGCCTGGAGAAGGCACTGCCGGGGATGGCGAACAGACTCGCGGAGGCGCTCGACACCGCGGCGGGGGCAGAGCCCGGGGCCCGGGCCGAGGGTGCTTTCCGGGCTCAGCCCGCTCCCCATGTCCAGGACGGGGCGCAGGCCCAGGACGAGGACCAGACCCGGACTCAGCCCGCCCCCCAGGCCCAGGACGGGGCGCAGGCCCGCCCCTGGCCGCCCTGCGCGGCCCCCCGCGTGCTCGTCCTCGGCTTCGAGGAGCTGATGTACGCCCCGCTGCGCCTCGGCACCGCCCTGGAGGACGCCGGCCACGACGTCCGCTACTCCACCACCACCCGCTCGCCCGTCCTCGCCGTCGACGACCCCGGTTACGCGATCCGCACCCGGCTCGTCTTCCCGGCCCACGACGACCCCGCCGACGGACCCGGCGAGCGCTACGCCTACAACGTCGCGGGCGCCGGCTTCGACGCCGTCGTCCTCGTCGTCGACTCCACCGCCGACACCCCGGCCCTGCACGCCCCGGACGGCCTGCTCGCCCAGCTCGCCGCGCACATCCCGCGCGTCGTGCTCGCGGTGGTCCCGTCCCACACCCCCACGGTCTCCGTCACCGAAGCTCTCCAAGCTCCCGAAGCTCCCGAAAGGAGCTCCATGCTGCCCGAGCCCCTCCGCGGCCCCGCCTTCTCCTCGTACGCACCCGAAGAGGTCGGCTGGCTGCTCCAGGACCTCTCGGACGTCGAACTCGAGGCACCCACCGAGGAACGGGAGGAGGCCATCCAGAGCGGCGGCGCCCACTACGCCGAGTCGCTCCCCGTCGAGTACCAGCCCAGCGAGCGCTACCAGGAGCTCTTCCACACCGCCCTGGAGAGCTCCGCCGCCCGGATGGCCCGCGCCGTCGGCACGGTCACCGAGACCGTCCTCGCCGAGCGGTCCGCCCGCCCGGTCCTGGTCTCCCTCGCCCGGGCCGGCACCCCCGTCGGCGTCCTCATGCGCCGTTGGGCGCAGGCCCGCCACGGCCTCGACCTCCCGCACTACGCCGTCTCCATCGTGCGCGGCCGCGGCATCGACGCCAACGCGCTGCGCTGGCTCGCCGCCCACCACGACCCGGCCGACGTCGTGTTCGTCGACGGCTGGACCGGAAAGGGCGCCATCACCCGCGAACTCGCGGAAGCGCTGAAGGAGTTCGAGGGCTTCGACCCGGAGATCGCGGTCCTCGCCGACCCCGGCTCCTGCGTCCGCACCTACGGCACCCGCGAGGACTTCCTCATCCCCTCCGCGTGCCTCAACTCCACGGTCTCCGGCCTGATATCGCGTACGGTCCTCCGCTCCGACCTCGTCGGACCCGACGACTTCCACGGCGCCAAGTTCTACCGCGAGCTGGCCGGGTCCGACGTCTCCGGAGCCTTCCTCGACGCCGTCGCCGCCCGCTTCGACGAGGTCGCCGCGACCGTCGACACGGACGTCAAGGAGCTCCTGGCCGCCGACCGCACCCCCACCTGGGAGGGCTGGGCGGCCGTCGAGCGGATCAGCGAGGAGTACGGCATCCACGACGTCAACCTGGTCAAGCCGGGCGTCGGCGAGACCACCCGCGTCCTGCTCCGCCGCGTCCCCTGGAAGATCCTCGCCAAGCGGGGCGCCGAGGCCGAACTCGCGCACGTCCGGCTGCTCGCCGAGCAGCGCGGCGTACCGGTCGAGGTGGTCGACGAACTCCCGTACAGCTGCGTGGGCCTGATCCACCCCCAGTACACGAGGGGCGCGACAGGCGCCGACGGCAAGGCGGTGGCGTCCCGATGAGCACGCCCACACCTGCCCGGATCCTGGTCGCGAGCGACCTCGACCGCACCCTCATCTACTCGACCGCGGCCCTCGCCCTCGGCATGCCGGACGCCCAGGCGCCCCGGCTGCTCTGCGTCGAGGTCCACGAGTCCAAGCCGCTCTCGTACATGACCGAGGACGCGGCCGACCTCCTCGCGCGGCTGACCGCCGAAACGGTCTTCGTGCCGACGACGACGCGGACGCGCAAGCAGTACCAGCGCATCCAGCTCCCGGGCACCGCACCGGCGTACGCGATCTGCGCCAACGGCGGGCACATCCTCGTCGACGGCGTCTCCGACCGCGACTGGCACCGGTCCGTCCTGCGCAGGCTCGACGACGAATGCGCGCCGCTCTCCGAGATCCGCGCCTACCTCACCGCCACCACGGACCTGTCCTGGGTGCGCAAGCACCGGGTGGCCGAGGACCTCTTCGCCTACCTCGTCGTCGAGCGGGAGCGGCTCCCCGAGGACTGGCTGGACCGTTTCGGCGGCTGGGCGGGCGACCGCGGCTGGACCGTCTCGCTCCAGGGCCGCAAGGTGTATGCGGTGCCGAAGCCGCTCACCAAGAGCGCGGCCGTCCGCGAGGTCGCCCGCCGCACCGGCGCGACGCTCACCCTGGCGGCCGGGGACTCCCTCCTCGACGCCGACCTGCTGCTCGCCGCGGACCGGGCCTGGCGGCCGGGCCACGGCGAACTCGCCGACAGCGACTGGACGGCACCCCACCTCGACGTCCTCGCGGAGCGCGGGGTGGCGGCGGGGGAGGAGATCCTCCGCCGCTTCCGGGCGGCCGCCGCCGGCTGACCCGACCGAGGGGCCGGGCGCGGCAGCTCCGCGGGCTCAGCCGCAGCAGCCCCCGCCGCAGCAACCGCCGCCGCCCCCGCTCGGGGCGGGGGCGGCGCCGGCGGAACCGCCGACGGCCACGGCCGACAGCAGCTTCACGGTGTCGTCGTGCCCGACGGGGCAGGCGGCGGGAGCGGAGGACTCGGCCATGGGGCGGCTGAGCTCGAAGGTGTCGTCGCAGGTGCGGCAGCGGTATTCGTAACGAGGCATGGCACCAGGCTAACGGCGGGGGACAGGCACCACCGGTGCCCGCCCACGGCCCGGAGGCCGCGGGAGGCACAGGGCACCCGTGCCGGAAGGCCGGGAGACAGGCGCCGTCGGTGTCCGGAGGCCACGGAGGATCGCCGCCATCGGTGTCCGGAGGCCACGGCGAATCCGAGGGCCGGGCACCGTCAGTGCCCGGAGGCCACGACGAATCCGAGGGACGGACGCTGTCAGTGCCCTGAACCCCGCTCCTCCCGGATCTGCCCGACGACCCGCGCGGCGGTGGCGCGGACGGCCTCCAGCTCGGTCAGGAAGTGCCAGTAGTCCGGATGGCGGCCCTCCAGCCCGTCCACGGCCCGGTCGAGCCGGGCGACGGCGTCGTCGAGGGGCCGGGCGTGGCGGGGGTCGGGCGTGTTCCGCCCGGCCATCGCGAGCCGCTGGGCGTCCCGCACCGCGAACCGCGCCCGGTCGGTCTCCGCCTTCGGGTCCTTCGCGACGGCGTCCAGGCGGCGCAGCCGGTCACCGGCGGCCGAGACTGCCTCGTCGGTCGAGTCGAGCAGCGCGCGGGCCGTGGAGAGCAGCGAGGTCGCGTCGGGCCAGCGCTGCTCGGCCCGTGCCTTCCCTGCCTCGGCGAGCCGCTCCTCGGCCTGCCGGAGGGTCGTGGCGGCGTGCTCCGGCACGTGCTGGAGGTCCTGCCAGCAGGCGGCCGAGTACCGCCGGCGCAGCTCGGAGAGGACGGGTTCGACGCCTCCGGCGCGGGTGGTGAGCGCCTCGGTGCGGGTGCGCAGCGACACCAGGCGCTTGTCGATCTCGGCGGCCCGCTCGGGCAGCCGCTCGGCCTCGGCCCGTACGGCCTCGGCGTCCCGCAGCACCCGGTCGGCGCGCTGGAGCGTCTCGGCGACGCCGTGCCGGCCGGCGCCCTCGTTGAGGCGGGTCAGCTCGGGCCCGAGCTGAGCGAGCTGCAGGGCGAGGTCATCGGCGCGCAGCCCGCCCTCCCGTACGGCGTCCAGGGCGTTGCTCGCACCGCGCAGCGCCTGCCGGGCCCGCTCGACGGCGGGCGCGAGGCGGGCGAGCTGGGTCTCGGCCCGCCCGAGGAGCGGGGCGAGCCCCTCCTCGAACCGGTCCAACTCGCCCTTGACGCGGTCGAGCTCCTCCTTGGCCCGGCTCAGCTCGGCGCGGGCGCGGGAGGCGGTGGCGGCATCCAGTTCGTCCCGGTCGAGATCGTGCGCGTCCACGGCACCGATGTAGCCGTGACTGACCTCGTCGATCCGCCGCCCGAGCGCCTCGAACCCCTCGACGGCGCGGCGCGCCTCCGGGGAGCTGTCCACGGCGGTGATCGTCTCGATGGAGATGCGGAGCCCGCGCTGGGCGGTGTCGAGCTCGTAGAAGGCGGCCGCGGCGGCGTCCTTGGCGGCCTGTGCCTCGGCCCGCTGCCCCTCCCCGCGCCCGCCGAACCAACGGCGGGTCCCGCCACCGGCGAAGGCCTGCGGCAACAACGCCCCCATCAGCAAGGGCAGCGCGAGAGCCAACCGGAACGCGGAGGAACCCCTGGGCGCCGATGTGCCCCTAGCATCGCTCGCCGCCACCTACTACTCCCCGTGCTGTGTCCGCCGTGCCCGGTCAGGGTTCATTCTCCCACCCGGTAAGGACGAACACACGGCCCGGTCAGTTCACCGTACGAACGGTGACGTCCCCGTTGTCGCTGCGCAGCCTCACGACGTGCCCGCTCCCGTCGCGACGGGGCACGTCGATCCGGACGTCACCGTTGTCACTGGCGCCGGAGGCGGCGTACTCGGCCCTGGGCACGGTCACGGTCACGTCGCCGTTGTCGGTGACGACGTCGACCTTGCGGGGGACGGACCCGAGGGCGATGTCCACGTCCCCGTTGTCGGACCGCACGGAGACCTCGGGCGAGGTGACGGAGCCCTCGACGCTCACGTCCCCGTTGCTTCCACCGAGATCGAGCACCCCGCTCACCTTCCGCACCCGCACGTCCCCGTTGTCGGACCGCACCTTCAGGGGCGTGGCGAACCCCTCGGCGGTCACGCCCCCGTTGTCGTCCTCGACGGTGACGGCGACACCGCGGGGCACCTGGATCCGGTGCACGGCACCGCAGCTGGCCGCGACGGCGTCGCACTCCACCCGCAACGTGAGCCGCCCGTCCACCAGCTTCCAGCTCGCCTCGGGCCCGGACCCCATGAACACCCACCCGTCGACCTGCCGCTCCACGCGCACGTCGTCGACGTCGGCGGGCGTGATCACCAGCTCGGAGTCGTCCGAGTCGACGGTGAGCGCGTCCCCGTCGAACGCGAACGTCCTCCGCTCCACCGGCGCCCCCTCGGCCTCGGCCCCGCACCCCGCGAGCAGGAGCACGGCGACACCGGAAGCGAGCAGCACACGGAACGGGCGACCTACGGCCATGACGATCATTCCCCCAGCAACGACACCGACGACCCCCCGACCGTAGAACCCCACCACCCCCCGTCACGATCCGGCGACCCACCGTCCAGGGGGTGGGGCTCCCCCCGACCCCATCCGTTTGCGACACCCACCCACCGGCCATGTAGGCTGTTGCCTCTTCCACGGGTGCGTAGCTCAGGGGTAGAGCGCTGCTCTTACAAAGCAGATGTCGGCGGTTCGAAACCGTCCGCGCCCACCAGCACAAAGGCCCCTCGCCGATCATGGCGAGGGGCCTTTGACATCTATTTCTGACATCAACGTCCATGGTCACTGCGGCTGGGGTTCCAGGGCCGGGACTCCACGAGGGGGAGCGGTGGAGGACGTCTTCGACACGACCGGGAGACCGCTGAAGGGCTGGATGCACGCCGTCTTCCGCGGCGGCCCGTACGGGGAGGACGTGGGCCGCTGCATCCCCGGCCCTCCCGCGCCGGCCACTCTGTCGGCCCCGCTGCCAGGGGGCGGTGTCCACGTGTACCGCCTGTGGACGGTGGGCTCATGGTCTGCCCCGGACGACCCGATAGCCGTGTACAACCCCGATGGCCCTCCGGTTCCGCCGACTCTCCTGACCGCCCAGGAGCGGCAGTGGACCCAGGAGGGGCAGCGAAGGAGGGGCCTCAGGCCCATCAGGCTCGTCGCGCTGACCGACGACGGACAGATGGCATACGACCCTGATGCCCCTGCCGTCGAGGCGATGCTCGCCGGGCTGCGGGAGCGGCAGTACGTGGTTCTCCAGCGGCTGACCGACCACGATGAAGGCGACTGCTACTTCCAGGTCCTGTTTGCCGAGGACGCCGTCTACGAGGTGGAACACGGAGCGGGTACGACCGGTGAGCGTCATCGGACGAGATCGGCTTCCCAGACGGAGGTCCGTGACACCGTCCTCCGCTGGCTGTTGGGCGCGAGGAAGGGGTCAGGCGCGTCCCTGCCGCAGGTGGCGGGAGGCGGAAAGACAGGAGGACAACCATGTTGCCTCCTCGCGGTTGATGATCAGGCCGGCGACAGTGATCATCCCGTTCAAGGGGCCGTCGAGCCGAATTGAGTGGTCGCCCACATGGAACATCTCCCAGTCCGCGTCGCTGTGCCAGAGCCGGGCGGTCTTCTGACCCCGGCGCTGGGCGAAAACGAGCTGCTCTCCGTGCTCGTTCATGAAGTATCCGATGTAGTCCTTGTCGGTGATCTCACCACCGCACAGGCGGGCCAGGAGCGGTTCGATGGCAGTCGGCGTGTCAGTCATGAGGCGGGCTCCTCGTCCGGCTCGGCGTCCTGTCGTGCCGATGACAGGGCAAGCATGCGGGAGGCTGAATCCAGCAGAGCCTCGTAAGTGATCACTTCGATGCGTGTTTGGTGCGCGTTGTAGGTGCGCAGTGACTCCGCGATCTCCCGAGGGGTCACGCCCCCGGTCACGTACTGCGGGTGTCCGATCACGACGGTTGCCGAGGCTCGGCGAGTGTCGACTCCGTGCTCGGCCAGGATGCCCGGACGGTTCTCGTCCATGGCTCGGAGGTAGTTCTGTGCTTGGGAGACTGCGCGGTGCGCCGCGGCACCCAGCATGAGCTGACCGGAGCGCCGTATGACCAGGTCCTGAATGTTGGCGCGCTTGAGCTCCACCACGTGCAGAGAGCCGTCGCCTCGCAGGAGAGGGATGTCGAGGATGGTTTCCGGGGTGTACTGACGACGTGCCAGCTCAGCCACGTATGCACCGCCGAAGATCCATTCCTGGTTCTTCAGACAGGCATGGAGGGCGCTCTCGGAACTGTCCGGGTCCTCCACCACGGTACGTAGGCCCGTCAGGCTGGCCTGTCTGGCCCTCAGCTCGAGTATCTGTGCCAGCATGCCGGCGTCGGCATCGGTCAGGACCTCGGTCATCATCCGTGCGACCTCGGAGGAGGCGGGCCGAGGCAGGGCGCGGAGGACTATCTCCATGTGCCCGTACTGTTGAAGTCGCCTGACCTCCCGGGTTGAAAGCCGGATCCCGCCGTCGCCGTCCCCCAGGCTCAGGTAGTCGGCGGACCGGGCAATGCCGCGGAAAAGGTCACGCGCGTCTGCTGCGGTCGCATCGGGTCTGTCGCTGCACAGAACGTCCAGGGCGGCGGCGGCCCTGTCAGCACCCATGGCAATCATCCTCCGCATGTGTTCCTCACTGCGCTGCCGGGCCTCGTCGTCGTAGTGGTTTTCCAGGATTTCAAGAAACAGCTCACCTCCGGCATAGGCCGCGAAGCGCTGGAAGCGCTGAGCGAGCGCGAAGTCCCCGTGAAGGATCGCCTCTCGGGCCACTTCCTCCAAGGCGTCCACCAGGGACCGGCCCTTGCCGTACGTCCCACCAAGGTCGCCCATGATGTGCAGCACCGCGTCGACGCGCGCCCGGACGCGCTCATCCGCAGTGAGTTCGCGTGCCGTCTGGACCATCTGCCAGAGCGTGAAGCCGGACCGAAATTTCGCCACGTGGGCACCCTAGGACCTGGCACTGACAATCCCGCTTGGCGGCAGTTTCGACTGGCCCCTGGCACAACACGGCTCAGGGGGAGGCATCAACGACCATGACCGCGGTGGTTGCCGATGTGCTGCCGTCCGCCGCCGTTGCGCCCTCCCCGGTCTGCGTCGAGCGCTGGAAGCATCTCAGCGTCCGACGACGAAGGGGACAGGATGGTTCAGCCGAAGTGCAGTGCTCCTACCCAGAGCGGAGGCCGCTGCCAGAACAAGGCGATGACGGGTACCTCGCGGTGCTCCAAGCACCAGGGGGCGTGGTCCCCGTACGGGGTCGAGCAGCGGAAGAAGAAGGAAGCCGAAGCCAAGATGAAGAAGCTTCGGAAGAAGCGGTAGCGGGCTGTCGAGTGAGGCCGACTGACATCCAGAACTGACATCAACGGCGACGGATGACAGCGGTCGCACACGAACTGCCGTGGCGGTGATGACCAGCGATCCGCCCTTGGTGAGAGCGCTCCGCACGAGCTTACAAAGCAGATGTCGGCGGTTCGAAACCGTCCGCGCCCACCAGTGACGAAGGACCCCAGCCGATCATGGCTGGGGGCCTTTGGCATCCACCTCTGACGTCAACGAAGACGGTCGCCCGACCTCTGGTCCCCGGGAAACGTCAGGGCTGCGATTCCGTCGGAGGGGGAACGGTGGAGGGCGTTTTCGACACGACCGGGAGACCGTCGAAGGGCGGGATGCACGCCCTCTTCCACGGAGGTCCGTACGGGGAGGACATGGGCCGCTGTATTCCTGGCCCTCCCGCGCCGGAAACCCTCGCGGTGCCGTCGGCCGAGGGCGGTGTCCATCACGAGGGCCCGATCAAACGGTAGGGGGCTGACGGATCAGGGCTGCCCTCAGCAGCCCATCACGCCGGGTCGGCCAGGTCAGGGCCCGGACCAGGCCGTTGGTCACGACCCAGTACCCCGGGTGCACCCAGCCTTCTTCCTTCGACAGGAGCCCCGGACCCTCGTCGCGGTACAGGTGTCGCATCAGGCGTTCGTACGCCGGGCCGCCGGCCACCAGCAGCAGGGGTGCGGTGAGAGCCGCACCGACCCAGACGCCGCACCGAAGGGCCACCTGAGCACGTCCGTCTATGCGCACGCGATGAGTATGGCGCCCACGGCTCGGGTATCGTCCGGCCCTGTCGATCAGCAGAGCAGTCGGTAGTGGGGGCGGCATGCACAACGAGCGGCTCGACGAGCCTCTGTCGGACGAGGAGCTGAAGCTCTTCATCCAGTACCTGCACCGGTTCGCCAACCATGACGTGGACATCTTCCTGAGCATGGAGGTCGGGTATCCCGAGCACCCCGTCTACATGGTGCTCGGCAGGGACTACCCCCCGGTCGGGGACGCCTCGGACTATCGGCGGCCGTTCACGGATCGGCGACAGACGACATCCACACCTGGCCTCGTCGACGGTGGATGACAGCGGTCCTCACGGCCCCTTGTGACCTTCGCCGGCTGCGGCCCGACCCCGCAGGTGTGGCAGCTCGATCCGGCTCACCTGGGAACGTTCAGCGGCACAGCCCCATGATGATGTCGTCGAAGTCGGGGAACTCCTGTGTGGCCTGCGCGACGATCGTCGCCGCCGACGCACGGCAGGCCGGAGCGTACTGCTCCGCGATGGCCGCCAGGTCCTCGTTGGCCTGGGGAGCCCAGTCGGGTTCGGGTTCGTAGAAGGCGGCCGCTTCCCACGGGCCGAAGCCGTCGGCCAGCAGCCAGAGGAAGGTGCCCAGGTCGCGGGCGACGACGGCGGTCTCTCCTTCGGAGCCCATGAAGACGACGGGCTGCTCTGTCAGGTCCCGGCCGGGACGGACGAGCCAGAAGGCTGCGTACCCGCCGGTGCCGTCCTGGCCGAAGACGCGGAAGTCATCGCCGGTCAGATCGCTGTTGCCCGTCCACGCACGGAGCCAATCCGTTGTCTCCTCAGCGGACAGGAAGGACTCGTGGGGTTCGAAGTCGACGCCGTCCTCGCCTATGCGGTCGAGCCGGACCGCCATGGCAGCGGCGAGCGCAGCGGGAAACCGGCGGTCTTCGTTCTGGATCACGCGGACAGATTAGCGACCGCCCGGGGGCCCACGAGGTCGCTGGCCTCACCGACCAGCAGCCGCCCGCAGGCGGCGGACAATGGCGGCATGACGTTGACGATCTGGGTCGATGCCTGGCAGATGCAGTGCTGCGGAGAGAGCTTCGTGCCAAGGGACGTTGTCTCGTGGACGCTGCTGGAGGTCGATCCGGAGGACTACGCCGACGTCGTCGGCAGTGAGCGCGCGCAGGGGATCTCCTTCCGTGAGGAGCACCACGGCCAGGACGAGGGACGCGCCCACCTCGGTGGAAGTGGTGTCGATCGCCGAGGTGCACTGCCGTTACGGGGTGCTCCCGGGCGCCACGGACAAGGCGAACCGCCCCGTCCCCGGCACGACCGTACTCGTACCGGTCGAGAAGGCGGACAAGTGGGCGAAGGCCAGGCCGGACGTGGGTTTTGCGGGCTACCTGGTGACCGCACGGCGTGTCAACGGCCTGCCGGAGGGCGCGGCTGCTCGCGGTCGATGAGGGAGTCGGCGGACGCGTGCCAGATGCGTGTCAGATCGAGCGGTCGGCCGCGGTCGCCGGGGGATCGTTACGGCGTCCGCGGCTTGTGACAGCCGTCGTCGTGCACAGAGGGGCTGAGCTGCGGTGACCGGCCGGCTTTCGATGCCAGAGCCTGGGAGCGGTGTATCCGTTGCCCTGTGGAGCCTGCTGATGGTGCTGAATCAGCCACCTCTTCAGGTCAGGTTCCGTTGACGGGTATCGATCTGTTCAGCTGTGGACGGCCACGCACTACGGTTGCGCCAAAGGTGTGGTGATCAGTGCGCCCTGTGCACAGGAGTGTGGATGCAGCCTCTGTATGCGGTCGATTTCGACGTGTCGTCGACGCGTGGTGATTCCTTTGACGTGCTCGGGCGACTGCGTGAGCACCTTGCGGCGTGGCTGAACAGCCCTCCGAGTGGCGGCCCCACGGCAGCGGACCTTGTCGTGGCAGGGGAAGCACTGCTGGCTGCCAAGCCGCCCGGCCGTGAGCAGAGGCAGGTGCGCTGGTGGGTCGAAGCCGGCGATGACGCCCAGGCGCTACGGGTCCGCCTGTCGCATCCGGTCGAGAGCGGGGCGCAGTTCGTCACGCAGGTGACCATGGCCAAGGTCGCTGATCAGGTGTCGCTGCGGGTGATGATGGGGCAGGAGATCCCGAGTGGTTGGCTGGCTCCGATTCAAGACCCGTCGTTGTACCGGCCGAACGTGTTGGGCAGGGTGTGCGGGGACGAAGCGCTTGGTCTGCGCACCCTGAGTCAGTTGGTGACCGGCCGGTTCGAGCCGATCCGCCAGAGTGAGCAGGTGGCGGTGCTTGCCGAGTCACTGGCCGCTCCCACTCGTCTGCCGACTCTGCTCCTTCAGCCGCGGGACGAGTCGGCGTGGCAGCTCGCCAGGCGGGCGTCGTCCCAGCTCGTCGGCCTGGCCCAGGTCGTCACCCTCAACTATGCGACGAGCAGGGCCCTTTCGCGGGAGCTTCCTGAGCTCCAAGTACCCGACGGCGGGGCCCTTCTGGTCTGGCCCGACCTTCGGCTGTCTCATCCGCGTTACTCCCGGCCGGAGATCAGGCTCGAGGGAATGGTCGAGCACTGGATGCGGACCCTGGCGGAGCTGTCGGTGCTTGCGCGGGGCTCTGACCGGGGGTGGGACGCGGCGCGGCAGTCGGCACGCGCGACCGCTGCCCGACGGGCGGCTGCTCAGGTCGAGGAGGCCCGCCGCCTCGGTGACGCGGCGGCGGAGCGGGCGGCTCTGGAACAGCGTGTACGTGAGCTTGAAGAAAGTGTCAGCGAGTGGGAAGGGCTGGCCGTATCGGAGGCGGCCCGGGCGGACGAGAACATTTCCAAGGCGGCTGACGCGGCGAAATTCGAGGAGGATGCGACACGATGGCGCAAACTCTACGAGCAGGAACGCGCCTCCAGCGGTTCCCCTTCAGCGCCGGTGGACCCCTGGGAGTCCATCCCCGATTTGCAGAAGGGGGTGTCGGCTCCCACGTACCGTGCCCTGGAGGAGGCGTCAGAAGGTCGGATCGTGTTCACGCCCAATGCCGAGCGGAGCTGGAAGTCGGATCAATACCGCTTCCACGGAGAAATGACCGAGCAGTTGGTCCTGCTCGCCAAGGCGGCCGCGGACCTCTATGAGCAGTCGCCGACGTCCATGCCGTACCTTGACGAGTGGTTCTCCACCCAGCACGGGCTGAAAGTCGCCACGAGCGATCTGACCATCAAGAAGAATCCCAAGATGCGGTACGCCTCCTACGGTGGTGCGCAGCACGACACCCTTCCGCACGTGAAGGTACGGGACGGAGTCGCCCACAGTGATTGCGGACGCATTCACTTCGCCCTGGACCCCGACAATCGTCGCTTCGTCGTCGACCACGTCGGCGTAAAGAAGTATTGACCGATTCCGTGGAGCCGGCCATGCGGTGCCTCTGGCATCCATGGCCGACACCGACGCGGGTGGACGAGGGCGGTGCCACGAGGTCGGTGGGGGAGATCGTCCCGGGTGCGACCGTCTTCCCCGCGCCCGGGTACCGCCGTACTGGTGTCGGTGGGGTCGGGCGGGGCGGGGGGTGTTTGTTTCGGGGGTGTTCGGTGAGTGTCCGCCCGGTGTAAGGGCGTAAGGGAACGGGTTTCGGACCGGGTGGCGCGGAGTTTCAGTCGATCATGGTCGGGTGGTTTCGGCGTGGTGGGAGCGGGTGTGGTCGGATGAGGGGATGAGCACCCTGTACTTGTTTGCCAGCGCCGCCGAGCCCGTTTTCGACATCGCCCGCGTCATCGAGGACGCGCAGGCCGACGGCTGGGACGTCTGCCTCGGGCTCACCCCCACGGCGGCTCGCTGGCTCGCCGGGTCGCTCGACGGGCTCGCCGTGCTCACCGGGCATCCCGTGCGGTGGGACTACGCGCTTCCCGGCGAGCCGGACGTGTGGCCGGAGGCCTCGGCGGTCCTCGTCGCGCCGGCCACCTTCACCCTGGTCAACCAGTGGGCGCTCGGGATCGCCGACAAGTTCGTCGTCGGCGTGGTCGCGGAGGGGATCGGCAAGGGGATCCCGATGGTGACCGTGCCGTGTCTGAGCGCCGCCTCCGCCCGGCACCCGCAGTTCGAGCGGTCCCTGGAGACCCTACGCGGTGCCGGGGTCTCGGTGTTGCGCGGCGGCGAGGACGGGTTCCTGCCGGATCCGGCGGAGGGGTTTCCGTGGCGCCTCGCCCTCGACGCCGTTCGTGAGCGGGTGGCCGTGGGCTGAGGCCGTGACCGTGGCTGTGGCCGTGGCTGTGGCCGTGGGCTGAGCCCGTGGCCCCGTGGGGCTCAGCCCGTGGCCGTCGGCTGGGCCCGTCGCCGTTGGATGGGCGGGCGGTCGTCGGACGGGCGGGCGGTCACTGGACGGGCGGGCGGTCGTCGGGCGAGTGGGCGTGGCGCGAAGTTGACGTGGGCGCGCCCTGGCCGGTGTACTCCGGGCATGTCTGACGTGGGGGACGCGCCCGAACCAGGGGCGCAGGGCGGCGAGATGACGCCGCAGCGGTACATCGAGACCAGGATCGCGCAGTACCAGGAGTGGTACGACACCAAGGCGACCCGGATGAAGACGATGCACCTGCGGATGCGGACCGTGTCCGTCGTCGGCGGCGCCCTGGTGCCGGTCTTCGTCAATCTCGACCTGGGGTTCGCACGGATCACCGCCACGGCGCTGAGCGTGATCGTCGTCGCCGCCATCTCGCTGGAGAGCGTGTACCGGTACCGGGAGCAGTGGAAGAACTACCGGTCCACCGAGCAGTTGCTCGGGCACGAGCGCGTCTTTTTCGAGACCAAGGTAGGGCCGTACCGCAACCTGGGCCGGCGCGAGGCGTTCTCCGTCCTCGTCGCCCGCGTCGAGAAGGCCATCGCCAACGAGAACTCCGCCACCCTGAACGTCATGACCCTCGGCGGCCAGGTCGACGCCGATGTGCGGCCGCAGGGGATTCCCGCCGCCCGGCAGGAGACGGAGCAGGCCGCGTAGCCCCCTCCCCCCGCGGGCCCCGAGACCGCGCGGCCCGCCTCCCGCGGGCTCCGGAGGTCCGAGGCCCGCAGGGCGTCAGCCGATCCGCGCGGTCAGCACCACTTGTAGTCGACCCGCGTCGAGTTGTACGAGCACGTGTCGACCGTCGTGCCGTTCGACCTGCGCAGCTTCGCCGTGTCCCGGTCGTTGTTCCAGACGTACGCGCCACGGTTCTGGTACACGTTCGCCGACGTGTTCGTGCCGCGGCCCGTGCGGACCGTCACGATCTTGCCCTTGCCGAGCGTGTAGTTGCCGAACGTGTACTTGTGGTTGGCCGCGTCCGTCAGCGTCCAGCCCCGCAGGTTGACCGCCGCGCCGGTCGTGTTGCGTATCTGGACGTACTCGGCGTTGAGGCTGCTGTTGGAGCGGTTGTCCGTCCCCGGGCTGTCGTAGTAGATCTTGTACAGGTGGACCGAGCCGGCGGCCTGGGCCTGCGAAGGCAGGAGGAGGAGGCCGGAGGCGGCGGCCGCGGTCACGGCCGCGAGCGTGCGTACACGAAGCATGAATGTCCCTCAGTTCTCTGCCGGACGCCCGCCGATGGGGCCCGGCGAGCACACAGGATATGCATGATCTTCACTTCTTCAGCACGACTTCCGGTCAGTCTCGGTCATCCGTCCTAGACTCGTCGCATGGGCAGCGAACCGCTGCGGATCACCGTCCTCGGGTCCGCCACCCCCTTCCCCCGGCCGGGCAACGCCTGCTCCGGCTACCTCGTCGAGGGCGGCGGCGTCCGCCTCTGGGTGGACGCCGGGACCGGCACCCTCGCCGAGCTCCAGCGGTACGTGTCGCTCGGTGACGTCGACGCCGTGTGGATCTCCCATCTGCACGCCGACCACAGCGCCGATCTGCTGACCGCCTTCTACGCGCTGCTGTACTCCGGCCTCGAACTCCCGCTGCCGGTACCGCTCCTCGGCCCGCCCGGCATCGCCGACCGGCTCGCCGGCTTCCTCACCAACGGGCCCGACCGCAGTCCGATCGAGAAGGCCTTCGCCGTCGAGGAACTGCGCGACGGGCACCTCGCCCGCGTCGGCGGGCTCACCCTCCGGTCCCGCGCCGTCGACCACGGCGGCCCGCCCGCCTTCGCCCTGCGCGTGGAGGACCGGGAGGGGCGTTCGCTCGTCTACTCCGGGGACTGCGAGCCCTGCCCCGCCCTCGTCGACATCGCCCGCGACTGCGACCTGTTCCTCTGCGAGGCCGACGGCGCCGTGCCCGGACACCACTCGGCCGCGCAGGCCGGGCGGAGCGCCGCCGACGCCCGCGCCGGCCACCTCGTCGTGACCCACGTCGGGCCGGGGACCACTCCGGAGGAGGCTGTCGCCCTCGCCGCCGCCGAGTTTTCCGGCGCCGTCGGCCATGCCGATCCCGGGATGCGGTTCGTGGCCGGGGGCGGGGTCGGGGACGGACTCGGGGGCGGGGCTGGGGCGTAGGCCGGGCCGGGGCGGACTCGGGGCTGGGGCGTAGGCCGGGCCGGGGGCGGACTCGGGGCCGGGCTTATGCGTCGAAGTCGTACTCCAGGACGTACGACGACGAGTCCAGCGTCATCTCGTTGAGCTCCACCGCCGTCCCGGGCCCCGTGAACGCCGTGCGGCCGATGAGCACCACCGGCGTCCCGAACTCCAGGGAGAGCCGGTCCGACTCGTCCGCCGTCGGCATCCTGCAGCGGATCTCCTCCCGGAACCGCACCGGCCGGTGCCCCAGCTCCGTCAGCCGCGCGTAGGTGCCGCCGGGGCCCGTGTCCGGCTCGGTGATCCGCGTACCGCGGACGAGCTCGGCGGAGAGGTACGACACGGAGAGCAGCACCGGTTTCGTGTCGAGGACGAAACGGCGGCTCCGGACGCAGACCGGCGCCCCCGGCGCCAGGTTCAGCGCCCCCGCGACCCGGTCGCCGGCCTCCGCCTCGACCACCTCGATCTGGTCGACGACCAGCTCCCGGTCCTCGACGTCCGCCGACCAGACCGAACGGCCGTTGCCCCACCGGTCCCCGGCGAGGCGCGGGATGCCCCGGCGGCGCAGCGGACGGAAGACCCGGACGAAGACCCCGGCGCCCTTGCGCGCCTCGGCGAGCCCCTCCGTACGCAGCACCGACAGGGCCTGGCGAGCGGTCATGCGGGCCACGTCGTAGGTCGTCATGAGGTCGTTCTCACCGGGGAGGCGATCGCCCGGCGCGAAGGCGCCCGACTGGATCGCGGTTCTCAACTCGTCGGCGATGCGCTGGTACTTGGGCCGGCGAGCGCTGTCCTGGTCAGTCACGGGTGGACCACTCCCTTCGTCTGCGGGACACCCTACGGCGCGCTCCTCAGCCCCGGTCCACGCCTGTACGCCGTCCCGCCCGGCCGATCCATCCATCGGGGGACATCTCTAGAGATACGTTGACAGGGCCCGGTCGCCGCGCTTCCCTGAGTGTCCCCAAGCTTCAGGTACCGGGACGGAGGGGACGCGTGCAGCCACTGCCCGAGGTCGGTGACCTCGTCCGCGACACCGCCACGGGGCGGGTCGGTTTCTATGTGGAGAGCGTCTCCGGACGCTTTCTGATCCGCGCCGTCCACGGCGGCGTCGAGTGGGAGGCCGAGCCGGTCGACGTCCAGCTCGCCACACCCCTCCACGAGCTGCGTGCCCGCACCGCCGAGATCAACGCACGGAGCAGACGCGGTCTGGGCGGGTGAGAGGAGGGAGGGGAGGTCGCCGGGGCCGGCCAGCGTTCGGGCGGTTGTCAGTGGGGCGCGTCACACTGGGGACATGTGCCGCAGCATCAAGACGCTCCGCCCGCCCGTCCTGCCCGAGGAGGCGACCGAGGACGACATCCGCGCCGCCGCCCTGCAGTACGTCCGCAAGGTCTCCGGCTTCCGCGCCCCCGCCGCCCACAACCGCGAGGTCTTTGAGCGGGCCGTGGACGAGATCGCCGACGCGACCGCGAGACTCCTCGCCGACCTGGAGGTGCGCGGCGCGCACTCCGCCGCCGCGAGAGCACGGGAACCCCGGCCGGACGCCGTAAGGGCGCCGGAGGCCCGGCCCGCCACCGTCAGGACGCGGGCGCGGGAGCCGCAGCCGGGCGCCGTATGAGGTACGCGGCGAGGCCGCCCGCCAGGAAGAGCGCGAGGGTCGACACCCCCGCGCTGAACCAGGTCGCGCCCAGCCACTGACCGCCCAGCCAGCCGAGCCCCACGCTGTACGAGGCCCAGGTCACGCCCGCCAGCGCCGACCACGGCAGGAACTCCTCGGCCCTTCGCTTCGCCGCGCCCGCCCCCAGCGAGACCACGGAGCGGCCGGCGGGGGCGAAGCGCGCGAGGACCACGAGCAGTCCGCCGCCCCGCGCGAGCGCGGTGCCGAGACGTTCCTGCGCCAGTGAGAGGCGGCGCGAGCGTCCGATCGCCCGGTCCAGCCTGGCCCCGCCGCGCAGCGCCAGACGGTACGCGAGGAAGTCGCCGAGCACCGAGGCGCCGGCCGCGCAGAGGAGCAGGGGGAGGAGCGACGGCACGCCGGTGGACGCCCCGGTGGCCGTCGCCGCCGCCGTGGCGGCGGTGATCACGAGGAAACCGCTCGGCAGCACGGGCAGGAAGACGTCGAGCAGGATCGACGTCGCCACGACCGGGTAGATCCATGGACCGGCGGTGAGCGACCGCAGCGAGCCCAGGCTGTCGAGCAGATTCACAAGCCCAGAGCCTACGCGGGGGCGGGGGCCCGACAGCCGGTGGGTGCGGGGCCGGCATCGGCGTCGGACTGCGGGGGACGCGTGGGGGTGGTGGCGGTGGGGTGGGCGCCGATGGGAGAGGGCCGGAAACCGTGCCACGGTTTCCGGCCCCTTCCGGTGGTCATGCTCGTGCGTCAGGCCCGTGGTCGTGCTCGTGTGTCAGACCCCGTGGTCGTGCTCGTGCGTCAGGCCGCGACCGGTGCGCCCCGGTCCTCCCGGGTCTTCGCGGCCGTCGCCTCCCCGGCGCCGAACAGTCGGTCGAGGGCCAGCGCGCCCGGGCCCGTGAACACGAGCAGGGCGAAGGCCCAGCAGAACATGGCCGCGCTCTCGCCGCCGTTCTGGATCGGGAGGAGCGACTCCGGCTGGTGGACCTTGAAGTACGCGTATGCCATCGAGCCCGAGGCCAGGAAGGCGGCGCTCCGGGTGCCGAGGCCGGCCAGGACCAGGATGCCGGCGCCGAGCTGGATGACGGCCGCGTACCAGCCCGGCCAGGTGCCGGCCGGTGTCGCGCTGCCGCCGAGGACGCCGAAGAGCGAGGAGGCGCCGTGGCAGGCGAAGAGCAGGCCGACAACGATGCGGAAGAGGCCGAGCGCGTAGGGCTGGGCCTGGTTCAGGCGGGCGGTGAGGCTCGCGGGGGCGTCAGGGGAGGCGGGGACGCCGGGGGCGCCGGGGGTCGTGCCGGCCTTGGCGGTGTCCGGGGCGTTCGGGTCGGTCATGGGGTGGGACTCCTTCGGTCTGGCCTCGTCCGTGGGGAACGGGGCGCGGGGGGACGGAAACCGATGAGGCCGTAAGGTTAGGCACCCCTCACTAGTACTTGCAAGTTCAACATTCAGCCACCGGGGAGCGTGTGGTGAGGCTCACTCCCCGGCGGCCGCCGCTGACGCGGGCTCAGCGGAACGGTCGTCAGCAGCCGTTGAGGACGGACTGGAGGGCGCTCTTCTCGGCGGAGTCGACGCTGAGGTTCCAGTAGTACTTCACCTGCACCCACGCCCGGACGTACGTGCAGCGGTAGGCCGTCCGCGGAGGCAGCCACGTCGCCGGGTCCTGGTCGCTCTTGGCCTGGTTGACGTTGTCGGTGACGGCTATGAGCTGCGGCCGCGTGAGGTCGTTCGCGAAGGCCTGGCGCTGGGCGGTGGTCCAGGAGTTCGCGCCCGAGCGCCAGGCCTCGGCGAGCGGGACCATGTGGTCGATGTCCAGGTCGGAGGCGGCGGTCCAGGTGGCGCCGTCGTACTCCGAGTACCAGCTGCCGCTGATCGCGGCACAGTTGGAGTCGGTGACGACGTTCACGCCGTCGCGCTTGAGGACGGTCTCGCGCGTGTTGCAGGTGCCGGACTGGGTGATCCAGTGCGGGAAGAGGTCCCGGCTGTAACCCGTCGTGGAGCCTGCCGCCTTGACCGTGAGGGCGGCCAGGTAGGTACGGGCGGTCGCGGCGCTGACCGGGGTCGGCATGGCGGCCTGCGCCGCCGGTGCGGTGGCGAGGAGCCCGGTGACGGTGAGGGCGGCGGAGGTGGCGAGAACGGCGAGTCGACGCGCGTAGATCATGCCGACGGGCATGTGAACTCCCTTGATGTGGGGGGACCTTGGCTGTCAGCCGTCCCCGCGGGGTGCCGGGCGGTCGGGCCCGGTCATCGTGGCGGCGCCAGGTTTCCGTAGGGGGTGCGCCAGGTAACAGAGTGGCGACATGGACACGTCACATCAAGAGGTGTGCGGGTCCTGATGGAGCGCCAGATTCCGCCCGCGTTCGGGAGTTGGGGAGTTCGGGAGTCCGGGGGTTTGAGAGCCGGGGGGTTCGAAAGCTCGGGAGTTCGGGAGTCGAGGGTGGAGTGGGGTGTGAATGCGGGTGGGGGTGCGGATGCCGGTGGGGCGCGGGGCCCGTGGTCCGTCCCGGAAACGCCTCGCGCGCGGCCGGGAGACTCCGGTCGCGCGCGAGGGGGGAAGTGGTGGGGCGTCTACGGCAGTACGGTCAGGGTGATCGAGCCGTCCTCCGCGCGTTCCACCCGCAGGTGGGTCAGGTCGGCGACGTGCACGTCCGGCGCGAAGGCCGCCGCGCGCGGGCCCACGCCCACGACCCGCATGCCGGCCGCCCGGCCCGCCTGGATGCCCGCCTCGGAGTCCTCGAAGACCACGCAGTCCGCCGGCTCGAAGCCCAGTGCCGCCGCGCCCTTGAGGAAGCCTTCGGGGTCCGGCTTGCTGGCGCCGACGCTCTCGGCGGTGACCCGGACCTCCGGCACGGGGAGCGCCGCCGCGCCCATCCGGGCCTGGGCGAGGGCCTCGTCCGCCGAGGTCACCAGGGCGTGCGGGAGGTCCGCGAGCGCGGCCAGGAAGGCGGGGGCGCCGGGGACGGGCACGACTCCGTCGAGGTCGGCGGTCTCCTCGGCCAGCATCACCCGGTTGTCGGCGTGGTTCTCCGCCATCGGGCGGTCCGGGAGGAGGACGGCCATCGTCGCGAACCCCTGGCGGCCGTGCACCACCTTGAGCACCTCGTCCGGGTCGAGCCTGTGCCGGTCCGCCCAGCGGCGCCAGCAGCGCTCGACGACGGTGTCCGAGTTGACGAGGGTGCCGTCCATGTCGAGGAGGAGGGCGCGGGCGGTGAGCGTTGCCGGGGTGCTGGCAGGCATCGGGTCTCCAGAGGGGGTGGCGCGGAGAACGAAGCGGTTCCGCCCACCGGTCAGGGAGTGCGGGCGGAACCACTTTGTTCTTTCACGATACAAAACCGGGAGCCGTCTGGCCAACCAGTCCGCTTACTGGGACCTCGCGGACCGCCGCCGCAGGCCCCGCCGCCCGTCGCGCCGCCCCTAGAGCCAGGTGCTCCGCTCCAGGGCCTCGCGGGTGTGGGGGCCGTACACGCCCTTCGGGTCCCCCTTGATGTACATCCAGGACTGGTAGTTCTTCACCGCGCGCCAGACCTCCTGGTCGTACTCCCCGTCCACCTCCCCGTGGTACGCCCCCGCCAGGGTCAGCCGAGCCTGGAGTTCGATCACCTCCTCGCCCGTCGAGCCGAGGCTCAGCGTGACCGCCGCCTCCTCGGTCGGCCGCGCGGACGGCGTGGCCGTCGTCGGTGCCGCGGTCGTCGGAGCCGTGGAGGGGGTGGCGGCCGGAGGGGCCACCGGGCTCGTCGAGGCGCTCGGGCTCGCGGCGGTGCGGCTCGGTGAGGGGGTGGGGGACGGGGACGCGGACGTCCGCTGCGGGGTCGGGGAGGACGTGGTCGGCTCGGGGGTCTCCGAGGAAGGGGACGGCGCCTCCGACACGGCGACGTTCAGGGACGCGCTCGTGGTGACCTCCGGGACGGCCGCCCGGTCGTCGGTCTCGTCCGCGCCGCCGAGGACGGCCGCCGCCAGGGCCGCGGTGCCCGCCACGGCGACGGCGGCCACCGCCGCGACCGTCATGCCGCGCCTGCGGCCCCGGCCCCGCGCCTGCTCCCGGTCGCGCGCGGGCGGTACGTCGCCGACGCCGCGCAGCAACAGCGGCATCGTCTCGGAGGGGTCGCCCGTGGCGCCGGGGTGACCCTCCTCGGGGTACGCCCCAGGCCCGGTGGGGTACGCCTCCGGTCCGACGGGGTACGCCTCCGGCCTGGCGGGGTGCGCCTCCGGCCCCGCGGGGCGCACCGTCGGCATCGGTGCCGTGAGGTCGCTCTCCGGCCGGATCGCCGTCAGCTGGGTGGTCGGCGGGTCCTCCGTCGAGTACGGCGATGCCGCCGAGTGCGCCGGGTCCGTCGGGTGGGCCGATGCCCCCGAGTGTGCCGGGTCCGTCGGGTGGGCCGATGCGGCCGAGTGCGCCGATTCAGCGGATTCCGCCGAGTGCGCCGGTCCTGTCGGGTGTGCCGGTTCCGCCGAGTACGCCGGCAGATGCGCGGTCGGCTGCCCGTCCGGCCCCGTCGCGCCCGCCCCGGTCCCGTGCTGCCCGTACGGCCCGTACGCCCCGCCCGGTTCCTCGGCCGCGTCCAAGGTCACGTACGGCCTGATCCGGAGCGGATCGAAGTCCTCGGCGGCTGCCGTCTCCGCAGCCGTTCCCGCCGCCCGGGCGCAGGCGCAGCCAGGTCTGTGTACACCGCATTCAGGACAGACGTGTCCGGTCATGATGGGTCCCCTCCCCGATACAACTGCGAGCGATTATGCAGCCCGCCCCTGTACGCCGGGCGAACGACCGTGCCCTTCCGCAGGCCATAACCGGACATTCGGACCAGGATGGAGGGGCTGCTCAGGGAGCGCTCAGGGAGACGGAGACCCCATGGCCCAGGACACAAGCCCGTCCCAGCTCGGCGACGCCCCCGCGCCCGGGGAGGGGCAGAGTCACCGCACCGTCCTCGTCGCGATCGGCGCGCTGCTGCTCGGGATGCTGCTCGCCGCACTCGACCAGACCATCGTCTCCACCGCCCTGCCGACCATCGTCAGCGAGCTCGGCGGCATGGAGCACCTCTCCTGGGTGGTCACCGCCTACATGCTGGCGTCCACGGCCGGGACGCCCCTCTGGGGCAAGCTCGGCGACCAGTACGGGCGCAAGAAGCTCTTCCAGGGCGCCATCGTCATCTTCCTCGTCGGCTCCGCCCTCTGCGGCATCGCCCAGAACATGCCGCAGCTCATCGCCTTCCGCGCGCTCCAGGGCCTCGGCGGCGGCGGCCTCATGGTCCTGTCGATGGCGATCGTCGGCGACCTCGTCTCCCCCCGGGAACGCGGCAAGTACCAAGGCCTCTTCGGCGCCGTCTTCGGCGCCACCAGCGTCCTCGGCCCGCTGCTCGGCGGGCTCTTCACCGAGCACCTCTCCTGGCGCTGGGTGTTCTACATCAACCTGCCCATCGGCGTCGTCGCGCTCTTCGTGATCGCCGCCGTGCTGCACATCCCGGTGCGCTCCACCCGGCACACCATCGACTACCTGGGCACCTTCCTCATCGCCTCGGTCGCCACCTGTCTGGTCCTGGTGGCCTCCCTCGGCGGCACCACCTGGGCGTGGGGATCGGCACAGATCATCGGCCTCGCCGTCCTCGGAGCCGTGCTCCTCGTCTGGTTCCTGTACGTCGAGCGGCGGGCCGCCGAACCCGTGCTGCCGCTCAAGCTGTTCCGGATCCGGACCTTCAGCCTCGTCTCGGTCATCAGCTTCGTCGTCGGCTTCGCCATGTTCGGCGCGATGACCTACCTGCCGACCTTCCTCCAGGTGGTCCAGGGCGTCACCCCGACCATGTCCGGCGTCCACATGCTGCCCATGGTCCTCGGCATGCTGATCACCTCGACCGCCTCCGGGCAGATCGTCTCGCGCACCGGCCGCTGGAAGGTCTTCCCCATCGCCGGCACCGCCCTCACCTGCCTCGGCCTGCTCCTCCTCCACCGGCTCACGGAGACCAGCTCGACCTGGACGATGAGCGTCTGCTTCTTCGTCTTCGGCGCCGGACTCGGCCTCGTCATGCAGGTCCTCGTCCTGGTCGTGCAGAACGCCGTCTCATACGAGGACCTCGGCGTCGCCACCTCCGGCGCCACCTTCTTCCGCTCCATCGGCGCCTCGTTCGGCGTCGCCGTCTTCGGCACGATCTTCACCAACCGGCTCACCGGCAAACTCGCCGACGTGTTCGCGAGCGTCCCCGCCCGGGAACTCCCGCCCGGCACCGGCCCCGGCCAGGTGGCCGCCGACCCGCGCGCCGTCGACCGGCTCCCGACCGAGCTCCGGCCGGCCGTCCTGCACGCGTACGCCACGTCCATCACGGACGTCTTCCTGTACGCGGCGCCCGTCGTCCTCGTCGCCTTCGTCATCTCCTGGTTCCTGAAGGAGGACAAGCTGCGCGCCTCCGTCACCGCGCCCGACACCAGCCAGACCCTGGCCTCCAACCCGGTCGAGCGGTCCTCGTACGAGGAGTGCGCCCGCGCCCTGTCCGTCCTCGGCTCCCGGGAGGGCCGCAAGGCGATCTACGTGAAGATCACCGAGCGCGCCGGGCTCGACCTGCTGCCCGCCGCGAGCTGGCTGCTGCTGCGCATCCGACGCCACGGGACCGTCGAACCCGCCCGGCTCGCCGAGGTCACCCCCGTGCCGCTGCGGGTGGTCACGGAGGCGTCCCGGCAGGTGGAGGAGCGGCGGCTCGTGGCCCGGGAGGGCGTCCAGCTGGTCCTCACCGAGGACGGCGTACGGGCGGCGACGGTCCTGGCCGAGGCCCGGGAGGATTCGCTCGCCGAGCTCCTCGGCGACTGGTGGGGGCCCGACCGGCCGACCGACCTCGTGCAGCTGGTGGAGGAGCTGACGGCCGAGCTGTGCGGCTCGGACGGGGAACGCCCCCACCGGCCCGAACCGCCCCGGGACCACCGGTCCTGAACCCGCGGAGCACGGGAGCGGTCCGAGCCCGGGGGCACGGGCCGTCCGCGCCCGGGACGTCCGGGACGCTCGGGACACCCGGGGCACCCGGGACGCGTGGGGGTTCAGAGTTCCTTGCCGTACCAGATGTCCATGTACGGCCCCGTGCAGTACGCGGGGATCTCCGCGTACCCGTGCCGCGCGTACAGGGCCCGTGCCTCGACCAGGTCGAGGCGCGTGTTGAGGACCATCCGGCGCGCGCCGAGGTCGCGCGCCTCCTCCTCCAGCCTCCGCAGCAGGGCGCCGGCGCCGCCCGCGCCACGGAATCCGTGCCGCAGGAAGACCCGGGTCAGCTCGGCGCGCTCGCCGTCCAGCATCAGGACCCCGCCGCAGCCGGCCGGCTTCCCCTCGAACCGCGCGACCAGGAACTGCCCGGTCGGCGGGGCGAGCAGCTCGACCCCGTCGTTCGCCAGGCCCTCGTCTATCTCGGCCTCGGTCGCGGGCCGTTGCCAGTAACGGCCGGCCACGTCGCCGTAGTAGTCGCGCCGGAGGGCGGTCGCGTCCGGGGTGTCGACGCGCTCGGGAGAGAAGGTCCAGGTCATGCGGGTCATTGTGCGACCCGCACGACCGGCCCCGCCGCCGAATTACTCCGGCTCGATCGGGCTCGATCCGGCTCGGTTCGGCTTGATCCGGCTTGCTCGGCTTACTTCGGCGACGCCTGCTGGACGACCTCGAACGACCACAGGGTCGAGCCGGAGGCGGCGGGCTTCGGCCGCTCGCCGCCCTCGCCGCCGCCCTGGTGGGCGGACTTCATGGGACCGTTCATCCAGTTCTGGAAGTCCTCCTCGCTGCGCCAGCGGGTGTACACCAGGTACTGGTCGGTGCCCTCCACCGGGCGCAGCAGCTCGAACCACTCGAAGCCGTCGGACCCCTCCACGGCCCCGGCCCGGGAGGCGAAACGCCGCTCCAGCACCTCGCGCTGCTCGGCCGGCACGGACAGGACGTTGATCTTCACGATGCTCATGAAGGGCAGGATATGACCCACGGCTCCGGTGTCCCCGCGGTGGACGGGGTCGCGTCCGGCCTATCCGACCACGCGGGCCAGGAGCAGGCCGTCGTAGCCCTTCGTGCCGACCGTCTGGAGGGCCGTCGCGTCGAGGCGGGGTTCGCGGGCGATCAGGTCGAACATCTCGCGCGTGCCCGTGATGGCGGGGTCGTCCGGGTCCGGGGTGGCGACCTTGCCGTTCCGCACCACGTTGTCGACGATGATCACCGTGCCGGGGCGTGAGAGCTTCAGGGCCCAGGCCACGTAGTGC
Organism: Streptomyces sp. NPDC053513; assembly: GCF_044544765.1. Taxonomy (NCBI): domain Bacteria; kingdom Bacillati; phylum Actinomycetota; class Actinomycetes; order Kitasatosporales; family Streptomycetaceae; genus Streptomyces; species Streptomyces sp. NPDC053513. Next base: position 87,094 of record NZ_JBITXP010000013.1, read on the forward strand.
GGGTTGTTGACCTTGTCGGCGTCGATGAAGACGAGGTCGAAGGGGCCCGCTCCCTCCGCCTCCAGCCGCGGCAGGCTGTCCAGGGCCGCGCCCGTGCGGACCTCGACGATCTTGTCGAGGCCGGCGCGGGCGATGTTGGCGCGGGCGACGTCCGCGTGGGCCGGGTCGTACTCCAGGGTGATCAGCCTGCCGTCGGCGGGCAGCGCGCGGGCCAGCCAGATCGTGCTGTAGCCGCCGAGGGTGCCGATCTCCAGGACGTTCCGCGCGCCCTGCGTCGCGGCGAGCAGATGGAGCAGCTTGCCCTGGTTGGGGGCGACGGCGATCTCCGGGAGGCCCGCCGCCGCGGAGTCGGCGAGCGCGGCCGTGAGCGCCTCGTCGGCGGGGGCGATCGTCTCGGTGATGTACTGGTCGACCGCGGTCCACCGGTCTTCCTGAGAGTTCGTCATGCGGGCGAACGTACACCCGCGGCCTTGCGGGAGCGGCGCCTTGACCCCCGTACGGCGAACAGCGCCGCGAGCAGCAGACCGCCGCCGACCGTCAGGAGCCAGACGGGGACGCCGCCGCCCACGGTCAGCAGCCGGTCGGTGTACTCGACTTCGCGGTACGGCGTGTCGGCGACGGTCCGCAGGTGGTGGTCGTCGTCGATCCGCTCGGGGTGGGGGAAGCGCTGTTCCAGGACCGTCAGACGGACGGGTGCGTCGCCCGCGAGGTCCGCCACCGCTCCCTCGGGCTGCTCGATCCGGCCGGCGAAGGTGACCTCGGGGCGGTCGCCGCCGATGGGGGAGCGGGGCTCCATCCGGTGCTCGGCGAGGATGCGCAGACCGAGGGTCTGGGGCGTGCGGGCGAGGCGGGAGAGCCGCATGGGGTAGACGAGTTCGGGGGACGGGAAGGCGATCCGCAGCGGGGTCAGTTCGCCGTGGAGCATCGCGCCCTGCTCCTGCGGGGCCAGGCGGACGGCGACGTACTCCCACTTCCGCTCGACGTACGGCCGGAGCGCGCCGGTGAGCCGCTCGGGCAGCTCGAAGCCGTTGGCGCGCAGCCAGTCGCCGAGGGCTTCGGGGTCGGTGGCGGTGAGCCGGGCCACGTCGAAGGGGCCGAGGCGTTCGCGTCCGACGACACCGACGCCGGAGCCCGCGCCGGGCGGGGCGGCGGCGGCTCCGTCGCCGTAGCCGCCGTCGAAAGGCCAGTCGCCCTCGCGCGGCCAGAAGTAGTGGCGGTCGCGCTGCTCGGGCTCGGCGAGCCGGTCGAGTTCGTCGAAGAGCGCGGGGTCGCCGAGACGGACGTCGGCGCGGCCCGGCACCGGCATGATCCAGGCCGCCCGCCGGGCGTTCCCGTGGACGTCGAAGCGCATGACGACGGTCTCGGTGCGCCCGTCCCAGCGGACGGCCGACTCCTCCCGGTCGACGCCGATGCGCTCGGCCTTGTCCGGGATCATGGCGCCGCAGCCGCAGGCGTACGCCGGTGCGACGAGCGAGCCGAGCTGGAGCGCGAGCAGCGCGACGATGGTGGTCAGGATTCTGCTGTGTGTCCCCCGCATGGGAGGTCAGACGCGGTCGGTGGGATTCCGGTTCCGTGCGGACACGCCGTGCGCGGACACGCCGTGCGCGGACACGCCGTGTCGAGGTGCGGACATGGCATGTCGAGGCGCGGTCACGCCATGTCGAGGTGCTGCCGTGTCATGCCGGGGCGCGACCGTGTCATGCCGAGGCGCGGACGCGGAGTTCCTTCACGCCGTTCAGCCAGGCGGCCCGCAGCCGGCGCGGTTCGCCGGCGAGGGTGAGGTCGGGCAGGGCGTCGGCGATCGCGTTGAAGATCAGCTCGATCTCCTTGATCGCGAGGGACTTGCCGAGGCAGAAGTGGGGCCCGCCGCCGCCGAAACCGAGGTGGGGGTTGGGGTCGCGGGTGATGTCGAAGCGTTCGGGGTCGGTGAAGACCTCGGGGTCGTTGTTGGCGGAGGAGTAGAAGAGGCCGACCCGGTCGCCCTCGCGGATCTTCTGTCCGCCGAGTTCGGTGTCCTGGGTCGCGGTCCGCTGGAAGGAGACGACGGGGGTCGCCCAGCGCACGATCTCCTCGGCGGCGGTCGCGGGCCGCTCGCGCTTGAAGAGCTCCCACTGGTCGGGGTGGGTGAGGAAGGCGTGCATGCCGTGGCTGATGGCGTTGCGGGTGGTCTCGTTCCCGGCGACGGCGAGCAGCAGCACGAAGAAGCCGAACTCGTCGGAGGAGAGGTTGCCCTGGCCCTCGGCGGCGACGAGCTGCGACACGATGTCCTGGGCGGGGCACGCCTTGCGGGCGGCGGCCATGTTCATCGAGTAGCCGATGAGTTCCATGGCGGCCTCGGCGCCGATCTCCTCGGTGATGGCGTATTCCGGGTCGTCGTACGCGACCATCTTGTTCGACCAGTCGAAGATCCGGGAACGGTCCTCCTGGGGGACACCGATGAGTTCGGCGATGGCCTGGAGGGGGAGTTCGACGGCGACCCGGGTGACGAAGTCGAAGGTGCCGTCGGCGTCCGCGCCGCGCCGCGCCTCGTCGACGATGGCGTGGGCGCGGTCGCGCAGGGCGGTCTCCAGGTTCCGGATCGCGCGGGGGGTGAAGCCGCGCTGGACGATCTGGCGGACCCGGGTGTGCTCGGGCGGGTCCATGTTGAGCATGATCAGCTTCTGGACCTCGATCTGGTCCCGGGTGATGTGCTCGTTGAAGCGGATGACGGCGGTGTTCTCGTTCGAGGAGAACAGCTCGGGGTGGGTGGAGACGTACTTGACGTCCGCGTGGCGCGTGACCGCCCAGTACCCGCCGTCCGCGAAGCCGGTGACGCCGGCCGGCTGGGGGCACCACCACACGGGTGCGGTCTGCCGCAGCCGGGCGAACTCCGGGAAGGGGACGCGGTCGCGGAGCAGATCGGGGTCGGTGGCGTCGAACCCGACGGGGAGCCCTGCGGGGAGCCCCTGGGGGATCCCTTCGGGGATGTGGGGGCAGGCCATCGGCAACACTCTCCATATCTGATGGACCATCAGAAGTTGCCGGGAAAGTTAGTAACGAGTTCTACAAGTAGCAAGGGGCGGGGCGGGAACTGTTGCGTCCCGGACCCTTGCGTACCGGCGGTAGCAGTCATAAGACTGCAGTCAGAACTAGAACGCGTACTAGTTCCCCGTGACGCCGACCGGACAGGGTGCCGGGACACCCCGTCCGGTCGAGGAGAGGACGAGCCCATGGCCGCGGAACCCGTCGTCGTCGAAGCCGTACGCACCCCCATCGGCAAGCGCGGAGGCGCGCTCGCCAACCTCCACCCCGCCTACCTCCTGGGCGAGACCTACCGCGAACTCCTCGGCCGCACCGGCATCCCCGCCGACTGCGTCGAACAGATCGTCGGCGGCACGGTCACCCACGCCGGCGAGCAGTCCATGAACCCGGCGCGCACCGCCTGGCTCACCATGGGCCTCCCCTACGAGACGGCCGCCACCACCGTCGACTGCCAGTGCGGCTCCTCGCAGCAGGCCGGTCACATGGTCGCCAACATGGTCGCGGCCGGCGTCATCGACATCGGGATCTCCTGCGGCGTCGAGGCCATGTCCCGCGTCCCGCTCGGCTCCGGTTCCAAGCACGGGCCGGGCAAACCGTTCCCCGACGAATGGAACGTCGACCTCCCCAACCAGTTCGAGGCCGCCGAGCGCATCGCCCGTCGCCGCGGACTCACCCGCGAGCGCGTCGACTCCCTCGGCCTGCTCTCCCAGGAGCGGGCCGCGACCGCCTGGGCCGAGGAGCGCTTCAAGCGTGAGACCTTCGCCGTCCAGGTCCCCACCACGGAGGCCGAACAGGCCGCCGGGCAGGGCATGTGGCGGCTCGTCGACCGCGACGAGGGCCTGCGCGACACCACCATGGAGGGCCTGGCCCGCCTCAAGCCCGTCATGCCCACCGCGATCCACACCGCCGGGAACTCCTCCCAGATCTCCGACGGCGCCTCCGCCGTCATGTGGGCCTCCAAGCGCATGGCCCGCGCCCTCAAGCTCCGCCCGCGCGCCCGGATCGTCGCCCAGGCCCTCGTCGGCGCCGACCCGCACTACCACCTCGACGGGCCGATCGACGCGACGCGGGCGGTGCTGGGGAAGGCCGGGATGTCGCTCAAGGACATCGACCTCGTCGAGATCAACGAGGCCTTCGCCTCGGTCGTACTGAGCTGGGCGCAGGTCTTCGACCAGGACCTGGAGAAGGTCAACGTCAACGGCGGCGCCATCGCCCTCGGCCACCCCGTCGGCGCCACCGGGGCCCGGCTCGTCGCCACCGCCCTGCACGAGCTGGAACGCGCCGACAAGGAGTTCGCGCTCATCACCATGTGCGCGGGCGGGGCGCTCGCGACCGGGACGATCATCCAGCGCCTCTGACGGGACCCCGCGCGGAGAACGCCGCAGGCCCCGCCCCTCCGTGAGGAGGGCGGGGCCTTGCGGGTGCGCGGTGCGGCAGGTGCGGCAGGGACCGCTCTTAGTACCAGCCGTTGGCCTGCCAGAACGCCCAGGCGGCGTTCGGGGAGCCGTAGCGCTCGTTCATGTAGTTGAGGCCCCACTTGATCTGGGTGGCCGCGTTGGTCTTCCAGTCGGCACCGGCCGAGGCCATCTTCGTGCCCGGCAGGGCCTGGACCAGGCCGTAGGCGCCGCTGGACGAGTTGGTGGCGCTGGGGTTCCAGCCGGACTCGTGCTCGACGATCTTGCTGAACGAGGCGTACTGCGAGGCGGGGACGATCTGACGAGCGAGCTCCTGCGGGCTGGCGGCCGAAGCCGAGCCCGTCGTGCCCAGCACCGCACCCGACGCACCCAGCAGCACGGCTGCGGAAACGGCGATCTTCTTGTTGCGGGCAGAGACACGAGTGGTGAGCGAGCGGATCAAGGTATCGACCTAACGTCGGGAACAAGGGACGTGCCGGGCGTTTTCGGCATGCCGGAACCAGAGCCCGGGAGACCCGGGAGCTGGGGGGGAACCGGCCGGCCGGGGCGCTGCGACGAGCACCGGCTGCCTGGCGACGTCCACCAGAGAAGCAGGGCCGGAACGACCGGGCAAGGACCCCCTGTACGAGGGAGGTTCGGACCCGGGGGCCCGCGACGGACAGGCGGGCGGGTGGTGTTTCCGCAGGTCATGGCCGAGTGTGGGGCGGTTTGGCCCGGTCTGTCGGCCTACTATTCCGGCTCGTACGTGACGTAGGTCCTGTGGGGCGCCTCACCCGGAGAGGGCTCTTCCGGGGCCCCGAATGTGACCTGGGCCTCGAAGTTCGCCCGCCGCGTGGCCCGCCGCAGCGCCCTCAGAAGCGTCCCGCCGACCGTGAGGGTCAGGACGACGGTGAGAGCGGCCCGGCCGAGGTCCCAGCCGAGGGAGGTGGCGAGGACGTAGGCGAGGAAGCGGACCAGGTTCTCGTGCAGCGGCGCGCCCGGCTGGAAGGAGATCCCGCTGCTCAGGCCCTGGAGCAGGACCCAGCCCTGCAGGTTCATGACCGTGCCGTACGCGAACGCCGCCAGGAATCCGTACGCGGACAGCATCAGCAGCTCGCCCCGGCCCCGCAGCCGGTCCGGCCCCGGCAGCAGACCCGAGCCCATCGTGAACCAGCCCATCGACAGCATCTGGAACGGCATCCAGGGGCCCACCCCGCCCGTGAGCAGCGCCGACGCGAACATCGTCACCGCCCCCAGGACGAAACCGAAGCCCGGCCCGAGGACCCGGCCGCTCAGGACCATCAGGAAGAACATCGGCTCCAGACCGGCCGTCCCCGCCCCCAGGGGCCGCAGGGCCGCGCCGACGGCGGCCAGCACCCCCAGCATCGCCACCGCCTTCGCGTCCATCCCGCAGTCCGCGATCGTCGCCACCACCACCGCGACGAGCAGCGGCAGCAGCGCCGCGAACAGCCACGGCGCGTCCCCGGCGTGCGAGGTCACGGCGGAGCCGGCGTCCGCGAAGAGCGGCCAGCAGAACGCCAGGACCCCGACGAGGGAGACGAGGACCAGCGCCGCGACCGAGCGGGGACCCAGGCGGACCGGGCGGGACGTCCTCACAGCGCCGCCTCCACCTGCTCGACCGTGAGCCACGGCTGCGGCGCCAGGATCTTCGCCACCTGCGGCGAGAACGCCGGCGAGGACACGACGACCTCGGCCGTCGGGCCGTCCGCGACCACCTCGCCGTCCGCGACGATCACCACGCGGTGCGCCAGCTCGGCGGCCAGCTCCACGTCGTGCGTCGCCAGCACGATCGCGTGCCCCTCCGCCGCGAGCGACCGCAGCCGGGCCACCAGCCGGGCCTTGGCCGCGTAGTCCAGGCCGCGCGTCGGCTCGTCCAGCAGGAGCAGCGGCGGGCGGCCGGTCAGGACCACGGCCAGCGCGAGCGCCAGCCGCTGGCCCTCGGACAGGTCGCGGGGGTGCGTGTCGTCCGCCACTCCCGGCAGCAGCTCCTCCACCAGCGCCCGGCAGGTCCCGGGCGTCGCGTCCGCGTCCGCGTCGGCCGCCGCGCACTCGGCGGCGACGGTGTCCGCGTACAGCAGGTCCCGCGGCTCCTGCGGAACCAGGCCGACCCGGCGGATCAGCTCGCGGGGATCGGTGGCGTGCGGGGCGCGGCCCGCGACCCGGACGGTGCCGCTCGTCGGCTCGATCATGCCCACGAGCGTGGAGAGCAGGGTGGACTTGCCGGCGCCGTTCCGGCCCATGAGCGCGACGGTCTCGCCTGCGGTGACCTGGAGGTCGATGCGGCGGAGGGCTTCGACGCGGCCGCGGCGCACGGCCAGGGCCGTGACGGTCACGAGGGGGTCGGTGGGGGCGGGCGCGGGGTGGGTGCGGCGCCGTCGGAACAGGGAGAAGCCCCCACCCCGTCCCTCCCCGTAACCGGAGGTTCCGCCCCCGGACCCCCGCGCCTCAAACGCCGGCGGGGCCGGAAGACCAGCCCGTCCGGCGTTCGAGGAAGCGGCCGGAGGCCGTACGGGGTCCGGGGCCGAGCCCCGGTCTCGGGAAGGGGCGGGGTGGGGGAGGAGCCCCGCGGGGTCCCCCTCCGTCAGCCGCCCCGCCAGCCTCGTCTTCAACGGCGCGGCCCTCCGTCGCGCGTCTCTCACCGTCAGCGGCAGCGGATCCCATCCCGCCAGGCGGCCCAGGGCGACGACAGGCGGATGCACGGGCGACACGGCCATCATCTCCGCCGGCGGGCCCATCACGCCCTCCGGCAGCAGCAGCACCTGGTCCGCGTACTGCACCACCCGCTCCAGGCGGTGCTCGGCGAGGAGGACCGTCGTGCCCAGGTCGTGGACCAGGCGCTGGAGGACCGCGAGGACGTCCTCCGCCGCCGACGGGTCGAGCGCGGAGGTCGGCTCGTCGAGGACGAGGACCTTGGGGTGCGGGGTCAGGACGGAGCCGATCGCGACGCGCTGGCGCTGGCCGCCGGAGAGCGTGGCGATCGGGCGGTCGCGCAGCGCGGCGAGGCCCAGGAGGTCGAGGGTCTCCTCCACGCGGCGGCGCATCACGCCGGGCGCCAGGCCCAGCGACTCCATTCCGTACGCGAGCTCGTCCTCGACCGTGTCGGTGACGAAGTGCGCGGACGGGTCCTGCCCCACCGTGCCCACCAGGTCGGCGAGCTCGCGCGGCGGATGCGTGCGGGTGTCGCGGCCGTCGACCGTCACCCGCCCGGTCAGGGTGCCGCCCGTGAAGTGGGGGACCAGGCCCGAGACCGCGCCCAGGAGGGTCGACTTGCCGACGCCCGAGGGGCCGACGAGGAGCACCAGCTCGCCCTCGGGGACGGTGAGGTCCACGTTCCGCAGGGTCGGCCCGGTGTCCTCCCCGTACCTCACCGAGACGTTCTCGAACCGGATCACGTGTTCTTCTCCTTCGGCGAGGGTACGGGCGCCACGAACGCCGGGACCAGGCCCACCAGGACCGACACCGCCGGCCACAGCGGCAGCTCCGGCGCCTCCAGGGGGACGACCCCCGGGTGCAGCGCCTCGGGCGCGTACGCGTTCGCCCGGATCATCAGGACCGCGACCGCCGCCCCGGAGCCCGCGACCAGCCAGGCCCGCGGGCCCCAGCGGTCGGGCCGGTAGCGCGTACGGACGGTCCGGCGGCCGCCGAGCCGGAGCCCGGCCGCCGCGGCGAGGAGCCCGGCGACCAGCAGCGGCAGCCCGTACCCCGCGCCCTCCGCCGCGAGCAGCCCGTACGAGCCGGCGCACACGCCGAGGAGCCCGCCCAGGGTCAGGACGTTCGTGGTGCGCCGTACCGCGGCAGGCACCCGGGCCGTGCGTCCGTAGCCGCGCGCGTCCATCGAGGCCGCCACCGCGATGGACCGTTCCAGCGCCCCCTCCAGGACCGGCAGGCCGATCTGGAGCACCGCCCGCACCCCGCCCGTGGGCCGGCCCCGCAGCCGCCGGGCGGTCCGCAGCCGGGCCACGTCGGCGACCATGTTCGGCGCGAAGGTCATCGCCACGACGACGGCGACCCCGGCCTCGTACAGCGCCCCCGGCAGCGACTTCAGCAGCCGCGCCGGGTTGGCGAGGGCGTTCGCGGCGCCCACGCAGATCAGCAGGGTCGCCAGCTTGGCGCCGTCGTACAGCGCGAACACCAGCTGCTCGGCCGTCACCCGGCCCCCGATCCGCACCCCCTGGGCCCAGTCGGGCAGCGGCACCTCGGGCAGCGTGAACAGCGGGTGCGTGCCGGGCACGGGCGAGCCCAGCAGCAGCGAGAACACCACCCGCAGGGCCACGACGAACAGGCCGAGCTTCACGAACGCGCCGTACGAGCGGGCCCAGGGCGCGTCCGTGCGCCGGGCCGCGACGACGTACCCGGCGACCCCGACGAGCAGCCCGAGCAGCAGCGGGTTCGTGGTCCGGGAGGCGGCGACGGCCAGGCCGAGCGCCCACAGCCACCACGCGCCCGCGTGCAGGGCGTTGGCCCGGCTCGCCTCGGGGGCCGTGAGCACGGAGGCCGCGGACGCCCGGAGGCCGCGCGGGACACGACGGGCCGCACTCATGCGCGCCGGCGGGCCTTCCAGATCGCCGCCCCGCCGAGGGCCAGGACGGCCGCCCCGCCGGCGAGCACACCGAAGGACGGGCCGCCGCCCGAACCCTCCGCGGCGGCCGGGGAGGCGGAGCCGGCCGGGGCCGGGGACTTCTCCGCGACCTGCTCGCCGCAGCCGTGCGCCGGGTAGCCCGCGATCCCGCACAGCATGGCCGAGCCGTCGTACCGCAGCGGCTTCGCCACCGCGGCCAGCGCCTCCGCGCCCGTCGCGTCCTCGCGGACCTCCGCGCAGCCGACCTCGACCGGCTTCTTCGGCGGGGCCTCCCCGGGCGGCGCGTCCGCGGGGCCGCCGAAGTCGACGACGACCGCGATCCGCTTGGTGCCGTCCTTCTTCGCCACGCCCCCGCAGATCCCCGGGAAGTCGGGGGCGACGGAGGGCAGGGAGGTGTCGTCCGTGCCGTTGCTGACCGCGAAGCGGAAGCCGAGGGCGTCGCCGTCGGCGGGCCGGGCGGTCGCCGGGCCCTGCGTGGCGTACGCCCACGGCTTCCCGCCGTCGCTCTCCCAGAACGACCAGTAGCGGTAACCGGCCGCCTGCGCCGGGGCCGCCGCGACCGAGACCAGGGCGAGCAGCGCCCCGGCGGCGGCGCCCGCGACCCGTATCGGCATCCGTGCGGTCACGGTCCGTGCGGCCCCTGTTCTTGCGGCCCCTGTTCCTGCGGTCGCCGTCCTCGCGGTCACTTCTTGCGGCCGCTCACGAGGAAGCCGACGCCGACGCCGACGAGCGTGCCGATGCCGATGATCCACCAGAGGTCGAAGCCGGACTCGTCGTTGCTGGTGGAGGCCGCGGAGGTGTCCGGCGTCTTGGGTGCCGGGCCGGTGGCGTTCAGCTGCTCGACCAGGTCCGCCGTACCGAACTCGCGCGGGTCGGTGTCCGTCGCGCGGGCCGCCAGGATCAGCTGCGCGTACGCGGCCGGGCCGCCCTCCTTCGCCCAGGCGGCGGAGTTCTTCTCCAGCCACGCCAGCGCCGGCCCGGCCTCCTTCACGGCGCCGGACGCGGCGAGCGCGACGACGGCGTCGGCGGTGTTGCCGATGTCGGGCTGCCCGGTGGTGTCGGTGGCGCCCGGCATCGGCGGCAGGGTGAGGTGGCCGGTCTTCGCGAGCGCCTTCGACAGGTAGGAGGCGCCGTTCAGCGCGGCCCGCTCGACGGTCGGCTTCGGCAGGTCGGTGCAGGTCGGCGGCTGCTCGGGGGAGGCCTTGGTGGCGACGACGCTCTTGCCGAGCCCGGCGAGGGTGGCCGCCGCGGTGGCGTCGGCGTTGGCGAGGAGCCTGCCGGTCTTGTCCGGCTGGTACGCGAACGCCCCGGCGCCGTCCTTGTCCGAGCAGGGCAGGGCGAAGGCGAGGAGCGCGTCGTACGGGGTGCGGCCCTCGGCGGAGGTGAACGAAGTGGGACGCACGCCGATCGCGGCGAGCGCGCCGACGACCACCGAGGTGGAGTTGGCGTCGCTCGCGCCGCCGGCGCCGTAGCCCCAGCCGCCGTCCTTGTTCTGCACGCTCCGCAGCCAGTCGGAGCCGGCCTTGACGGCCTTGTCGATCGCCTCAGGGGCGGCGGCCTGGCGGCGCACGGCCCGGAGCGCCTGCACGGCGACGGCGGTGGCGTTGGTGTCCCGCATCGTCTTCGCGTCGCAGGGCTTCGACACGTCCGCGCGGTACGAGGCGAACGAGCCGTCGGCGCACTGCTGGCCCAGGAGCCAGTCCACGGCCCGGTCGGCGGGCTGGTAGCCGGTGCCGCGCTGGGCGAGGAAGGCGAGCGACTGACGCCAGACACCGTCGTACGTCGGGTCCTTCGTGCCGTACAGGCCGGACGGGAGCGTGCCCGTGGACGGCGACGGCGAGGGCGCGGCGGAGGCCGCCCCGGCTGTTCCGGTGCCGAGCACGACTGCGGCGGCGGCGAGCGCGGCGGCGCCGCGGCGGACGGTGTTCATGGGGGCCTCTCCTGCGGCCGGGCACCGGCACGCCTCGGGGGCACCAGGCTCCGGCTCCGTGTTCCTCGACGGTGCCGGCGGTCACGTCCCGGGCGGGGCACTCCGGCTTCGCCGCGTGCTGGAGGCGGCTCACGGTTGCAAGGTCAGCACCGGATCTCCACCGGCTTTCCCCCGTACGGGCATGATGACGACGGGCCCACTCTACCGACCCGTAGGAACGCCTCCCCGGGGTGGGAGGCACCTCACGGACCAGCGTCCGGACAGGCCCCGGACGGGCTTCGCGGGCACGCTGCCGAGGGGCCGGTCGCTGTGCCATGCTGACGCCGCCGCCCACGCGCGCGTGGCCGGCGAGGACAGGACGACGGCGTCTTCACGGGGGTGCGGAATGCGGGCGTTGACCGAGAGCGACCCGCGGAGGGTCGGTCCCTACCGGATCCTCTACCGGCTGGGCGAGGGCGGCATGGGCCGCGTCTACCTGGGCCGCTCACGGGGCGGCCGGACGGTCGCGCTCAAGGTGGTGCACGGAGCCCTCGCCGGCGACCCGGGCTTCCGGACGCGCTTCGCCCGCGAGGTGCGGGCCGCCCAGTCGTTACGCGGTGCCGGCACGGTCCCGGTCCTCGACGCCGACCCGGACGCGGAGGTGCCCTGGCTGGCCACCGCGTACGTGCCGGGCCCCGCGCTCTCCGACGCGGTCCTGGCGCACGGACCGCTCCCCGAACCGGCCCTCTGGCGGCTGCTCTCCGGCCTCGCGCACGCCCTCGACGGCGTGCACCGGGCGGGGCTCGTGCACCGGGACGTCAAACCGTCCAACGTGCTGCTCTCGCCGTCCGGCCCCCTGCTCATCGACTTCGGCATCGCGCGCTCCGCCGACGAGACGGCCCTGACGGGCACGGGGCTGGTCGTCGGCTCACCCGGTTTCATGTCGCCGGAGCAGGCGGAGGGGCGGACGGTCGGTCCCGCCGCGGACCTCTTCTCGCTCGGCGCGGTGCTGGCGTTCGCGGCGACCGGCCGCGGACCCTTCGGCGGCGGCTCGGTGGCGGAACTGCTCTACCGGCTCGTCCACCACGAGCCCGACCTCGCCGGGGTCGAGGGGCCGTTCGCGGAGCTCGTACGGGGCTGCCTGGCCAAGCGGCCGGACGACCGCCCGGCGGTGGCCGAACTCGCCGCGGCCGCGGACGCCCACCGGGAGGAGTCGGGGAGCTGGCTGCCGGCCCCGGTGGTCGCGGCGATCGCGCAGAAGGCGGAGGAACTGCTCAACGCGGAGGCGGAGTTCGAACCGGAACCGGAGCGAGGGCCTGGGCCGGGGCGGGGATCGGAGTCGGGGCCGGGGCCGGGGCGGGGATCGGAGTCGGGGCGGGAGCCGGGGCCTGGGCCGGGGCGGGGAACGGAGCCGGGGCCGGAACCCGCTCCTCCGGCAGCCGGCACCGGCACCGGTACGAGCACGCCCACCGCCGTCACCACGGTCCTCCCGCAGTCGGCCCCGCCACCCCCGACCGCCGTCCTGCCCACCCCCGGGCCCGCCCGCGCGCCCGTCCGGGGGCCGGCCGCCGTGCCGCGGGCGCGGGCCTCCTCGACGGGGGTGCCGTCCGCGCGGGCGCGTGCCGTGCGGGTGCTGACCGCGGGGCTGGGACGGCCGCTCCTCGGCCTGTTCTACCTGGTGCCGATGGCCGCCTTCCTCGTGGGCGGGGTCGACCTGCTGAGCCGGGCGGCGGAGTACCCCTCGCTCTCCGACCAGGCGCAAGGCCCCTACCAGTGGGCGATGAACGACTGGTGGCGCGTCCCCGCGACGCTGCTCCTGGTCGCCGCCATGGCCGGCCTCCAGAGCTACCGGGGACGGCTGCTCACGGTCCGGCCCGGCCGGGTCAGGCTGTGGTCGGCCGGGGTCGCCCTGTACTGGATCGCGCTGATCGCCGTACTGACCCTGCACCTCCTCTGGTTCCTGTTCGTCGAGAACGGCTACGACTCCTACGACCACGGCGGGGAGCACTGGCTGTGGTGGGTGGCCATCCCGGTGATGCTGCTCGGCGGCGGCATCTCCCCGCTGGTCCTGGTCATGGCCCTCGTCCGCCTCTTCAAGGCCTGAGGGCGGGGTCTCGCACCGCGACGTACGCGACGGGGTCCGTGCCCGCCACCGGCTCCGCACGCCCGAGCTTCACCAGGCGGCGGACATGGGCCTCGGCCTCGCTGACGGCGATGTTGCGGGAGCCGTGGGGGATCTGCTCCCAGGGGCGGTTCCACTCCATGCGCTCGGCGAGCTGCCAGGGCGTGAGCGGGGTCGCGAGGAGGGCGAGGAGGCCGGTGAGGCGTTCCTCGTGGTGGCCGAGGAGTTCGCGGACCCGGCCGGCGGCGTCCGCGAAGGCGTGCTGGTGGGCGGGGAGGACCTCGGCGACGCCGAGCCGGCCGATCCGTTCGAGAGAGTCGAGGTAGTCGCCGAGGGGGTCGGTCGTCTCGGTGGCGTCGTCGGGGTCCTCGTACAGGCCGATGTGCGGGGAGATCCCGGGCAGCAGGTGGTCGCCGGAGAAGAGCCGGCCGTGGCCGGGCAGCCGGGAGGGATGCTCCTCCTCCAGGTGCAGGCAGACGTGCCCGGGGGTGTGGCCGGGCGTCCAGATCGCGCGCAGCCGCCGCCCGGCCAGGTCGAGGAGCTCGCCGGGGACGATCTCGCGGTCGGGGAGGGCCGAGCGGAGGCCGGGCAGGGTCCGTGTCCGGCCGGAGGCGCGGGCGGCCCGCAGCGGGGCGATGTGCTCCTCGGGGGCGCCGACGGCGGTGAGTTTGCGGGCGAGGTAGTCGAGCCAGGTGCCGGGTTCGGACGCGCGGGTGCGGCGGACGACGGCCGTGTCGGCGGCGTGCATGGCGATCCAGGCCCCGGACTCCTCGCGGACCCGGCCGGAGAGGCCGTGGTGGTCGGGGTGGTGATGGGTGATGACGACCCCGTGGACCTCCCGTACGGACAGGCCCAGGGCGGTGAGCCCGTCGGTGAGTTCGGTCCAGGAGGCCGGGTCGTCCCAGCCGGTGTCGACGAGGACCGGGCCGCGGCCGGTGTCGAGGACGTGGACCAGGGTGTGGCCCAGCGGATTGTCCGGGATGGGCACCCGCAGGGACCAGACGCCTCCGCCGTGCTCGGTCACCTGGGTCATGAGCGTCCTCGTCTCTGCTTACCGGTACGACCATTGCCCACCATAACTAGAACTGACTGTTCGTCAGAAGGGCCTGATGTGATCGGGCTTCAGTCCGCCTGTGACCTGCGTTCCGGCCGTCGTGGTTGGCTGTTGTTGGTTGATGCCGGCCCCCCTCGCACGGCCCACAGGCGGCCCGGTGGGTGGCTTCTGATCGGACTGCTGTGGGCTGGCGTGGCTACCTGCCGATGGTTCGCAACTGGGGTATCAGTCCATGGGATTCGTCGCGCCGGCTGAACCTCCGTCTGAAGGTGCCTGCCAGAAGTACACTCAGCGATCGCACACTTGGGCTGCGGGAGGGATGTGCAGATGAGGCCACGTGTTTGGGTGGGGGCGAATGTCTGAAGCTACACACTCTCAGCAGGGTCCGGGGGCGTCTGCTACGGCAACGAGTCAGCCGGATTCACCGCAGGGTGGTGTGACGCCGGGCGGCGTTGCTGCGCAACCCTCAGCGGACTCGTCGGCTACTCCGCCTAGCTCGGTCAGCTCCCGAGAAGAAGCGCTAAGTAAGGTGATGCACTGGCTTTTCTTCGGCGTAATTTTCGCGATCATGCCAATTGTGGCGGGAATGCTGATCAATGCCAGTCGTGGTCAAGGTGTAGGATTTTGGGATCTTATTGGTCGGGGTGAGCTGCTCATCGTAACGGCTGGCTTGGCTGCGGCTGCCTCGGGCCAGATCCTCACCAAAAAGTCATCAAATCGCAAATTGTTTTCGAATGTGCTGGCGTTCGTTAATATCGTTCTCGCCTGCCTGACTTCGATTGTTTTTGCGAATATATCCTCTGGCCTTCAGGATGGCGATGTGATCGATCAGCATGCCGTTGGAGTGCTATCCCTGTGGTTCTTTGGGATTACGTTCCTGACGGCTGGCAGCAGCGCTCTGATCGTCGAACTGGAGGAGCTGTGATCCTGGCTGGTGGGCTGGTCGATGTCTTGCTTGCTGCTTTCGGCAGCAGCCTTTCTTTCGTGACCCTCGTGGCTGCCATCGTGTCCTGGAGGCGGGCGCGTACCCCAGCCACCAGGATCACGATTCAGAAAGGTGACTCGCGAATCACGCTAGATGCGAAGGATATCGACCCGGCGATCCTTGAGTCGCTTATGCAAGAAATAGAGAAGAGCGGGGGTTCTGGTGACGATGCGACTTCGCGGGATGACTCCCCTGGACCTACTTAATGCGTAGTCGCCGGGAGGCTGCCGCTGCGGTACGGGTTCAGGGGTTGCTCGTTTTTGTGGGGCCCTGCGCTAAGTGATCATCGCGAATGGTGATGGTGAGTGGGGTAGGGGCGAGGAAGCGTCAAAAAACGGCGCACTAGATCAGGTTGAACCCCCAGGCGTAGCCCCTGGGGGTTCAATCTGTTGGGCGCAATGAGGGAAGGTGCCCACCAATGGGATCCCCTTCCGGGGGCGGGCTGCGCATCTCTTGGCGCTGTATGCACCGGGTCGCCTGTGAGGCGCTGGCGGACACGGTCAGGTCGCACTGAAGGTGCGAGCGATGGCTCTCATGTCAGCGACCACGGCGCTCGCGCCGGCAGCGGTCAGGGCCTCTTCCTTGCCCGGTTTGTTGGCGAAGCCGATACTGCCCGCGCCTGCTGCTCGTGCGGCTTCGATGTCGGTGACGGAGTCACCCACCAGTGCCGACCGCTTTGGCGATACGCCGAGGATCGCCGCGGCTTCCAGCAACGGGTGCGGCGACGGCTTCATGAGGTCCGGTCGCAGCGCCGGTCGGCCGACCACGGTTTCAACGGCTCCAGGCAGCCCCTGCGCCGCGAGGTAGGCGCGCACGCAGTCGGCGGAGTTGTTGCTGACGATGGCCACGCGTCGCCCTGAATCGCGTGCGGCTGCCATGGCCTCGACGGCCCCGGCCGTCGGGGCTCCGGCGACACCGACCGCTCGAATCTCCGCGTCCGTGAGCGCCGCCTCGACGGTAGCCAGGACGTCCTGCCCGGCCTCGCGCGCGAGTTGGTGAACCATCATCGGATCGTCCGTCGCGTGGGCCGCGTCGGCGAGCTCCGGGGCGAGCGTGGCGAGCAGAGCCGAGAGGTCGTTTGCGACCCCGGGGGCGGGCAACCCCTGGAAGACATGGCAGATCGGGCCGTCGAAGTCGAAGAGGATCGCGTCGTACTCCGCGAGCACGCTGGTCAGTTCGTCAGAGCGCATCTGCGGTGGTCTCCCGTCCGATCGTCTCCCACACGCTGTCGAACCACATCTGTGCCTGCTCCACCTGCTGGGCCCCGCTGGACGAGGCGCCGTCGTTGAGGGAATGGTGAAACAGGATGGTGTCCTTGCCCACCAGGTCGTAAATCTCGATGGCTTCTCCCTGCGCGACCACCTTGTTGGGGCGGATCGGGTAGTAGCCGAAGAAGGCGTCTTCCTTGTTGACGATGTAGAGCTTGAAGAACTGCGTGCTGCGGTGGGTGCGCACGCTGACCTGGCCTTCCTGGACGAGTCCCAGGTGCTCCAACTCGCTGATCGAGTCCGTGATGCTGCGGGTGTAGCCGACCATGATGTCGTGCATGCGCACCCGGAGCCGGGGGTCGTCGGCGCAGTCCTCGCGACGTACGGGCGCCGCCTGCGGGACGCTCATGTCGGGAACGAGGATGCGCACCCGAATGCTTGTGGGCGTGAGTCGTCCGGTGCGGATCTTGTCGAGTGGTTCCTGTAGGGCGCCGTGGAGAGTTTCGCTGGAGAACCCGGCGAAGTCGATCGTCACGTTCCGGCTGGCGAAAGCCTGCTCCACGTAGGGCCGAAGCCCCGCCGGCCGTTCGGTCCGGTGGCGGACGAACACACCGCTGCCCTTGCGCGAGACAACGAGCCCTTCATCTTCCAGGTCGCGGAGCGCCCGCTGAATCGTGGCGCGCGCGAAGCCGTAGTGCTCCGTCAGCTTCGCGTGCGACGGCAGCTTCTCCCCAGGTCCGAGCCGCCTGGTGCGAATGGCCGCGCCCAAGCTGCGGGCCACCTGCTCATACGGCGGTCGGTCGTCGTCGGGGTCCAGCGGCTCAAGCTCAAAGGTCATGCCTCGATGCTACGGCGAACCTGACTATTTGAGCAGCCTGGCTAGTCACATGTTGACGTGACTAGCCAGGCTGGCTATGTTCTTCCTGTGCCCACCGGGCTAGCCAAGTGAGTCAGGCTGAACGGGTGAGCTGCGCCCTAAAGCGCAGGTCAGGGGTGCGCACGCACGACCGATTAGCGCCCGGAGGAGCCCGTGAAACGGCTTTGAAGGAAGCGTCCGTTGGCTTGAGAACTGAACAGTGGACAAAGAAGAGCAAGTCAGGCACCTGCGACAAGCCGTAGGGCCCTGCCGCACGCGAGCAGTAAGCACCTTTTCCCTGGTCGCGCCCCTTGTGGGGCGGACAAGCGATCCGTACGTGCGGTGAGACAAGGGCAGAGATCGCGATCTACACCACGTACCCATGTCCGGCCCTGGAGGCCGACGTGAAGCGACGAAGACCTTGGGCGCCACCGCCGCTGGACCGGCGGACTGGCCTCGCCCACCGCGTCACATGACCTCCGCAGCCTCTTGGCTGCGGCCGGTTGCCTCCTCCGCCCGTCCGGGCCCCGTATGGGGTGCCGTACGGGCGGGGCTGAGGGGAGCCGGATGGTTCCAAACGGCGAGACCCCCCGGTGTTCGAGCACCGGGGGGTCGGTTCGGGCCGTTCCTGACTGGAAGGAACACACCCAATGAAGTCCATCGCTGCACTTCAGGCCGTTGTTACGGCCCTCCCGTTCGACGGTGAGCCGTCGGACGCGGAGCTGGACGCGGTCGAGCGGGAGATGCCGCTGATCCTGGCGGAGGTCGACCTGCTCGACGCGCAGATCATGACGATCGACCGTCCGGCCACGGAGCTGGACATCCGGCGGATCCGCCGGGCCCGCAACCGGGTCATGGCGGCCCGCCGGGACCTCACCAACCGCGCCGGCCTGGCGCAGGCGGGCGGTGCCGCGTGAACCGGCGGACCGGCTTTCCCAGCGACCTCACCGGGCTGCTGACCGCGATCGTGGAGGCCCTGGACGTTCCGATGCCGTCGGTCGATGAGGCCGACGAGCGGGAGCACTACTGGCTGCTGGAGCGCCGCGCGTCGGACGTGCGGATCGGGCTGTCGGTCCTGCTGGAGTACCTCGACGTCGACGTCCTGGAGGACACCGTCCGGGAAATCCGCCACCGGACGGCGAGCAACCCCATCACCTACACCCCCTTCACCTCCGGCAAGACGGACGGTGAGGCGTGATGGGTATCCGGGACCGGATCCGCGACCTGGCGATCGGCCACCTGACCGACCCGAATGGCACCCCGAACCTGGCCCGCCGTGCCACGCAGGCCGCCGGGGTGCTGGCGGACACGGCGGCCGACCACAGCACGCTCGCCGCCACCGGCGTCTCCCTGATCGGCGCGACGGCCGTGGCCGCCGAGGGCGCGCTGAGCAACTACGTCTACCCGCCCGGCGAGTACGCCACCTTCACCGAGGAGCCCAAGAAGCGGGGGTGGCGGCGATGAAGAAGCAGCTCGTCACCGTGGCGCCGGCCGTCGCCATGACGGTGGTGTCCATGGTCCTCACGCTGGCCGTGGTGGTGATGTGGCTCGGCGGCTCGATGCCCTGGCAGATCGCCCTGGTGGTCGGGCTCGGGCTCGACGGCGGCTGGCTGGCCACCCTCGCCTACGAACGGCGCCTGGCCGCCCAGGGCGACCACTCCACCCCGGTCACCGTCGTCGGGTGGGCGTTCGGGCTCGCCGCCACCGGCGTCCTGGTCGCCCACGCCCTCGGCGAGGCGTCCACCGGCGCGTGGCTGGCGGTGTCCTGGCTGCCGCTGGCGGCCAAGGCCCTGTGGCTGGTCCACGGCCTGTGGGAGCGCACCGCGCTCACCCCGGTCGCGCTGGACGCGATCCGGGGCATCCAGCAGGAGGCCCGGGACGAGGCGGCCGTGGCTCGGGCCCGGCTGCGGGCGCAGGCGGGCACCGAGGAGATGCGGCTGATGGCCGTGACGCAGGCCGGGGCACGCGTCGCACGGGTCCAAGCGAAGACCGCCGAACGGCTCTCCGGGGCCTGGGCGACGCTGGAGGCGGCCCGGCAGGGCGAGGGCACCGCACGGGCCCTGACCTGCGTGACGGACCGCGTCACACCCACGTCACAGCCCCGCTGGGACCTCCCCGTCTGGGGTCCCTTCGAACCCGTCCCCGCCCTCGACGCGGCACCCGCCCTGAGCGACGCCGAGCTGGACCGGATCGTCACCGAGCTCCACACGAGTGAGACCCCGCCGCTGTCCTACCGCGAGCTCTCGCTCCGCTTCCGAGCCGCCGGTCACAGCGCGAGCGAGACCCGGCTGCGGGCCGCCTGGCGACGCGTGACCACCACCGCCTCCTAAGCACCCTCCCCGTACATCCCGACACCGCCGCCTGAGCGGCCGCGAGAGGACGTGACCCCCGTGCACCACCTCCCCGACCCGGTCCGGGTCGTACAGCTCCCGGACGGCACCTACACCTACACCGACCACCTCCCCACCCCCACCCAGCCCGCGCCGGTGCCGCAGGTGGTCCACCAGCACATCCACCAGGCCCCGCCCGACCGCACCGTCCAGCGCATCGCCCTCGGCTCCGGCATCGGCGCCGGCACCGTCGCCGCCGGCGTCTACTTCGGCCCGCTGCTGGTCGGGGCGCTGACCACGATGGCCGCGAATCTGGCCCTGCTCGCGTTCCTCGCCGCCGTCCTGGCCTGGGGCGTCGTCACGGTCGTGAGGTCGGTCGGCGGCCCGGACGGCAGGGCCGCCGCCAAGACGCTGGCCAAGACCCGCAAGCGCCGCCGCGGCTGACGGCTGCCTGCGACCCCCGCCCAGTGCGGGGGTCGTGGGGAGTCGGGACAGCCCCGGCCCCGGAAAGGACCGTGTCGTGGCCAGCAAGAAGAACGCCGAGTTCGACCTGAAGAACCCCAAGCTCACCGCCGGGGAGTACGTCCAGGTCGCCTGGAACGTGGCCCGCATGTGCAAGCGCGGCATCGCGGGCGAGTCCGTCTACCAGGGCGACCTGGAGGCGAAGGTCGACCGCGTCATCGACCGCGCCCGCGAGCGCGCCGAGAAGAACGCGAAGAAGAAGTAGCCGTGCCCCGGGGCGGCCGACAGCCGGCAAGCATCCCGACCGCCCCGGGCCCCTCCCACGCCCTTTCGAGCAGCAGGAGAACCCCATCATGACCGAGCCCGCGACGACCGAGGCGAGGGTGGTCAGCCTCGCCGACCACCGTGCCGCCCGCACCGACGAGGCGCCGCCGATAGACCTCACCAAGCCCACCAAGACCCCCGAGCTGGACAGCACCGAGTCGGAGGAGTCGGAGGGCGACGTGGTCGATCTGCCCGGCAACCCCCTCGCCGACTGGCTGACCGTCCCCGACACCCCGGTCCTGCCGGTGTGGGCCCGGTCGGTGCAGTCCATCCGGGAGAACACCGCCGCCCTGGGGCGCCTGGCGTGGTGGCACTTCCGCTACCACGGCGTGCGCACCCCGAAGTACCTGCTCAAGACCGTGCTGCTGGCCGCGCGCGGCTTCTACCGGGCCGCCAAGGGCCTGTGGCCGACGCTGTCGGCGCAGGAGCAGTCCGCGACCGTGAAGGCTCTCAAGGCGCAGTCGAAGCTGCGGCCGGAGGACATCGAGCTGGCGGCCCGTCACCAGGCCGCCTACGCGGAGCGCACCCAGAGCCGCCGGTGGCGGTTCGGGCTGGCCGCCGTCGGCGTCGCAGCCGCCGCGACCGGCATCCTGCTCGCCGACCCGCTCCTCCAGACGGCGATCGGCGCCGCCGTCACCATCCCCCTCGCCCACCTCGGCCGCGGGGAGGAGACGCGGCTGCTGGATCAGGCGGCGCCGCCGATCCGGGTGGACATGTCCGCCCAGCAGCTCAACGACGCGCTGCGGGCCGCCGGCCTCCTGAAAAGCGGCAGCGGCAAGGACGAGAAGGACCTTCCGCGCGTGTCGTGCACGATGGGCCCCGTCCGCGACGGCCGCGGCTGGTCGGTGATCTTCGACATGCCCAGGGGCGGCGGCAAGACCGCCTCCGACGTGCTCGCCAAGCGGGAGGTCATCGCCCAGGAACTCGGCGTGGACGAGATCCAGGTCATCATGTCCCGCGTCCGCGCGGCCAAGGGCGGCAACGCCGGCCGCGTCTCGATGTGGGTCGCCGACGACGACCCCTACCTGGGCACGCCGAACCCCTCGCCGCTGGAGAAGGCCGAGACGTTCTCCATCTGGGAGCCGGTCCCCTTCGGCCAGGACGCCCGCGGCACCCGCATCAGCGTCCCCGTCATGTGGCAGTCGATGTTCTTCGGCGGCCTGCCCCGCCGGGGCAAGACCTTCTCCCAGCGCCTCCTGACCGCCGCCGGCCTGCTCGACGCCTATGTGCGGCACTACGTCGCGGACGGCAAGGGCGGCGCCGACTGGATGCCCATGAAGGCCGTCGCCCACCGGCTCGTGATGGGCGCCGAGGACGACGCCATCACCGCCCTGAAGGCCATGCTGGCGGAGCTGCTGGCGGAGATGGAGCGCCGCTTCGCCCTGCTGCGGGACCTGCCGCCGTCGGTGTGCCCGGAGGGCAAGCTCACCCCGGAGATCGTCGCCCGCTACAACCTGCCGGTCATCTTCGTCACCATCGACGAACTCCAGGAGTACTTCACCGCCATGGAACGCGAGGACCGCGAGCAGGTCATCAACGACCTGTGCCGCATCGCCCGCCGCGGACCGGCCGCCGGGTTCATCTCCAACTTCGCCTCCCAGCGCCCCGACGCCGAATCCGTCCCCGCGAAGCTCCGCGAGATCATCACCATCCGCTACTCCACCCAGGTCGTCGACCGCACCAGCTCCGACATGGTCCTGGGCAAGGGCAAGGCCGCCCAGGGCGCCGACGCGTCCGTGCTCTCCGAGGAGCACAAGGGGGTCGGCGTGCTGGTGACCGGTCCGGCCTCGTACGTGACGGTGCGGGCCGACTACCTCGACGGCCCCGCCTTCGCCCAGCTGTGCCGCAAGGGCCGCGCCCTGCGCGAGCAGGCCGGGCAGCTCACCGGGGACGCGGCCGGGGACGTCACCGCGGCCGCCGACGCGGCCGGCGTGTCCGTGGCGCCGATCGTCTCCGACGTCCTGGAGGTCATGCGGCACTCGCCGCGCATGTTCACCACCGACCTGCTCGCCGCCCTGGTCAACATCGACGAGGACACCTACGGCGACTTCAACGCCGAGGCCCTCGCCTCCGCCCTGGAAGCCGCCGGAGTGAAGCGGACCAGCAAGCAGGTCAAGATCAGCGGCACCAACGGCGCCGGGTATCAGCGCCGCGACATCGAGGCCGCCGTGCCCGCCGAGATCCTCCTGTCGGCCGGCCGGTAGAGGGGTCCCCCGCTACCTACCCCCACCTCACCACCCCGCCCACGGCCCCTCCCGCGCATGCCCGGAGGGGCTCGGAAGTAGAGGGGGCCCTTTACCCCGGTCAGGGGGGTGGTAAGGGCCTCTGACCTGCAAGGTAATGCCGGTAAAGGGGGCCCGTCCGGCCTCCTTCCCGGCCCCTCTCAGGCCCGGTTTCCGGGCCTACAGCCTCCCGGGGAGACACCACCCGATGGTCGTCACGGTCTCGCTCATCCTCCTGTTCGGCATCGCCCTGTTCTTCCTGCTGCGGTCCAAGGAACTCGGCCCCGGCTCCGCCTTCACCGCCGTCATGTTCGGCTTCCTCCTCGCCTCCACCGGAGCCGCCGAACCCATCAACCGCCTCACCGCCTCCCTCGCCGACGCCCTCTCCAACCTCTGACCCGCCACAGCAAGGAGGGCGGCCCCCGTCTCGCCAAAGCCGGGGCCGCCCTCAATCCAGCACTCTGACGACGAACTGGAGACACCCAGCATGACCCATGCCAACCGGATCCGACGAGAGCGCGGGGGGATCGCGTGAACAGCATCCCCACCACCGCCCTCGGCCTCGCCGAGCGCGGCCTGCCGGTCCTGCCCCTGCGGGCCGACAAGCGCCCCTTCGGTAACTGCCGCGCGTGTGAGGACCTGGCGTGCGGCGGGCGGCCGAACATGGCCACCCCCGGGCCGTGCGTCTGCCCGTGGCCGTGCCACGGCTGGGCCGCCGCCACCACCGACCCGGCCGTCCTCGCCTCCCCGCAGTGGACGGCCGCATGGCGCCGGGCCCGGGCCATCGGTTACCACCCCGGCGGCGCCGGCGTCACCGTCGTCGACCTCGACAACCCCGCCGCCGTCGGCTGGGCCCGGGAGAACCTGCCGCCGACCGCGACCGTGGCCACCACGCGCGGGGAGCACTGGATCTACCGGGGCGCCCTGCGGTCGGTGAACGCCGTTCGGCCCGGTGTCGACCTGAAGTCGCTGATGTCCTACGCCCGCTGGCTCGGCCCCGGCACCGGCACCCTGGCGGACCTGCCGGAGACCGTCCGCGCGCTCGCCGAGAAGACGCCCACCACCGCCCGGCCCGCGCCCCGCCCCGTCACGGTGCCCGCGCCCGCCGGCGGCGGGCAGTGCCGGCACCGCTCGCCCGCCTACCTGGAGCGCGGGATCGCCATGGCCGAGCAGCGGATCACCGACGCCACCAGCGCGGTGCACGCGACGGTGTACGCCACGTTCCTGGCGGTGCTGTCCGCGCACGGCCGGTGCGGCTGCCTCACCGAGGCGCACATCGGCCGTCTGTTCACCGCCGCGCAGGCCAAGGGGGAGTCCCCGCGGCACTGCACGGACGCCTGGTCCAACGCCACCACGGCTCTGGGGATGTGACATGGCCGAGGACGAGAAGAACCCCGCCCGCGAGGTGATCACCACCTACGCGCAGGAGCACTTCCGGTACTTCCGCACCGTCGACGGCACCGTCTACGCCCAGCGCAACGGCCACCCCGTCGCCCGCCCCATCCGCTCCCAGGGCACCACCGGCAGCCACCGCCAGGAACTCATGGTCGGCCTGTTCCGCGACGGGCTCGGCGTCTTCAACGGAACCGCCCTGAAGGAGGCACTCGACTTGATCGAAGCACTCGCGCTCACCGAGGACGTCCAGCCCGTCCACATCCGCGTCGCTCCCGGCTTCGACGGCGCCACCTGGCTCGACCTGGGCCGCGACGACGGCAAGTCCGTCCGCATCCACCCCACCGGCTGGGACATTCGCACCCCCGACCCGCGCGAGGTCTGCTGGAAGCGCACCCAGCTCACCGGCGAACTGCCCCTGCCCGTCCAGAAGACCGACGGCAAGGGCATCGACCTGCTGATGCGGCTGTGCAACTTCTCCGACGCGCGCGCCGAGTCCCTGGCCCTGGCCTGGCTGATCGGCTGCCTCGGCCCGGACGTCCCGGTCCCCGCCCCGTTCCTCACCGGCCCGCAGGGCGCGGGCAAGTCCACCGCCGGGAAGATGCTCGTGCGGATCATCGAGGGCATGAGCGGCGACCTGCGGCGCGCTCCGAAGGACGAGGAGAACCTGATCACCGCCGTGGCCGCCGGGTGGGTCACCGGCCTGGACAACCTCTCCCACCTCGGGCCGGACCTGTCGGACCTGATGTGCTGCATTGTCACCGGCGCGGAGAACATCAAGCGCGCGTTGTTCACCGATGGCGACGTGGTGCGCTCCCGCTACCGCCGGCCGATGCTGCTGACCGGGATCGACGTCGGCGTCATCCGCCCCGACCTGGCCGAACGCCTCCTCCCGCTCCGCCTGGAGCGGCCGCGGGTGCGGCGGACCGAGGCGGAGCTGTGGGCGGAGTTCGCCGAGGCGCTGCCCGTGATCCTCGGCTCCGTGCTCGACCTGGCCGTCGAGGTCCGGGCGGCCCGGGCCGACATCCCGACCGACCTGCGGATGGCGGACTTCGCTCACCTGTGCGCGCAGCTGGATGCCGCCCGGAACTTCGGGGCCCTGGACGCCTACCGGGCCAGCCTGGACGACCTGAACGACGACGTCATCGAGGGCGACCTGCTCGCCCAGACCGTCCTGAAGCGCGCCGCCGACATCGAGCCGGGCACCGAGGTGCGGATGACGTCGGCCGAGTGGCTGCACGGCCTGACCCAGCTCTACACCGGCGAGGGGGAGTTCCGGCCCCTGCCCAAGGGCTGGCCCACCACCGGCAAGGTCCTCTCCGACCGGCTCAAGCGCCTCCAGCCCGTCCTGGCCGCCCGCGGCCTCCTCGTCGACTGGGGCCGCACCCGCACCGCCCGCTACATCGAGATGACCCGCCCCAAGCCCCCGGCCGACGAGCAGCAGCAGGCGTTCTGACCCGCGCCCGGGCGGTCCCGGCCGCACCGGCAAGAGGAGCACCCGGCCCCGGCGCGGGCGGGTGCTCCTCTTGCTCTTCGGCGGCCGCGCCGCCGCCCAGGGTCGTGCCGCGAAGCGGCTCCGCATTCACGCCTGAAGGGGCGCACGACCACAGACACAGGCCCCTTCTTTTTCCTAAGTAGGAAGATGCTGCGTCACCGCGTCACCGACAGATTCGAAACCGGTCCTGACCTGCACCGTCAGGGGTGACGCAGAGCCCGAATCTCTGCGTCACCGTTCGTCACCTGCGTCACGCCGCGACGGACGGCTCCGTCACCGGTGACACAGCGCCCGCCGCCCCGCGTCACACATCTCCGCAGGTCAGCAGCGCAAATGACGCTGATGACGCCGTGACGCAGAAATCCCCACCTCGGACACACCCGAGAGGACAGCCACCCATGGCATCCGCCGTCACCACCCTGCGGTCCGGACTCCCCGACCGCTACCTCACCCCCGATGACATCGCCGAACTGTTCGGCGTGCCGCTGGAGACCGTCTACCAGTGGCGCCGTAAGCGCACCGGCCCGCCCGGCTTCCGAGTCGGCAAGCACGTGCGGTACGACCCCGTTGCCGTCCAGCAGTGGACGCGTGAGCGCATGGCCGCCGACCTGGCCGCCTGAGACACAACCGATCGATCCAACCCCCGGGGGGGGGGGGGGGGGGGGGGGCCCCCCCGCGCGGGGGGGGGGGGGCGCCGCCCACCCCCCCCCCCCCCCCCCAACCCCCCCCCCCCCCCCCCGGGGGGGCGCCCCCGGCCCCCCCCCCCCCACGGCTTTCCCTGAGAGAGGCACAGCACCACATGGCAGGTCACATCCAGGACCGTTGGTTCAAGGTCGAGCAGGGCGCCGACGGCAAGACCCGGCGCGTCAGGACCGATCGCTACGGGACGGGCATGCGCTACCGGGCCCGGTACGTCGGCCCCGACGGTACGGAGAAGTCCAAGAGCTTCCCCGACCGGCAGAAGCGCCTCGCTGAGCAGTGGCTGACGAGCATCGAGACCGACATGGCCCGGGGCGAGTACATCGACCCGAAGGTCGGTCGCACCACCTTCCAGCAGTACGCCGAACGTTGGGTCGCCGCGCAGACGACGGACGTCTCCACGCGCACGGGAGCGGAGTCCAGGATCCGGCTGCACGCGTACCCGTACATCGGGTCCCGCCCCCTCGGATCGTTCCAGCCCGAGCACATCCGGGAGTGGCTGCGGAAGCTGGAAGACGCGGGTCTGGCCGCGTCCACCCGGCGGACCATCTACGCCAACGTCTCGGCGGTCTTCACGGCCGCCGTGGACGACCGGCTCATCGCGCGGAACCCCTTCCGTGCCGCTTCGGTGAAGGCGCCGGCGCAGGCTTCGAAGCGCGTTCGCCCGTGGAGCGTTGAGCAGGTGTTCGCGGTGCGACGGGCGCTCCCGGCCCACTACCGGGCGATGGTCGACGTGGGCGGCGGCTGTGGACTTCGGCAGGGCGAGATCTTCGGGCTTCCGGTCGACGAAGTCGGCTTCCTTACAGGGTGGTTGCATGTCGGCTATCAGGTGAAGCTCATCGGCGGCCGGGCCGTCTTTGCCCCGCCGAAGCGTGGCAAGGTGCGTGACGTTCCCTTGCCCGCGCACGTGAGCCGCGCGCTGGCCGCCCACATGAAGGAGTTCCCGCCCGAGGAGGTCACGCTGCCATGGGAGACGCTGAACGGTCCGCTCGTGACCAAGCGTCTGATGTTCACGACGGAGGAGGGCAAGGCCGTCAGCCGGCACTACTTCAACACGGCCTCTTGGAAGCCCGCCCTCGTGGCCGCGGACGTCATCCCGGCGCCTGAACCGGGGGAGAGGCCCAAGGAGTCGCGTGAGGACGGCATGCACGCGCTGAGGCACTTCTACGCCTCCGTACTGCTCGACGCGGGCGAGAACATCAAGGCGTTGAGCGGCTACCTGGGTCACGCCGACCCCGGCTTCACGCTGAGGACGTACACCCACCTCATGCCGAGCAGTGAGAGCCGTACCCGGAAGGCCGTCGACGACGTCTATCGGGCACGCGGCGGAGCGCCCGACGGCCCACAGACGGCCCAGGCGGCATGACGACGGCCCCCACCAGTGGCAAAGCTGCTGGTGGGGGCCGGTTTGGCCTCAAGTCTGGCCAAGTATAACTAGAACTGGTATCAGTTCTGAAGCATCGTCAGAAAACCCAGTGGGCAATTCCATCTCCTCGGGAGGCAGCGGTCATGACCGAGCTTGTGGAGCACGGAAGGCTGTTCATCGGCGGGGAGTTGGCCGAGCCCCTCGGCGACGGGACGATCGAGGTGATCTCCCCGCACACCGAGCAGGTCATCGGTCGGGTCCCGCACGCCTCCGAGGCCGACGTCGACCGGGCCGTCGCCGCCGCCCGCCGGGCCTTCGACGAAGGGCCCTGGCCCCGGGCGACGGTCGAGGAGCGGATCGCCGTCGTGACCAGGATCAAGGACGCGATCGCCGCGCGGTACGAGGAGATCGGCCGCTCCATCAGCGCGCAGAACGGCTCCCCGTACTCCTGGTCCGTCCTCGCCCAGGCGCTCGGCGCGATGATGGTCTGGGACGCGGCGATCACCGTCGCCCGGGACTTCCCGTACGAGGAGCGGCGCGCCGGCGCCCTCGGGCCGCTGCTCGTGCGGCGCGAGCCGGTCGGCGTCGTCGCGGCCGTCGTCCCGTGGAACGTGCCGCAGTTCACCGCGGCCGCCAAGCTGGGCCCCGCGCTGCTCGCCGGCTGCACGGTGGTCCTCAAGCCCTCGCCGGAGTCGCCCCTCGACTCGTACATCCTCGGCGAGATCGCGGCCGAGGCCGGTCTCCCGGAGGGGGTCCTGTCGATCCTGCCCGCCGACCGCGAGGTCAGCGAGTACCTCGTCGGCCACCCCGGCGTCGACAAGGTCTCCTTCACCGGCTCGGTCGCCGCCGGCAAGCGGGTCATGGAGGTCGCCTCCCGCAACCTCACCCGCGTCACCCTCGAACTGGGCGGCAAGTCGGCCGCCGTGATCCTGCCGGACGCCGACCTGGAGACCGCCGTCGCCGGGATCGTCCCGGCCGCCTGGATGAACAACGGGCAGGCCTGCGTGGCCCAGACCCGCATCCTCGCCCCCCGCGCGCGGTACGAGGAGATCGCCGAGGCCTTCGCGGCGGCGGCCGGCGCGCTCGTCGTCGGCGACCCGCTCGACCCGGCCACCCAGGTCGGCCCGCTCGTCGCCCGGCGCCAGCAGCGGCGCTCCCTCGACTACATCGGGATCGGGCAGGCCGAGGGCGCCAAGGTCCTCACCGGTGGCGGACGGCCGGCCGGTCTGGAGCGCGGCTGGTACGTCGAACCGACCCTCTTCGGCGACGTCGACAACTCCATGCGGATCGCCCGCGAGGAGATCTTCGGCCCGGTCGTCTGCCTCCTGCCGTACGGGGACGAGGCCGAGGCCCTGCGGATCGCGAACGACTCCGACTT
This sequence comes from Streptomyces sp. NPDC053513, assembly GCF_044544765.1. NCBI lineage: Bacteria > Bacillati > Actinomycetota > Actinomycetes > Kitasatosporales > Streptomycetaceae > Streptomyces > Streptomyces sp. NPDC053513. The sequence goes on from NZ_JBITXP010000013.1 coordinate 115,911, forward strand.
CGGGCTCAGCGGCAGCGTCTGGACCGGGGACGTGGAGCACGGCGTCGACTTCGCCCGGGCGGTGCGCACCGGCACCTTCAACGTCAACACCTTCAGCCTCGACATGCTCGGCCCCTTCGGCGGCTACAAGAACTCCGGCCTGGGGCGGGAGTTCGGTCCCGAGGGCTTCGGCGAGTACCTGGAGCACAAGATGATCCACCTGCCGGCCGGATACGGGGACGCGTGATGGGCGACCGCTGGCACGTCGAGGTCGACCGGAGCGTCTGCATCGGCTCCGGCATGTGCGTCAACCACGCCCCGGCCGGCTTCCGTCTCGACACGGCCCGTCAGTCCCACCCGGTGGAACCGGAGGCGGACGCGGGCGAACGCCTCCTCGCGGCGGCGGAGGGCTGCCCGGTGGAGGCGATCCTGATCACCCTGGCGGACGGAGGGGAGCCGGTGTTCCCGCCGGAGGAGTGAGCCGGATCGACGGCGCTGTCGTTCCCGCGTGCAAAACTGTGCCCCGTGAAAACGGGGGCAACGGGCCTTCGTGCGTGCGGATTCGGGAGTGTTGTGCGCAAGGCGATGTGGGTGGCCGCGGCCGCCGGAGTGGCGCTGCTCGTCACGGGCTGTGGCAGCGAGGGCGGTACGGACAAGGGCGGTTCGTCCTCGGCCGGTTCGGCCGCGACGGGCGGCTCCGGCGCGGGCGGTTCGAGCGAGCAGAAGCTGGACGCGGCTGCGGTCACCAAGGAGTTGACGGACGCGGCGACGGGGGCCGGCTTCACGCAGGACTCCTCGGGCGAGGCGGTGCCGCCGGCGCTGAAGGACTGCATGGTCTCCTGGACGGCCGACGCCGAGAAGGCCGCCGACCCGAAGAAGTCCTACGCGGACACGGTCACGACCCTGACCGGAGGCGGCTGGACGGAGGGCAAGTCGGTCGAGCAGATGGGCTCGCAGATCAAGTCCCTGACGAAGAGCACCTGGCGGCTCCAGGCCAGCAACCACTCGCAGGGCCCGCTCAAGCTCGTGATGTTCATCGCCACCGACACCGGACCGGAGTGCGAGGCGGTCATGGAGGCCGAGAACGCCAAGCACAAGAAGCCCTGAGGCACCGGTGCCGCCCGTGCCCCCGCCGGGGGCGCGGGCGGCACCGCTCGGACCGTCGGCGGCGCCTCTCAGACCGTCGGCTCCGGCGTCCGCGCCGGTGCCGTCAGGTCGATCAGCCGGCAGACCGTCTCGATGTCGATCTTCACCTGTGCGATCGAGGCGCGTCCGGACAGCCAGGTGATCAGCGCCGAGTGCCAGGTGTGCTCGATCACCCGCACCGCCGACAGCTGGCTCGGGGTCGGGTGCTCCGCCCCCATCGCGTCCAGGATGATCGCGGTCGTCAGCCGGGAGACCGTGTCGACCTCGGGGCTCACGCTGCGGTCCGCGAAGGTCAGCGCCCGCACCATGGCGTCGGCCAGCTGCGGCTCCCGCTGGAGCGCCCGGAAGGCGCGCATCAGGGTCTCGGCGACCCGTTCCGCCGGGTCCGCGCCGGCGGGCGGCCGCTTCCGCAGCGTGGTGTGCATGTGCTGGAGCTGGTCCTGCATGGTCGCCACGAGCAGGTGGATCTTGGAGGGGAAGTAGCGGTAGAGCGTGCCGAGGGCGACCCCCGCCGCCTCGGCCACCTCCCGCATCTGCACGGCGTCGAAGCCGCCCCTGGCGGCGAGCTGGGCGCTGGCGTTCAGGATGCGGCGGCGCCGCGCCTCCTGGCGCTCCGTGAGGGGCGGCGACGCGGGTCTGTGGTCCGCTCTGTGGTCTGCGGTCATGAGGTCCCGTTCCGTGCGGTGGGGAGCGACAGTATGGCGGTGCGGCCGCCGTGGCGCGAATCACCTGTTCCGGCTCTCACCACGGAGCTACCTGCCGGTAGATTCTGTCCTCCTCGAAGGATCAAGCAGGTGGCGGGAAGCCGGCCGAGAAGATCCAGAACGATCAAGTCTGTAACTTGTTCTAGATTAGCGCGAGCGGTTACGCTCCGGCGAAACGCACGCTCGAAGGGGGTCGCGCATGACCGCTGAGGCCATAGAGGCAAGCCCCCGGAAGGGCGTCACCACGGCCGGTGACGGTCCGTTGCGGATCGCTCTCCTCACGTACAAGGGCAACCCGTTCTGCGGGGGCCAGGGCGTCTACGTCCGGCACCTCTCCCGCGAGCTCGCCCGCCTCGGGCACACCGTCGAGGTCATCGGCTCCCAGCCGTACCCCGTCCTCGACGAGGGCGAGGACCTCACGGGACTCAAGCTCACCGAGATCGCCAGCCTCGACCTCTACCGTTCGCCGGACCCCTTCCGGACCCCGAAGCGCGACGAGTACCGGGACTGGATCGACGCCCTGGAAGTCGCCACCATGTGGACCGGCGGCTTCCCCGAGCCGCTCACCTTCTCCCTGCGAGCCCGGCGCCTGCTCGCCGCCCGCCGCGGCGACTTCGACGTCGTCCACGACAACCAGACCCTCGGGTACGGACTCCTCGGCGGCCCGCGCGCCATCGGCGCGCCGCTCGTCACGACGATCCACCACCCCATCACCGTCGACCGGCAGCTCGAACTCGACGCCGCCGCCGACTGGAAGCGCCGCGCCTCCGTCCGCCGCTGGTACGCCTTCACCCGCATGCAGAAGAAGGTGGCCCGCCGGCTGCCGTCCGTGCTCACCGTCTCCGGCACCTCCCGCCAGGAGATCGTCGAGCACCTCGGCGTCCGCGAGGACCGCATCGAGGTCGTCCACATCGGCGCCGACACCGACCTCTGGTCCCCGGACCCGTCCGTCGCCGAGGTCCCCGGCCGGATCGTCACCACCTCCAGCGCCGACGTCCCCCTCAAGGGCCTCGTCTTCCTGATCGAGGCGCTCGCCAAGCTCCGCACCGAGAACCCCGACGCGCACCTCGTCGTGGTCGGCAAGCGCGCCGAGGACGGGCCGGTCGCGCAGGCCATCGAGCGGTACGGGCTCGACGGCGCCGTCGAGTTCGTCAAGGGCATCAGCGACGCCGAGCTCGTCGACCTCTACCGGTCCGCGCAGGTCGCCTGCGTGCCCTCGCTGTACGAGGGGTTCTCGCTGCCGGCCGCGGAGGGCATGGCGACGGGGACGCCGCTGGTCGCCACGACGGGCGGCGCCATCCCGGAGGTCGCCGGGACCGACGGCGAGACCTGTCTGGCGGTGCCGCCGGGGGACGCGGGGGCGCTTTCCGCCGCGCTCGGGCGGGTGCTGGGCGACCCTGAGCTGCGAGCTCGGCTCGGTGCGGCGGGGCGCGCCAGGGTCCTGGACCGGTTCACCTGGGCGCGGGCCGCGCAGGGCACCGCTGACCTGTACCGCGAGGCGGTGGCCCGTCAGGGTGCCGGAGTCCGCCGGTGAGGACTCGCCCTGTCCGCCGGGTGCGGCCCGGTGGGTGGGTCGTGCCCACCCTCCCCCAAGCTCTCGGCTCCGCTCGAGCAGGGGGGACCCCCCTCGCCCTGCGGAACGCCTGCCCACAACGTCTCTCCAACCCCGAAAGCAGGCCGTCCTCGTGCTGACCGTCGACTTCACTCGTTTTCCGCTCGCCCCCGGCGACCGCGTGCTCGATCTGGGCTGCGGGGCGGGCCGGCACGCCTTCGAGTGCTACCGGCGCGGCGCCCAGGTCGTGGCCCTCGACCAGAACGGCGAGGAGATCCGCGAGGTCGCCAAGTGGTTCGCCGCCATGAAGGAGGCCGGCGAGGCCCCCGCGGGCGCGACCGCGACCGCGATGGAGGGCGACGCCCTCAACCTGCCGTTCCCCGACGAGTCCTTCGACGTCGTCATCATCTCCGAGGTCATGGAGCACATCCCCGACGACAAGGGCGTGCTCGCCGAGATGGTCCGCGTCCTCAAGCCGGGCGGCCGGATCGCGATCACCGTGCCCCGGTACGGCCCCGAGAAGGTCTGCTGGGCGCTCTCCGACGCGTACCACGAGGTCGAGGGCGGCCACATCCGCATCTACAAGGCCGACGAGCTGCTCGCCAAGATCCGGCAGGCCGGCCTCAAGCCGTACGGCACCCACCACGCGCACGCGCTGCACTCGCCGTACTGGTGGCTGAAGTGCGCCTTCGGCGTCGACAACGACAAGGCGCTGCCGGTCCGCGCGTACCACAAGCTCCTGGTCTGGGACATCATGAAGAAGCCCGCCCTGACCCGGGTCGCCGAGCAGCTGCTCAACCCGGTCGTCGGCAAGAGCTTCGTGGCGTACGCGACCAAGCCCCACCTGCCGAAGGCGGATCTCCCGAAGGCCGACGCCAAGTGACGTCTCCCGAGCGGATCGCGGAGCACCTCGTCCTGCCCGGGGTGCTCACCGCCGAACAGGCCGCCGAGACCGTGGCGGGAATACTCGCCGTGCAGCGCGAGGACGGCGCAATCCCCTGGTTCCGCGGCCACCACCTGGACCCGTGGGACCACACCGAGGCCGCCATGGCCCTGGACGCGGCCGGCGAGCACGCCGCCGCGGCCCGCGCCTACGAGTGGCTCGCCCGGCACCAGAACAGCGACGGCTCCTGGTACGCGGCCTACCACGACGGAGACCCGGACCAGGTCACCGACCGGAGCCTGGAGTCCAACTTCGTCGCCTACATCGCGGTCGGCGTCTGGCACCACTACCTGGCCACCGGCGACGACGCCTTCCTCGACCGGATGTGGCCCGTCGTCTACGCGGCCGTCGAGTTCGTCCTCGGGCTCCAGCAGCCCGGCGGCCAGATCGGCTGGAAGCGCGAGCCCGACGGCACGCCGGTGCACGACGCGCTGCTCACCGGCAGCTCCTCCATCCACCAGGCGCTGCGCTGCGCCCTCGCCATCGCCGAGGTCCGCGAGGAGCCGCAGCCCGACTGGGAGCTGGCCACCGGGGCCCTCGGCCACGCGATCCGCCGGCACCCCGAGCGCTTCCTCGACAAGTCCCGCTACTCGATGGACTGGTACTACCCGGTCCTCGGCGGCGCGGTCACCGGAGCCGACGCGCAGGCCCGGATCGAGGCCGACTGGGACCGGTTCGTCGTCCCCGGCCTCGGGGTGCGCTGCGTGGTCCCCAACCCGTGGGTCACCGGTGGCGAGAGCTGCGAACTCGCCCTCACCCTCTGGGCGATGGGGGAGTCCGACCGGGCCCTCACGATCCTCCAGGACATCCGGCACCTGCGCGCGGGGAACGGCATGTACTGGACGGGGTACGTCTTCGAGGGCGCCACGGAGAGCGACAAGGCCGTGTGGCCCGAGGAGCAGACCGCCTGGACGGCGGGCTCCCTCCTCCTCGCGGTCGCGGCCCTCGGTGGTGAGGAGGCGACCGTCGCCGTCTTCGGCGGCGAGCGGCTGCCGAGCGGCCTGGAGCCCGACTGCTGCGCCTGAACCGGCGGATCGGAACCCGGGCGGACCGGAACCCGGGCGGACCGAAACCCGGGCGGACCGGGCCTCGGGCGGACCGGGCCTCGGACGGACCGGACCTCGGGGAACGAGGTCCGGCTCGGGCTCCGGGGCCCGGCCCCGTTCGGAGCCGCCCGGCTGGCGGCCGCACCGGCCCCGGGTGAGGCTGGCGGGACAGTCACCAGGGAGGTCCCGTCGTGCCCAGAAGTGTTTCGCGCGGAGTCGTGGCGCTGCTGCTGTCCTGCGCCCTGCTCCTGACCACCGCCGCCTGCAACAGCGACGACACCCAGAGCGCGAACGCCGCCCCCGCCCCCTCGGCCTCCGCGAGCTTCGAGAAGCAGAAGCTGGCGAAGACGCGGTTCGTGGCCAACGCCGGTCTGGCCGCGGGCGCCACGTACCAGTGGATCGTGAAGCCGTACCGCGCCGGGAAGTTCAAGAAGGGCGCGGACGGCCGGACCATCGCCCTGGTGAAGGCGGGCCTCGCGGGCGCGTTCACGTACAACCGGCTCAAGGCGGCGCTGAACAACGCCAAGGGCGACCCGCTGCTCTCGAAGGCGGTCGCGCCGCTCTCCGCCGGCATCGACTCGCTCAAGGACCTGGGGACGAAACTGCGCAAGGGCGAGGCGGGCGACGCGGACGTCGGCGCCTTCGAGAAGGTCATCAACAGCGTGAAGGACGCGGGCAAGAGCGCCGGCGCCGAGGTCAAGGACAAGGTCCCCAGCACCTCCGAGCTGAGCGGTGGCTGACACCCCTAGGTGTATTGACCCGCAGCGTTGTTGACGCGACTGATGGGCGGGTGTCCGTCGAGCAGGACGTAGTCCGGGCCGGTCTCGCGCAGGACCCGCAGGAGGTCCGGCGCCCGGCCGGACAGGTGCTGGACGACAGCCTTGGCGTACACATGGGCGGTGCCGACGGATATGCCGAAGCCGGCGGTGATCTGCGCGAGCGTGTCGTGCCGGCGAAGGTGGACCAGACCCACGAGGGCACGCTGGTGGGACGGCAGGTTGCAGCGGCGGTCACCCTCTCGGGTGACGGTGAGGCATGGATGCCCACTCGACCAGAGCATGAGGCAGGTCGAGTGCGGCAGGGTGGGGAACCAGCAGGGCCCCTCGGTCGCCGGTGTGATGAGTGAGATCACCACGCCAACGACCAGGGGCCCTGCTCTGTCACGCCCTCGCCCACCAGGCCCATCACCCTCCCGACACAGGAGGAAAAGGCCTACTGAGCTACCGGGAGGTCCTGCCTTCATGCGCGGACCACCGGAAGATCACCCGGCCAGGATCCCTGCTCGGCCCACACGTTCCCCGACCGGTTGAGACACGGCTTCTACTTCTCCGTGCTCTTGGTGAGCACCAGGGACCACGACCCATTCGGAGTGCTGAACGCTATCTTCCCTCCGCCGCGCGCGTAGAGGTGCACACCGGAGACCTCACCGATGCCACGCCCGTCGATGTCCAGGTAGACGAAGTCGTAGGAGAGGGTGCCGTTGTCGACGAAGTCCCATTTGCCGTGGAAATCGGCGGGGTCGGCGTGCTCGCCCGTCGACAGATCGGTGGCCGTGAATGTGCCGTCCGAATCAAGACGGATCTCGCCGCCGGTCTGCTCGTTGCGGTACAGGCCGGGCAGGTCTTCGGCGTCGACCTGAGCCGTACAGCCTGCGGTGAGTACCGCAGAAGCGGCCAAGGCTGCTGTGAACCAACGGCCACTCGTCAGCTTGCCCACTACGGGCCCAGCGTCACGTTGAACTCGACAACCACGGTCATGGTCGACCCTGGCCCCGAGTCGCCGCTGACCCAGTCGATCAAACCGTTGATGGCCTTACCGGCGGTCTCCTTGTACCAGTCTTGGTACCCGATGACAGGCGGGCGGGTTGCGGACTCCGCGCTCTGCTCGCTGTACGCCGTGTACCGCCACACCACGCTGCCGTCCGCGTTCTTCCGGATGGGGGTCATCCGGATCTGCTGTGAGCCCATGAACGCGTACGCGGAGTTTCCGGTGTACCCGGTCAGGAATCCGTCTGCTGGTTGCGTGACCCCGGCGTCTCTGAGCCACTTCAGGCCCTGGACGCCGTCGAGAGAGTAGTCGTACATGTACGTGTGGCCCAGCTCGTAGTTCCCGGACCGCACCCGATCAGCAAAGTAGTCGAGGGTCTTGTCGGTCCAGGGATGCTCGCGGTAGATGCTGGTGAACTTGTCGTTCGGGCCGAAACACTGGGACCGATCGCCGCCCCCCGTGAGCCAGCTCCACCCCAGCTCGAACGGCGTAGCGCCGTTTCCGGACGGGATGGGATTGCCGAACGGCGTCAGACAGCTCTCGGCTCCGGGCGGAAGTTCGCCGTTGTCGTCGCCGATGGGAACGCTCGCATTGTCGATGGCGTTCTGGATCGCCTGGCGCACCGCGGCCTCGATGGCAAGTCGGTAGGCCTGGGTTGCGGACTGCGCGGCGGCGACGGCGTCCTTGCCGGCTTCGAGTGCCTGCTTGCGAGCGGCCGTTGCCGCGACCGCGGCGTCCGTGGCGTAGTGCGCGGCGGTCTCGGCGGACCGCACGGCTCGCGTCGCGGCCTGGCGTGCCACGCGGCTCGCCTTGAGTGCCGCGGCGGCTGCGTTGCTCGCGGTCTGGGCGGACTTCGCCGCTTCGGCCGCGGACCTCTCGGCGGCCGCGGCGTTGTCACGTGCTTCTTGTGCAGACTTCGCCGCGTCCTCGGCGTAACCCTTGGCGAGGTTGGCCCACTCGGTCGCTTTGGCAGCGGCCTGACGTGCGATGGCGGCAGCCTCGGAGGCGCGGGCCGCGTCCTCCTGCGCATTTGCCGCGACCTTGGCCGCGCGTGCGATCGACGCACGGACCGCGCTGATGTGCGTGGCGCGATCGTGGTCGATCCGCGCGAAGTCGTACTGCGTGGTCGCGATGAACTGGCGGAGCATGAAGGTGTCGCCCTCGAGCGCGATCTGCGCCGCCGCCTTGGTGTAAGGGCCTCCGCTGGCGAGGAGCGCAAACGCGGCCACCCGGTCGTCCTCGCGTACGGCCGCCTCGCGGCCGACCCACAGGAAGGTGTGCAGGGCCTCGGCGGTCCCCGCGTCCAGTGCGGCCGCTGCCTCGCTTCGCACCCTCGTGCCGCTGTTGGGGTCGGCCAGGATCCTGGCCACCTCGACCCGGTTGTCCTCGGCGGCCGCCTCGACCGCTCCGGTCTCCAGGAACGCCTTGATCTTGGCGGGGTCTTCGGTCTTCAGAGCCGCCGCGGCCGCCTTGGCCACGGCCTGAGTCGACATCGCGGCGAGCGCCGCGACGTTCTCGACGTTGTCCTGCTGCAGTGCGAGGACGCGGTCGGCCGAGATCCAGTTGACGACGTCCTGGTCCGAACCGGCCAGTGCGTACTCTGCTGCCTGGCGGGTCCAGGTCCCAGGGCCGTCCAAGAGGCGGACCGCCGCCTTGCGTCCGGCCGCCGCGGCCTGCTCGATGGTTCCGTTCCGCAGTGTTGATTCCGCAGAGCTGATGAGTGCCCGGAGCTCTTCGGAGAGGCGTGCCTCCTGGGTCCGCTCCCGGTTGAACCGTTCGAGCTCGTTCGACTCCGCTTGCGCCGCGAGCCGTGCCTGCTCGATCGCCTCGCTGGTCTCCTCGGCCAGACTCTCGGCCTCGGCCTGGCGGGCCGCCTGTTCGACATCCCGCGCCTTGACGACCGCGGCGGCGGCGGCATTCGCCGCCTCGACAGCGGCGTTGGCAGCCAGCGTGGACCGGTTGGCGTAGTCGACCGACTCACCGGCGTGGGCGGCCGCCTCCTTGGCCGCGGCCGCGGCCTTCTCGGCGTGATCGGCGGCGCTGTTGGCCGCATCACGCGCCGCGCGGGCAGCGGCGGCCGACTGAGCGGCCAGGTTCCGCGCCCTGCCCGCCGCCTGGGTCGCCCTGGCCGCGGCGGCGTCCGCCTCGGCGGCGGCCCGCTTCGCGGCAGCGGCCTCGGACTGGGCTGCTCCGGAGGCCACGGCCGCGTCGGCCGCCGCGCCGGCGGCGGCGGCCGCGTTCACCGCCGAGCTGCGGGCGGCGTCGCCCGCCCGCACCGCCGCGTCGGAAGCCAAGGCCGCCATGTCTGCCTTGGCGGCCACCGTGCGCACGAAGCCCACCAGCTTCAGCGCGACGTCCGCGGCCGCGGTGGCCGCGCCCGCCATCGCCCTGTCCTTGGAAGCGGCGATCGCCGCACGATACGCATTCGCCGCAGCGCGTCCCGCCGCTGCCGCAGCCGCGGCAGCGGCGTTGGCGGCAGCCACCGAACGCTGTGCGGCGGCCTGCGCCGTCCGTGAGGCCGACACCGCGGTCGACGCGGCCGCGGCCGCGCCCGTGGCAGCCTGCGCCGCCTTCCCCGCCGCCTTGGCCGAGCGTGTGACGTCCTGCTCGGCGGCCAGGGCCTCGGCCTTGGCCTCCAATGCCGAGGCCTTCGCCTTCTCGGAAGCACTGACCGCCTGGTTGGACAGTTCGACGGCCTCGTCGGTCTTCAGACCGGCGCGGCGTCCTTCCTTCTCCACGATGTCGACCAACTGCTGGATCGTGGCCGATTCCTCGTCGCGTGCCCGGGCGATGTACTGACCCGTCTCCAGGAACCACCGGATGGCCCTGGCCGACCCGTCGTTCATGGCCCGATTCGCGTACTCGGACACCTGCGGTGACGCTGAGGCGAGGATGGTCATCACCTGCACACGATCGTCCTCCTCCTGCGCGGTGAACCGCCCGTCACTGAGGAAGGCGCGCAACGCGAAGGGGGAATCGGCCGCCAGCGCGGCGGACGCAGCACGCTTCACAGCCTTGGAACCACGGGCCTGGACCGTACTCACGGCCACCCTGAGATCCTCGTCCACGGCAGTCTGGAAACCGCCCTGGAGGACGGCCTCGACCGCTGCGTCCCCGCTGGACAACGCCGTACCGATGACGTTGCGCGTCGCCAGGCCCGCTGTGGCCAGGGACTCCGCGAGCGCGAACCTGTTGTCCTCGGCCCAGGCCACAGGCGCCTTCTGACTGAGGAAATCCGTTATGTCCGTGTTGGAGCCCACCAGCGCCGCGGCCGCCGCGGTGCGGACGGCCCGGCGGCCCGATCGGTATGCCCAGACCACCTTGCCGCGATCGGTATCCGGAAGCCCTGATCCCTCGGGCACCGCCGGCATGCCACCCGAACCGCCCGCCGCGTACGCCGGGCGCGTCCCGAACATACCGCTGGACAGCACGCTGCCGGCCGCCACCCCGGTGAAAATGGCCAGCGCCTGACGCCTACTCAACCCCCGCCGTGATTGCTGTGACATCACGACTCCTTTCCACTCTCACTGTGTCTGTCCGACCCGTACTCGCCCCGATGGCGCGGCACGGTGCCGCCCGTCCCCCACGTCACCCAGACAGATGCACGAATGGCGCGCAGGTGCTGCCCGGGCGTCGAGACGACATGATCCCAACATTCATTCAGTTGAACGTCAATTCACTGGCAATGTGGTGCGCAACTCCACGGATTAATCTGTGGCAATTGTTCCGTTTTCCAGGGGGATCGACTCCGGCATTCGCGACGGATCGCAAAGCGCGACCCATCCAGCAAATTGGAAATTTCGACCCCAAACATCTCTCGATGGAATTTCCATTCGTGCGTCAAAGTCCACACATTCGTGAAGTTCGCACCTCGTGATCTTCACGAATCCTTCACGATCATCCCTACAACCTTCGTAAGTCTGGCTGTTTCGGCAGGTGAATTCACCGACTATGTGCAGCCGCTTCCGGTTTTTCCTGTTGGACATGTGGAGGGATCGAGCTCTTGAATGAGGCGCCGCGGAAAGCCGTTTCAGCTCGCCTGGATAAATTTGCGCACCTCGCCAGGTGGACTGAAGTGACCTGCGCGAAAATATCGGCAGCCGTCGTGCCGGCTGCATCCACGACTTGCTCGCATTTCCCTGAAACGGCGTATAGGTGCCCGGCCGGGACGCGTCGCCATGCGCGGCAAAAGGGGATGAGACGCCTGATCTACAAGAGGGAACTGCATATGAAACTCGTCACTCGCATCATTGCGTCGACGTGTGCCGCCGGCTTGGCGGCCGTGCTGTGGACGACTTCGTCGGCGGGCCGGCCGGCGGGGAACGCCGAATCCGTGGCCGACGAGGCACCCGGTTATGCCGTGGAGAATTACGACTACCCGAACGCGGACAAGATCCTCGCCGAGAAGAACATCGTCCTGAAGCGGGGCGACGGGCACATCATGCTGGCCGACTGCGCCGGCGAGACCGGACTGCTCGAGGTCTGGGCCCGCAGCAAGGACAAGATCTGCTTCAAGGTCACCGGGAACAGCGGCTGGCTGACGCTTGAGATCCCCTCCGTGTACGCCGTCAAGGGCAGCGTCGACCAGAGCGCCCAGGTCGACATGACGGTCGGCACGGAGGAAAAGTCCTTCGACGTCGCCAAGAACGCCTGGACCGCGGTCGGCGAGAGTGCCGACCCCGAGGGCCGCGACCACATGCTCGTCGAGATCCGCACCTCCAAGTAGGCGGTCCAGAAAGCCTGTTCACCTCTTGGGCCCCGCAGCAAGGAGACCACTCGTGCAGCAGCCCAAGCTCTCCTTCTTCATCATCAAGGAACACTCATGACAGCAAAGCGTTCGCGCTTCGTGTGGGCTGCTGGCGCCGCCACCGTGCTCGCCACCGCCGCCACCGTCCTCCCCGCCGCCGCCCTCAACGGTGGCGACGCCCCAGCGCAGTTGAACTTCACCGCAAAGATCGCTATCGGGGAGAAGACCTCCTGCACCGGCACGCTCGTCGACCCGCAGTGGGTTCTCACCGCGAAGAGCTGCTTCACCACCGCCGGCGTCTCCGACGCCGGCAGGCCCGCGGTCGCCACCACCGTCACCGTCGGCCGCACCGACCTGACACAGACCGGAGGCAGCGTCCAGCAGGCCCTCGCCCTCGTACCCCACGCCGACCGTGATCTGGTTCTGGTCAGACTCAGCACCAGGGTTCCCGGATCCGTCGCCGTCCCGGTCCGGGTCGCCACCACCGCCGCCGCCGCCGGGGAGCAGCTGACGAAGGCCGGATTCGGCCGGACGAAGACCGAGTGGGTGCCCAACAAGCTCCACAGCGGCACCTTCACCGTCGCTTCCACCACCGGCACGGACGTGAACCTTGACGGTTCCGACACCGCGACCGTCTGCCAGGGGGACGCCGGCGGCCCGGCCCTGCGCATGGTCAGCGGAACCCCCGAGCTCGTCGCTGTGGGCTCCCGGTCGTGGCAGGGCGGCTGTCTGGGCATTGACCCGGCCGAGACCCGTACCAACGCCGTCGACACCCGTGTCGACGGGCTGGCCGGCTGGGTGAAGGAAATCGTCAGCCGTGAGAAGGTCACGCCCGCCGACATCGACGGCGACGGCAAGGACGACCTCGTGCTGCAGCGCACCGACGGTGCGGTGGTCGTCCACCGCAACCTCGGCAGCAGCTTCGGTGCGGGCACCGTCATGTCGAACGGCTGGGGACGCTTCCTCACCGGCGACGACATGGGTCGCCTGTACTTCGCCGACATCACCGGTGACGGCAAGGACGACCTGATCGTCCACGGCACCGACGGCAACATCGCCGTCCGCAAGAACATGGGCACCTACTTCGACGGCGGTACCCACTGGTCCACCGGCTGGGGGCGCTTCGTCACCGGCACCGACATGGGTCGCCTGTACTTCGCCGACATCACCGGTGACGGCAAGGCCGACCTGATCGTCCACGGCACCGACGGCAACATCGCCGTCCGCAAGAACATGGGCACCTACTTCGACGGCGGTACCCACTGGTCCACCGGCTGGGGG